>DATDNH010000156.1:0-16649 GCA_036518395.1 Candidatus Angelobacter sp. | reverse complement strand
GTAAGCTTTCCCAGTTCAAGAGCATTGAACAGCAGGGATGCGGTAATAGCCACATCTTCGGGATCGGGAGACGCATTCCCCGCAAACCGGTGATCGTGAAGCGCCGACTCGACCAGAGTGCGCAAATCACTATCGAAGTTCTGGATCGCGGATCCTGCGCATCCCCGCACTTTTCCATCGCAATAGACTGTGATATAGAGCGAATGCAGCTCTCGCGGCAAAAGTTCGGCGGGCAACAACGATTGCTTTTCTTTCACGCCCAGGAGTTTGGCTAACGCTATATCACGCGCCCGCTCCGCAACACGGCCGCCGATTGCCGGATCTTTGTCCCATCCCCGCTCCGCATTCGCCGGAACCCCCGACGGCTGCCATTGCGCTCCGGGTTCCACGATTTTCAGCACGTCATGCCGATAGAGCGTGTACGGCTCAAAGGAAAACAGCGTAGCATTTTTTCGCCAGGCGTGGCGGAATTGCTCCCATTCATTGCTGATGCCCGGCATGCGAGGCAGCGCCCCGCCCATCTGTGAGGGTCGCTCGCGGCTGCACACCACAATGCCATAGCGGTCATTGTCAATTTGTCCGGGAGTACATTCTTCCAGAGCAGTGAAAAAAGTTACTGCAATGTGACTGTTGTCCAGAATCGCCTGCGCCTTCTTGCCTGGCCCAAGTTCATTGGCCGTCTGAAAAGCTGCTCGCAGCACGGCCTCCGGCGTCTTCTCCACTGCCTCGCCCGGAAAGTTCCAGAAGCCATCACGCGCGTGCCGGTAATAGATTTCGTTCTTGTCTCGCAAGCTGACCCACACGCCGCCGCGCGAGTCGTACTCCGCATCCAACCTGCGCGGCGCACGCAGCAGCTTTCCCGAGCGGAAGTATTCTTCCATCGCGATCCGGGCCAGCATGGCCGGATGCAAACCTTCCGGCGCGCGCTTTTCCCTCCATGGAAATCTGTTGAAGCGCTTGGTCGGATTGTGAGAGACCGTTTCCTCTCCTTTCATCCGCGACATCAGATCTTCCCAGACGTCGTACACCGCCTCCATGTGAAGGCCTTGTTCCTGGAGCGCGGCAAATCCGTTCTCCCATCCAAAACGCACCAGGGCGACGCCGCCTTCTACCCACAGTCCGGCTTCGCGCAAGAAATTTGCGCCCTCCTGCATGGAAAGTCCGGAGCTGATGGAATCGTCAACCAGGATCGTCGGCTCGTCAGGATCGATCTGGCCCTCGATTCTTCGCAGCGATCCGTGCGCCTTCTTTTCTTTTCTGACAATCAGTCCGTGATAGCGTCCACCGGATTGCAGGATCGCCGATTGCATCAGCGGCACGCCAGTCAGCCCGTAAGTGGCCAGTTGCCGGCCTTCAAACTTTTCCAGCAACTCGATCAGACACCGGCCCGCCAGTTCCGCCCCGCGCTGATTCATTGAGACTGAAAGCGAATCCAGCATCCACCGTGCGGAAGTTCCATCGCGGGAAAGTACCGGCTGTGTCGCCGAGCGATGCAGGATGCCATCGCGCAGGATCAATTCAAGCAGCTCAGCGCGCTCATCTTGCAGCGAAGCTGCCGCAGCCGATGACATCAGGACGTCCGGCACGCTACGCTCCTATCTCCGGCTGCGCCGGCACAACCGGCTGCACGGCAATCTTCTTATGTGTTTCGTCAGTAACAATGGCTGGATCGAAGTGCGGATTCTCAGGCAGCGCCAGACTTAGATAACGCCCATCGAGAAACAGCATCAGGTTTCCGGCGAGGAATTCCTCCAGCGCGCTGCTGATCCAACTCTTTTCACCGAAGCGGTTGCTGATCTCCTTCAGAGTGCGGGCATCGGCGCAGTACTCGTAAAGCAACGCCTGTTCATCCGAATACTGGTATTCGCGCCGCTTCCGCTCGCGCCCGTCCTCGATCACAATCGTGCTCCACGCCTTGCGATAACGTAAATACGGTCGCGGACCTTTTTCCCAGCGTTGCTGCCACTGGGCCACGCGGTCAAATAGTTCGTAATAATCCTGGTCCGGAACCGTATTTTCCATCTCATGTTCGAAGTAATAGGAGACCCGATCGAGGTCAAATTTGCCTTCTGGAAAGATGTAGCGGTAACACGCTGCCGGGGTCATGCGCACAATGCTCTGCGACTTGGGATCGGTGAACATCGGCGAGCCCCGGTCAGCCCGCGCCCTCACAATCGCATAGGGCGGCTGGAAATGATGCACCTTGGCCACAATTTCACTTTGCAGTTGATAATCCGCTGTTGTTTCGCCCGGAAACCGCACCAGAATGTTGTACAGATTATTGATCCCGTAGTATGTGCACCACTTCACCAATTCCACATTGCGCATGCCCGTGGAAAGCTTGCGCATGACCTTCAGAATGTTCGTAGAAAAACTTTCCACTCCGGGTTGCACCGAGAACAGCCCGCCGCGCCGCATGCGGCCCAGTTGCGCGCGTGAGAAGTTGGGCCGAATTTCGTAATGGAGCTGAATATCGCTGTTCGCGGCAGCCAGCCGGCCAAAGATTTTTTCCGTATATTCCGGCGCCATGATGTTGTCGATGGCATTGAAATAGAAAACCCGGTGCCGGCGTGACAGTTCTTCCAACTGCTCAATCACATTGGCAGGGCTTTTGGCGCGAAATTCCATTCCTGAACGGTTCAGGCCGCAGAACGTGCAATGGTTTTTTTCGCCCCACCAGCAGCCGCGGGCGGCTTCGATAGGAAGTATCACCTCGTCCGCGCCTTCCCAGCCCTCGTACCCGCCTTCGCGCCGCGCATAGAAGTATTCTTCGAACTCCGGCGTTGGCGTTGAATCCATCTCCAGAAAATTCGGCGCGCGTCCTGCGTATTGCACCTTGCCGTTTTCACGCCACATGACTCCGCGCAGGCCGCTCATGGAGTCGCCCGCATAGAGCTTCCTTACCATTTCGGGAAAAGAGATTTCCGCATCACCGCAATGCGCGTAGTCGATTTGCGGAGACCCGCGCATGATCTCGTCGGCTATATCGTCTTCCAGGCTGGCCCCGCCCAGTATGATCGGTATCTCCGGATAGCGCTTTTTGAGCGCGCCCGCCAGCGCCAGGCTCGCCAGCAACTGCTGAAAGACGATGCTGAACCCGATCAGCCCAAACCGGCCCCAATCGACACTCTTAACGCAAAATTCGATGAATTCCGGCGCCGCTTCATCGCGGATTTGCGTGAGGTCGCGCGTGGTGCACCGCGCTCTTTTGCAGATGGCATCGAACACATGTTCGTAGGTTTTAAAGTACTCGGCATCGTTTGTCTTCATGTTGCCGAACGCAGCTTTGCTCCAGATCCATTCACCAACCATGCTCGGCCACACATCGGCGATTGCTTCATTGATCTCCCACCCTATATGTGTGCCGAAATACATGAACATGGAGAATGGTTGGGCGGGAATGCCGGCTCTTTCCAGCGTGGGTTTCAGCAAGGCAAGCTGAAAGGAAGGAAAACGCGCCGACAACGTGGGCATGCTGACAAGTGCAACCGGCTTGACTGCGGCAGTCATATCAATTCAGGGTGCTGAAGCCTGACCGCGGGAAAAACCCCGCTAGTTTATCAGAAAGGAATTCTTCCCAACCCGGAATTCCAGGGACATTTTGGGCGTTGTTGACAACTATTCGCGATCGTTCAGACGACGGTCCGCACCCATGCCCCGATGCCCGGTATCCCGATATCCCGATGGTGGGTCCCGATGTTGCAACTGGCCGTCTCCGCATTTCTAAGAGACAATGGTGCAGCGAATCCCAACTCCATGCGCCTGGTAGACCTGATCCGCAAAAAACGCGACGGCCACGAGCTCAGTGTCGCGGAGATCGAATTCATCGTGCGCGGCTACACTGCGGATGGACTCCCCGATTATCAGATCTCGTCCTGGCTCATGGCGGTGCTGCTCAAAGGCATGACGCGCGCGGAAACCGCCGCCCTCACCCAGGCGATGCTGCACTCCGGCGAGGTATTGGACTGGAGTGATCTACCCCAGAAGAAGGTCGACAAACATTCCACCGGCGGAATCGGCGACAAAACATCCCTGATCTTGGCGCCCGTAGTAGCGGCGGGCGGCCTGCTAGTCCCCATGATCAGCGGGCGCGGCCTGGGCCACACCGGCGGCACTTTGGACAAACTGGAATCCATCCCCGGCTTCAAGGTAAATCTCTCCTCGGCCGACATGCGCAGAGTGCTCACTTCATGTGGCGCCTGCATGATCGGTCAGACTGCCAGCATCGCTCCCGCCGATAAAAAAATGTATGCCTTGCGCGACGTTACCGGCACAGTCGAAAGCCCAGCCCTGATCTGCGCCTCCATCATGAGCAAAAAGCTGGCTGAGGGGATTGATGCTCTCGTGCTCGACGTAAAGGTCGGTTCCGGCGCCTTCATGAAACAGGAAGATAGCGCCTCCAGCCTGGCCCAGCTCATGGTTGAAACCGGCGAGCACATGGGCAAAAAAGTTGTTGCCCTGCTTACAGATATGGACCAGCCATTGGGCCGTGCCGTAGGCAACGCCCTGGAGGTGATCGAGTGCATCGACGTGCTGAAAGGCGCCGGCCCCGATGACCTCAAAAATTTATCTCTTGAACTTTCTGCCTGGATGTTTTATTTGGGAGAGCGCACAAAAACAGTTGAAGAGGGCAGGGAACTGGCAGCGGCCTTGATCAGCAGCGGCAAAGCCTTCAATAAGTTCGACGAAATGGTGCGCCTGCAGGGCGGCGACCAGCGCGTGCTGGAAGATACCAGGCTGTTGCCTTCAGCCAGGAACAAGGCAGATGTGAAGGGTTCGAACACAGGCTATGTAACGGCCATGGACTCTGAAAAGATCGGAATTGCCAGCCTGGTGCTCGGCGGCGGCCGCTCAACCAAGGAAGACGTGATTGATCCCGGAGTGGGTGTAATCGTGCACAAGAAAATTGGCGACAAAGTTGCCGCGGGCGAGCCGCTGTGCACCTTGTACTACAACCGTGGCGATCAGGTGGAAGAGGCGCGCTCTCTGGTTCAGGCAGCCTACACAATCAGCGCGGCGCCTCTGTTAAGAAGCAGATCGTTGATTCGACGGGTCATCGCAGGCACAGGGACCGGCAGTTCGGCGGTACAGCGGGAATAGCATGAGTGTGGAGCGCGGCCGCCCTCGGCCGCGTCTTCGACGCATTCACTGAAATGCTCGCAAAAGAAGATCAGGCTTAGCAGCACCGCATCAAAATCACGCTAACGGCGAAGCTTCTCGCCGGCAAGGAGATCAATGGCGCGCTTTGCAGGTTTGCTGGGCATTATCGTCTTCCTTTCCATTGCCTATATCTTTTCCACCAACCGCAGGGCCATCAGGCTGAAGACCGTCCTTTGGGGCGTGGGTTTGCAGTTCCTCTTTGCCATCCTGGTATTCCGCCTTTCTCTCGGCGAGGACACCATGAAAGGTCTGGGCGCGGCAATCACGAGGTTTCTCGCTTTCTCTTATGAAGGCTCGAAATTTGTATTTGGCGGGCTGGGAACGCCGCCAAAAGAACCTGGATCGATGGGTTTCTTCTTTGTCTTCCAGGTTCTGCCCACGATTATCTTTATTTCCGCGTTCTTTGCCGTGATGTACTACCTCGGCATCATGCAACTGATCATCAAGGGAATGGCTTGGGCCATGACAAAAGTGATGGGAATCAGCGGGGCTGAGTCCTTAAATGTCGCGGCCTCCATTTTTATGGGACAAACCGAGGCCCCTCTGACCATCCGGCCATTCTTGCCTGAATGTACCAGGTCCGAGCTCATGACCATCATGACCGCGGGCATGGCGCACGTCTCTGGCGGAATCATGGGGGCCTACATCCTCTATGGAGTTCAGGCGCAACATCTGCTCAGTGCGGTCATCATGACGGCGCCAGGAACCATTCTGATATCCAAAATGCTCGTGCCGGAGACAGAGCAGCCGAAAACCGCGGGCCATGTGGAAATGCCCAAAGATGAAATGCACAAAGATGAAAACCTCCTCGGCGCGATAGCGCGTGGCACCATTGACGGCGGAAAGCTGGCCTTCAATGTCGCAATTATGCTCATATCCTTTATTGCGCTGGTGGCTGCCCTGAACGGACTGATGGGTCTTATTCATAATCATTGGGCATGGTTTCCACAAAGTCTGGAAAGTATTTTGGGCGCGATTTTCAAACCGGTTGCATGGCTCATTGGCGTGCCGTGGCATGACTCGTCGGCTGTCGGCAATCTGCTCGGCAGCCGCATGGTCATCAACGAGCTCTATGCGTACACGCTCCTGGGCGCGCAGAAAGCCGCTCTCGACCCGCGTTCGTTTACCATCGCCACCTTTGCTTTGTGCGGCTTTGCCAATTTCAGTTCGATTGGGATCCAGATCGGAGGAATTGGCGCCCTGGCCCCGAACAAGCGCAATGTGCTGGCGAAACTTGGCTTTCGTGCCATGATTGCCGGCACCATGGCGAATCTGCTCTCGGCAGCGATCGTCAGCGTGCTGATGAAAAGTTAAACGCTATGACTTCAACCGCCTTCCAGCAAGACGATTACGCGCGCGCCGGCGAAGCCGCCGACTTCATCCGCAAAAAAATCAAGTTTCAGCCAAAGATTGCCCTGGTGCTTGGTTCCGGCCTTGGTGGCTTTGCCGACGACCTTTCAGACTCCACCGTTATTCCCTACTCCCAGATTCCACATTTTCCTGCCACCAGCGCTATCGGTCATGCAGGCAATCTCGTCGTCGGAAAGATGAGCGACGTGCTGGTGGCCGCGATGCAGGGCCGCGTCCACTACTACGAAGGCCATTCATTACAGCGCGTCACCTTTCCCATGCGCGTTTTCGTTCGCATGGGAGTCAAAGCCGTGTTGCTTACCAATGCCGCCGGCGGCATTGGATCACAGCTCAAGCAGGGCTGCCTCGTCGTGCTCAAAGACCATATCAACCTGCTCGGCAACAATCCTCTAATTGGTCCGAACGATGACCGCTTCGGCCTGCGATTCTTTGATATGACGCAGGCTTACGATCCTGACTATCGCCGCATGGCCATGGAAGAGGGCCGCCGCCTGGGGATAGACATTTTTGAAGGTGTGTACGCCGCCGTGACTGGTCCCAGCTACGAAACGCCGGCGGAGATTCGCTTTCTGCGCACCATTGGAGCAGACACAGTAGGGATGTCCACAGTGCCGGAGGTGATTGTGGCGCGCCACAGCGATATGCGAGTGCTGGCGATTTCCTGCGTCACCAATCTGGCCGCCGGAATCTCAGATAAACCGATTAATCACCTGGAGGTATTGGAAACAGGCGAGCGCGTACGTGGCCAGTTCGTGGCACTGCTGAAATCGTTGCTTCCGCGCATGGCGGAATCACCGGAGTGAACGTGCTACTCCCGATATTCATAATCATCGGTTTGATGCTATTGCTCTTGGGTCGAAGAAATGGCAGCGACCGGGCACGCTTCGACCATGCCGAAAGCGATTCTTACCGAAGCCAAAACGATTGCGGGCTGAATGCTGAGTGCTGACTGCTGAGTGCGACCTGGCTAACCCAGCAACGCTGTCGGAACGAAATCAATGCTATGAAGACGATGAAGTCAAAGCCACCCTTCTGCATCGGTATCGCAGGCCCATCCTGCTCGGGCAAGACCTCGATTGCCCGAAGCCTCGCCGCCCGCCTCCCCGGCGAGTCGACCATCTTTGGACTCGACTCGTATTACATCGATCTCTCGCACTTGGTACTCACCGAGCGCAGGAAATTCAATTTTGATCGTCCCGAGGCGCTCGATGCCGGACTCCTCGCTAAGCATCTACAAGCATTGAGCCAGGGTGAGACCATTCAGCGGCCCATTTTCGACTTTCCTACCCACACCCGCCACAGAACACGCTTCGACGAGATCCGTCCGGGTGCATTCCTTATCGTGGAAGGACTTTTTACATTTCATTGGCCTGAAGTGCGCGGAATATTTAATTTGCGGGCCTTCATTGCCGCTCCCGATCCCGTCTGCTTCGAGCGGCGCAAGGTTCGAGACATTCATGAACGCGGCTATAACCTGGGATTTGTGCTCGAGCAGTATCAAACAAACGTGCGTCCAGGAAACGAACACTTCATTTTGCCCACGGACCAGTTCGCCGACCTGGTTATCAGCGGCGAGCAACCCATCGAAGAATCAGCCCGCCAGATTCATCAGCTCGTCAGTGAACGCCTGAGCCAAAAATAGCAAAGGGCATGGTGATGCTCTCACCATGCCCAAATAACTGCTTTACACAGCCCAAAACGATACGCGAACTAATTGCCCCGCTGAGGCGGGCTAATTGCTTGGCTTTGCCGCAATCTCCTGTTTTTCGCCCGGCTTGAAGCTCACCAGGTTCGGATAGATCGGCGTAACCTCAAGAGACATCTTGTCGCGCACAGAACGCAGCGCTACGGGCTTGCTCTTTAGCATCTCGACATGGTCATCCCACGGATCCATCCTGATGCGGCTGCCCAGCGGCAAAGCTGGAACCTGTGCCAGGTTTCGCACTTCCAGTTGCGGCGCCTGTTTCAATGCGGCCACACGGATTGGGCTGTCCTTGGAAAGCCTGTTGCCGAAATGCGGGCTCACCAGCCACGTCAACTGCGGTGACCGGGTAGACAGAACGCGCAGGAACAGTCCCGCGCTGGCAAGCTTGTCTTTATATGGAGAGTTCGCCAGCAGCTCCATTCCTTTTAGATCGGCGTTTTCTTCATCGGTCTCGTTCTGGAGCATGTCAATGTCCATGAAAACTTTCTCGTCCGGAAACAGCATGCGATCGCTGAATGAATACTTGGTGTTCATGCGATGTCCCAGCGCGATGTGGCCCAGTTCGCGAGCCAGCACCGCTGCCAGTGAAGATTCATCCGGCAGCACATCCAGCAGCCCGCGGCTGATTACAATTGTGTGTCCCACCGTGAAGGATTCCAAAGGAGTAGTCAGCAGCACGCGGCAGCGTACTTCCGGCTCTATATTGAGATTGTTCGTGATCTCCATGTTGCTGACCACGGTTTGCAATACTTTGGAAACTTCTCCATCCGGCGCCAGAATTCCCGCGCGCTCCATGCGGTCCAGCACATTGTCTTCAGCTTCACGCTCCCACATGTATTGGCTCTGAACCGGCTGATATTCATTGGAGCCACGGCTGCTCGTATCCTTAACGTCACTCGATTCCACCTGCATGGTCGTAAATTCCGACTGCTGGCCGGAATGTTTCAGATCGTAGGCCCACAGCCGCGTCTGGCCTTTCATTGCCAGCTTGCGGTCGGAGTAGCGCTGCGCATCGGATTCTTCGGTGTAAACGTACGCCGGCAGCCACAATCCCGGCTGCATGTTCACGCGCCAGCTATCAAAATGGAAATAGTATTGTGCTTCCGTGTTCGGGCCATACGTGCCGTTGATGCGCACGATGTTATAGTCCTGGTCTTCCACCCAGATTCGTCCCTTGAATCGTGTTTGGTCAGCCGCAGTCTGCTGTTTAGGCGTGACATCGAAGACCAGCGTCCGCACTTCGCCCAGGAATTGCTGGCGCATGTATTTAAGGTTGTAGTGATCGTTGTCGAACTGCTCATTCAGGAAGATCATCTGCAGGAACCCGAGATGGTGATAGTTGATGCGATAGAAACCATCCAGCCGGTCCAGCACCCGCATCATGAATCTTGCTTTGTTGTGGTCCTTGAATGCAGCATTCGTGAGACGTTTTTCATCCAGCACCAGCCGGCCCAGAAAGTATCTGTCTTTGTCCGGCACGGTCCAGAGATCGATGTCCGGCTTAAGTCTCTGGATATAGGTTTCCACCATAGGCGCGTAGCCGTGCATGGTATCCACCAGCTTGGCTTCCTGGCGGAAAATGCGCTCCGTCCCGTTCTGATCGGGAGCGGCCGCAGCAGGGGTTGCCGCTTCCGAGTCATCCCGCCAGGCCCACGCAGCCATGCAGTAGCTCATCATCAGGACAACTATGAGAAATCTGTAAACAGAACGCATTTCTTTCCTCCAGCTCTCGAAAACTAACGAAGCAGGCATGGTATTGCCTGCATCTGTTGCTCGATTTTGAATTTTTAATTTCCCAATTACCAAATACCCAGTTCTGACTTCCGTCTTCTGACTCCTGACTTCTTGGGGTATCAGGAGCGGAGCCCCTGGCTAGTTGGCCAGCTCAAAAACAATGTGTACGAGCGCCGTCGAGTCGTACGGCTGGCCGTTGCGCCGCGCTGGACGAAACCGAATCTGCTCCGCCGCGCGCAGCGCCGCTTCATCTAACCCGTGGCCCAGACCCCGTACAACCTGCTCAACCCGCAGATTACCTGCGGCTCCGAATGTGACGCGCACCAGGACCTCGCCTTCCAGATGCAGTTGCCGCGCCTCCTGCGTATAAATCGGCTGCGGCTTATAAGTGATTTCAACCGGGGTGAGATTAGCTTTTTCTTCGGCATGCGCCTTCGCTACCGGCGCCGGCGCTGACACTTCTGTAAAGCCTGTGCTGACTACGCGGCCGCTTCGCTGACGATCACCCTGACCCGGTCCCGCTACTCCATTCCCGAATCCGGAACTGGCGATTGTTCCCACGGCTCCGTGCGCTCCTCCCGTTCCGTTCCCCGTTCCCGGTCCGCCAGGCAAATCAAATGAGCCCAGTTTCGCCGCGACGAGCCGGCCTTTGCCGTCGGACGTCCCTTTTATTCCGTTCGGATCTCCAAAGCCGCCAGTTTGTACTTCACGGGCGGGTTTCTGCAGCGTCGCCGGCGCGGAGCTTCCCGATGCAAACGTCTCGGTCACAACATCTTTCTTTGGTTGAACCGGACTTTTTACGGATTTGTTCTCCGCGAACGTTCCTGTAACGACTTCCTTCTTTGGTTGCGGCTTTGGCACAACCGGCTCGGGCACTCTGGTCAGTTCCAGAGGCTGTAGTTTTGGCTCAACCTTAGGCAGATCAGGTGGAACCACCACTTTCGGCGGAGTAAGCTTCGCCAGAACTTTTGGGGGAGGTGGAGCGATCTTTTCCACCGGAGGAGTTTCAACCGGAGGCGTGTAAAGCAATGTGACCTGCGCCTGGCGCTGCTGGATGTGCGGCGACGGCAACCACTGGAACAGACCAATCAATACGAAAACGCCAACCCCATGCAGGGCCACGCTCCAGAAGAACGTGTCTTTGCGCCGCGCTGTTGGTAGCTCGTAATTAAAGCGGGGTACCGTCACTAGACACCTCCCTACTCACGGGTTTGGGAGGGTCGAAAAGTCAGGCCAGGCAAAATCTGTTGTCACTAAAGATGCCACAGCGGCCGCCTGTTGTCGTGTTCCTTAAGCAGCGTTACCCACTTGTACCCAAGATCAATGTCCTTTGGCACAGCGGTACAGTGACGAACGACACCATGTGGTTTTTGAGTTTATCCCGAGCAAAGAGAGGGATCGCTACCCGCTTCGATGAATTCTCAGGGCGCATGCCCAAGCGTAGATCTGGTGTTGAATTCGTCTTTCGCTGTTGCCTGTTGCCTACTGCCTGTTGCCTATTTTCTAGGCGTAATCTCCGTTACTGGCAGATCCCAGTGCGCGAGCAGAATCTCGAATCGACGCTGCTCTTCACGTTTATAGGTTTCCTGGTCAGGCCAGAGCTGCTTGATGAAGTTCTCTTCGTCAGGATTGACAGTCGTTGCCGCAGTAGAGTTTTTGAATCGGATGGTCACGCGGTAGTCCCATCGGTCATCTTCCGTCATGTGGTACGCCGGCGTCTCAATTTTCACTGAAAGCATGCGGCCGTTCTCGACGATTTTCTTGAGCAGCGGGTAGTGGTTCTTCAGGAAGAGTTGCAGAAACTCCTGTTGGTGTCCCCATTGCACCTTGTAGTAGTACTCGATCGTGTACGGCTGATCAGCCGCAGCCTGCGGCGGTGCTCCCTGCGCAACCAGCGCCAGGGAAGCAAACAAGAATAATGAAGCAATCAGCAGGTTTCTCATCGTCTCCCCCCAATCCAGCTCAGCCTGGATTGTAGTTGAAAGTTGAGTTTATCCCGATCCCGCCCTTTGAAATAAACAGCAATTCTAACCAGTTCTTGTGAAAACGGGCGGGAGAGGGATCCCTACCGAGGAAACATCAGCGCAGGCCCAGAAGACATTTGGTGTTGAATTTTGTCTTTGGCCAAAAGCTAAAAGCTAAAAGCTAAAAGCCAAAAGCCAAGAGCTCAAAGTTTTAATTACTGTTTTTCTTTACCTCTTGCTGCTGTTTTTGCTGCAGCTTCTGCTGCTGGTTATCGTGTTTTTCCTCCAGGTGCTGTAGTTGTTGCTCGTGTTTTTGATTGAGCTGCTGCTTCCTGGTGTCGTCCGCATTTTTCTGCGCCAGCTTCTGTTGCTCCTGTATTTGCTGCTGCTCCAGTTTTTGACGCTCCTGGTCCTGCTTTACGTGGAGCTGCTCGAGTTGCTGCTGATGATGGGCATCGAGCCCGGGATTATTGGCGCTGCCGCCGGAATTAACTGCATTATTTCCAGCGCCGTTCCCGCCCGGACGCGACGATGGCGGGCGATCATCGAATTTGCGATACGCATTCTGATTGCCTGGGTTGCCGCCGCCTCCCGGCTGGCCGGCATTTCCCTGCGTGCCGGTATTCTGCGATTGTCCCTGATTGTTGCCGGTACTTGGACGATCGTTGAATTTTCTGTAGCCGCCCTGATTTCCTGCGTTCCCCTGAGTGCCCGTCTGGCCCGCATTGCTTCCCTGACCTTGGTTGCCCGCATTATTGTTCTGGTTCTGCCCGTAGACATTGCCACGATTAATAATGGGATTCGCGTTCGTAGTCGCTGGAGCGATCTTCACATTCGGATGAACCACCGCAGCATTCTGCGGCTCGAGTTGGCGCACCTGCGATATGGCTAATGGCTTCCCGCCATTGGCCTGGATCGCCTGCTGTTGCCGCGCAAACGGCACCGGCGGAGGCGGAGGTGTGACCTTGGCCACCACTGCGCGGTTTTGCACGAAATTCGGCGGCTTCACTGCTGCCACATTTCCTGTGCCCAGCACTGCCTGCTTACCGGGGGCTGCGGCCGGCGCAACTGCATTGACCGGAGCACCCACTATTTCTTGCTGGTTCACGCGTACCACGTTTCTCGCCACTGGTTGCGCGGAAGTAAACGCCTGGGGCGTGGTCGCTGTCACCGCACCAGGAATGCTCTGGTTGATGTATGTCTGGTGGACCACAGTTACGTTCTTGTTGACGACCACATTGTTGTAATAGTTGTTGATCACGGTCGTGTTCACCGTAGTGTTGGAAATGTTCACATTGTTTACGTATCTGCGGCTCACCGGATACGACGGCACATAGACCTCGCGCGGTCCCAACGGGAACCAGCCCACATTCACGCCGGCGGCAAATCCGCCGCTGCTGAATCCAAACGCAAAGTGCGGCCCGCCTACCCACGCCACCAAAGCAGGCGCATACACCGGACGCACATACACCACTCCCGGCGCTGGCGGCGGACACGGCACCCACCCCCACGCTCCTCCCACAAATACCCAGCGTCCATAATGGAACGGCGCGAATCCCCACGGCGCATCGTCAATCCACGTGTAGCCCCAGGGCCACACGTAGGCCCAGTGCCCGAAACGATACGGCGCCCACCCCACTACCGTCGTGTGCGGAAACCACACGGTCCCGTATCCCGCTATGGGACGCCACCCGCCGTAGTCGTCCAGGTCTTCATAGCCGATCACATCGGGTGAAACGTAGCGCGCGGAAATCGAGAGGTCCTCGTGGCGATCACGCTGCGCGCACCAAGCGTCAAAATCATCATCATCGTTGCCAAATCTGTCCACGTCTGCAGTGAGCTGATCCGTGCCGATGAACGTGCCGATCTCGTGCGCGTGCACGGTATATGCAGAACCGCCTCCGGTCACCTCACCTTCGCCACCGCGCACCCTGATGATGGTTGTGTCGCCCTTCTCATTCACGCCGATCCTGTAAATTCCGGGGCGCAAAATTGAAAACGCCAGGTTCGGTGTATCCACTTCAAAAGTTTCGTTCTCACTCAGGCGCTTCACGCGGACTCGCAGCGTGCCTGCAGTCAGCCGGATCTGTGTTACCTCGTCATTCAGGTCCAAAAATGAAAAGCCCGTATTCTCGGCAAGACGGATGGATGCTGAACCAATGTGCAACTCCGCGCGTGCTCCGTCGTCTGACCACAGTTTGTCCCCGGTGGTCATCGGGCGGTTCACCACGGCCGACACCCAATCATCAGTGCCGCCCGGCTGAAACGAAACCGCGCCATGGGTGTAGCTCAGACGAGCCACCCGTCCGGGCGGGTCATCATCGTCGGCCACAGCGTTCTGCGCCGCGAAACCCAACGTCATGAAAAGCAAGCTGAAGAGCAGGCTGAGCTTATAAGAGGTTTTCGTCATGGTTCTCCCCGAATGATTGCGGAATGGTGACGACATCGCACTGCCTTGACAACTCTAAACACTTTCCAACGTGAAGAGTTGCAATTCGCAAGCACCTCAGGCGTAGTCCCTATGGCATTTGCTTTTCCGCTTTTGACATTTTGAGCGCCTTCGGAACGCAGGGCGCGCTCGGCCGTGAAGCATTGCCAATGGCTATTTCCTGCTTTGTTGTGAGGAATCTGCTTTTGCTTTTGATGTGGGTTCGCTTTTCGCTAGAAGCTGGAAGCTAGCAGCTAGGAGCTTGTGTTTTGTTAGAATCGAAGAAAGCTTTTTGTCGGGGCGTAGCGCAGCCTGGTAGCGCACCTGCCTTGGGCGCAGGGGGTCGGAGGTTCAAATCCTCTCGCCCCGACCATTAGGTCGGAGGTTCAAATTGAGGCGCAATGGCGGCGTCCCAGTCGCCAGCCGAAATCCGCCTGTGGCGGATCCTCTCGTCGGGACCATTTCTTTGTCTTTAGAGTTTACCTCGAGCGAAGCGAGGGTCCCTCTCGTCTTAGATGATCCCTTGGGCCCTGATTTAGCTCGACGGAAATGCGGCTTTGACCCCGGTCTTAACCAGGTACCTGATCGTTATCCCATATAACAGCAGAGTCACTGCAATCTCAAGAAAGCTGGACGGTGTAAAACGGAGGCTTAAAGTCCACTGCAAGAGTTCAAAAGCAACCCCAATCACGAGCAGAACGATGGTGAGGATGCGCCCCCAGCTCCTGAGTTTTAATAATCCCCAACCTGCCACAGCGTAGAGTGCAGCAAAAATGACGGTAATGGAGATTGCTGCCGCGCTTAACCCAGTCAGATTGACTGCACCTGCATTGGACTGCTGGTACTTTCCACTTAGAAACGCAGTGCCAACACCGCTCGTGCTGATCAACCGAATTCCACTAACAACGCCAAACCCAGTCGTTGCAAAGCAGAGAATCGCAATTATTGTGACACCAGTTGGCCTGGCCATACGCATCGTCCGGCATTGCGCTTTCTGCCGAATATCATATCTTGTCCATATACTCTGATTGAAATGCTAGAGTGCATGTGATGAATATCCGCGTCTGAAAGAACGAATGGTCCCGGATGCCTCTGATCGCTGATCCGACTCCAGGAAGACTGCTGTCTAAAAGTTCTAAAATCGTCTGCTAGGGCCGACCAATTCAAATTTTGTCCGTTCCGGAGACATAGGTAACACTTTTGGCCCGAAGAGGTTCTCCAGGGGCTGCAAGTTTTTTTTCGCGCAAAATCTTCATCGCACCTTCTTCACCCTTTGAGTTCCTCCGCCCGTTCCCCTCTCGCTTCCTCGGCCTTTGCTTTTGGTTTGCCGTTGATTCTGGAATATCGAAAACAATCAGAAATCTGCAAATCAGAAATATCAGAAATCAACAATTCTCATTTCCTCTGTTGCCTCGGCTCCCCTGCGTTGAGGGTCTTGTTTTTGCTTGCGGCTCCGCTGTGCTGTGTCCTCTTGGGTTAGCGGTTTTCGAAAAAACCCTCACTCCTCGCGCCGCTTATAAGCGGCACAACCTGTACCGGAAATTCCGGATTGCCGGAACCGGTTTAACTTTCAGCTAAGAAAAGCGCGAAAAAGCTAAGCTTTATCTGTGGATTGCCTTCCCGCGAACGTGTATTGTATTGCGGCCTTTTGGGCAGCAGTTGGGGGAGATTTCTGAATTCCGTAAAGCCGGGAACTAGTGTCTTTTGTTGAAGATACCCGGAATGCTGCCAAAATTAACAAAACCCACCAATTAACAAGGAGCTACTGTGAAGAGAACTGTTGCTAGACTCGTGTTGTTAACATCACTGGTTTTATCCGCTTTTTCAATCGCTGGCGCTATCGTGCATGAAGGCCAAGATGGCCCCGCCTGCCTTCCTGGTTCATGCTGGCCGGGTTCCAAATAGTGACGTAAGTAACGAAGAGCAGAATGAGAGAATATCAAAAAAACCCTTGTTAAACACAGGCTTTGACAAGTATGCTTACGGTGCGCATTTATGTTTAGAGCAGTGAACTTGCCGTGGCTTGCCGCGTTCCTGGTACAAGGAATTTTGGTAGGATTGCTGTGTGTGAAGAAGATCGGGCACAGATTCCCATTCTTCGTCGCCTACACGGTGACCAGCCTTGTATTCAGCGCTACTCTCTATGTCATTTACTTGGCAGCTTTTCGGTTGCTTTTTTTGCGCCCCATCTATGGCAGAATTTATTGGGTGAACGAAGGACTCGGTGTGCTCCTGGGCCTCGCTGTTGTATACGAGATTTTCAAACATCTCTTCTCTCCCTACCCAG
>DATDNH010000155.1:0-11475 GCA_036518395.1 Candidatus Angelobacter sp. | reverse complement strand
CAGAGAGGAACAGGGCGACGTCTTTTTGTGCGTTTTACGCGGCTTGAAAGCCGCTCGGCACGACTCCGCAGCCATCACTCTCCCGCTATGCGGGATCGCTCTGACTAAACGCTCAAGTCGTGCCCTGACACAAACCTATTTGTGAAACACGCTCTAACTACTGCTTTATCAGCAGCAATTTCCCTTGGCTGCCGGCGTGCATCTTACCTGCATGCGTTCATTTCGGGTGTTGCCACTGCTGATGTTGCTGAGTTGCTGCGCGGCAGCGGCAGATCAACCTCCTTGTCCTGAACCGGTGACGCATTTGATCGTGGACAAAGGACAATACGATCCCGCGCCGGGCGCGGTATTCGTCCTGCAGGGTTTTCGTGCCAGCCTGATCTCCCATGGGAAAAAGCAGCCTGGGTGTTCCCTGCGCGTGACCCGGATCGAACACGGCGAACTGTTGATAAGCGCGGACAGCCTGACAAAATTTTTCGACCGCCGGATCGAGCAGACCGGGTCAAAGATCGACAACATCAGGGTGGAAATTAAAGATGGAATGCTGCATCTGAAGGGAAAAGTGCACAAGGGTGTTGGCATTCCTTTTGAGGTTGAAGGCCCGGTTTCAACTGATGGCACGAATTTGATTGTGCAGGCGAAGAAGATCAAGGCAGAGGGCCTGCCCATGAAAGGACTGTTGGGCATGCTGGGAGTGCATCTGTCGTCGCTGATTAATTCGGGGAAGGTAAATGGTGTTGTTGCCGACGGCGATAAGCTTGTCTTTGAACCGTTGAAAATCGCCAACATCGAAGGCAAGATCACGAAGACTAATCTGTCAGGAAATGAGCTGGAGATTTATTTTGGAGCAGCGGCGGTGACCCGGCAGACGGCAACGAAGTAACCAGATTCGCCGCGAATAAACGCGAAGCATTTTTAACTTGCAAAAAGAAGACGCAGCCGAGGGCGGCTGCGCTCCACATTTCTTTTTTTGCCAACTGCTAATTGCCAATTGCCATTTGCTAACTGCCAATTGGTGAGTTCACGCCTTCGCTGGATCGACTTTCTCCTGCTCCACTCCCAGTTCCTTCATGGCTTTTTCGGCGGCTTTGGCGTCGAACTTGCCATCGCGTGCCAGCCGCGAAAGTGCTGCTGCAGCAATGGATTCTGCATTGATCTCAAAGTGTTTCCTGAGGAATTGGCGATTGTCGCTGCGGCCAAAGCCGTCTGTTCCGAGTGAAGTAAGCCGCGAACCCAGCCAGGGTGCCAACTGGTCCGGCACAGTCTTGATGTAATCCGTGGCGGCGATGATTGGGCCTTCCGCGCCCGAATCTTTCAGCAGAGTCGCAATGTACGGCTGTCTTGCCGGGCTGGCAGGATGCAGCCGATTCCAGCGCTCGGTGGCCAGACCATCGCGGCGCAGTTCGGTATAGCTGGTCACGCTCCAAACGTCTGCGGGAACCTTGTATTTTTCTGCCAGGATGCTTTGAGCACGCACCGCTTCATTCAAGATCGGTCCGCTGCCAAAGAGCTGCACCACGGCTTTCTTGCCTTCAGCGCTCCTGAGCTTGTAAATGCCCCGCAGGATCCCTTCACGCGACCCTTCCGGCATCTCCGGCATCGGGTAGTCCTCGTTGTACAGCATGATGTAGTAGAAGCGGTCTTCGCCGTCCTGGTACATGCGGCGGATGCCGTCCTGCACGATCACCGCGATTTCGTATACATAAGCAGGATCGTAAGTGGCGCAGGTGGGAACCACGCTGGAAAGCACCACACTGTGGCCATCCTGATGCTGCAGTCCTTCGCCCAGCAGGGTTGTGCGTCCGGCGGTGCCGCCCATGAGAAACCCTTTTCCGCGCGCGTCGGCGAATGCCCAGATCAGATCGCCAATGCGTTGGAAGCCGAACATCGAGTAGAAGATAAAGAAGGGAATCATGGGCACGCGATAGTTGGAATATGCTGTGCCGGCCGCGGTGAACGAAGCCATGGATCCCGCTTCGGTGATTCCTTCCTCCAGAATCTGGCCGTTCCGCTCTTCGCGATAGTAGAGCAGCATATCTTTGTCGTGAGGCTTGTATTTCTGGCCTTCACTGGCATAAATGCCGACCTGGCGGAAGATGGATTCCATGCCGAAGGTGCGAGCTTCATCGGGAACGATGGGAACGACCAGCTTGCCGGTCTTTTCATCTTTCAGCAGGTGGCGGAGCAGGCTGACGAAGCCCATGGTGGTCGAAACGGCGCGACCTCTGGAGCCTTCCAATGATTCAGCAAAAACCTCACTTGGCGGCGCCTGGAGTTCGGGTTTGCGCGTCTCGCGTTGCGGCATATAACCACCAAGCTCGCGACGGCGTTCCTGCAGATAGATGATTTCGGGGCTGTCGTCCGGAGGACGATAGAGTGAACCGTCTTTGGCGGCCCTTTCCGGAATTGGGATTTCAAAGCGTTTGATGAAGGCGAGAAGCGCCTCGTCCGTCATCTTCTTTTCCTGGTGCGTGGCGTTGCGCGCCTGAGCCGAGCCCAGGCCGTAGCCCTTAATGGTCTTGGCCAGAATCACGGTTGGGCCGCCTTTGTGTTCGACGGCCCGCTTGTATGCGTTATAGACCTTCTGCGGGTCGAGGCCGCCTCGCTGAAGACGGAAAATTTCGTCGTCCGTCATGTCTTTGACGAGCTCCGCAGTTTGCGGATACTTGCCAAAGAATTCCTTGCGGACGAAAGCGCCATCTTTGGCCTTGTAAGTCTGGTATTCGCCGTCCACGCACTCTTCCATGCGCTTGAGCAACATGCCTGAATGATCTTTGGCCAGCAGCGGGTCCCAATTTGAACCCCAGATGACTTTTATGACATTCCATCCTGTTCCGCGGAACGCTGCTTCCAGCTCATTGATGATTTTTCCGTTGCCGCGCACCGGGCCGTCCAGCCGCTGCAGGTTGCAGTTGATTACGAAGATCAGGTTATCGAGCTTTTCGCGGGATGCCAGCGTGAGTTGCGCACCCAGAGCTTCCGGTTCGTCTGTCTCGCCGTCGCCGACGAATACCCAGACTTTGCGCGGTGTCTCCGGAATCAGGCCACGATGCTCCAAATAACGCATAAAACGCGCCTGATAGATGGCGTTCATCGGCCCCAGGCCCATGGAAACGGTAGGGAAGCGCCAGAATCGTGGCATGAGCCAGGGATGCGGGTAGGATGGCAGTCCGGGAGAGCCACGCAGTTCGTGGCGGAAATTTTCCACCTGCTCCTGCGTCAGGCGACCTTCCAGAAAGGCGCGCCCGTAGACTCCGGGCGAGGCATGGCCTTGAAAATAAACGAAATCCCCGGGTTGGCCGTCATGGGTGGCGTAGAAAAAGTGGTTGAAGCCGACTTCCAGCAGCGTAGCCAGAGATGAATAAGTCGAGATATGCCCGCCAATGCCCGGGTCCTTCTTGTTCTGGCGGTGCACCATGGCCAGCGCATTCCAGCGAATCAGGCTCTTGATCCGGCGTTCCATGAGGCGGTCGCCGGGATAGGGGTGTTCCTCCTCTTTCGGAATCGTATTGACGTAAGGGGTATTGAGCTGAACCGGCAGGTCAATACCTGCCTCGCGGGCGCGGCCGGTAAGGGCTTCAATCAGCCGGGTGGCCTGGCTCGGGCCCTGTTCCTGAACAATTTGATCAAAAGCCTCTACCCATTCAGAGACTTCCTGGACGTCGTACTCCAGGGCTGGCGCTGGTTTTGCATTCATATAACTAGTATAACTTCCGACTGCGTGCGTCTGCTAAGGACGGCACTCTATAGTCACCGCTTAAATAGCGGCTCCGAAGGGAGCACTCAGCACTCAGCCCGCAAGCATGTTGCGCGAAGGAAGCTGCGCTCTCGGCATGGTTAGGATTTTTGAATCAGATCGAATCAGTAATGGGATTTTTTTGGATGTCCAGCAAGCTCTCTGCCATTCAGGTGGCGATGTTTTCAACAAATGAGTGAAAAAGGATGTGGAAAAACCAGAGTTCCTCGTTATAACTGCCGTAAAAATTACATGTTGTGGCTCTTTGCACATCGAGGAGTGCGATTTGTGAAGGCTGTGTTAATTTTTTCTTTCCACAAGTAGAGTAGGGCGGCAAACGAGCAGTCCATGACTCCGAAATTCAGCAGCAGGGTTCCCTGGCGCGCGAAACTGGAGCGTCAGCAGGAGCCGAAGGTTGTGCAGATTCCGCCGCGTATGCAGGCGCGATTCGGCAAAGGCACCATGGTGATTCCCAAACCACTGGATGTGGACGCGCTGATCCGTAGAGTACCGAAAGGCAAGCTGGTGACAGTGGCCCAGCTTCGCGAACATTTAGCGCGACAGTGCGAAGCGGATGTTGCGTGTCCGTTGACCACAGGAATTTTCATAAGGATCGCGGCCGAAGCTGCGGAGGAAGAGCGCCAGTCAGGAAAGAAGAACATCATGCCTTATTGGCGGGTGCTCAGTCACGAAGGCAGACTGAATCCCAAATTTCCCGGCGGAGTAGAAGGGCAAAAGAAAAAGCTCCGCGCTGAGGGGCACAAGACGGAGAACACAAAAGCAGCAAACCGCCGTTGGTAAAAGACTTTCAGTCGGCGCTCGTAGAGAGACTTTGATTGCCTAAACTTCGACTGGACAAGCTGCTGGTGGAGCGTGGCCTGGTTCCGTCACGGGAACGGGCCCAGGCCATGATCCTGGCAGGCCGGGTTCTCGTTAATGGTCAAAAACTGGAGAAGAGCGGTGCCAGCGTCGATGCAGATGCCGACGTGCGGCTGCTTGGCCAGGACCTTAAATATGTCAGTCGAGGCGGCCTGAAGCTGGAAGCGGCGCTTAAACACTGGGGAATCAATCTCACCGGCCGGACATGCATGGATGTGGGTGCTTCCACCGGCGGGTTTACTGACTGCATGTTGCAACACGGCGCCACGGAAGTGGTTGCCGTGGATACAGGATACGGACAAATCGCGGCAAAGCTGCGGTCCGACCCGCGGGTGAAACTGCTGGAGAAGACGAACGCGCGTTATCTTACGGCTGAGCAGTTGCAGAAGGCCGGTTCGGTGAGCAATATCAGCTTTATTGCCCTGGATGTCTCATTTATCTCTGTTACACTCGTGCTCCCAGCGGTTTTTCAGGCGGCGTTTGCCTTTTCCTACTCTAGCGTTCGCGAAATGATAGTTTTGGTTAAGCCGCAGTTCGAGGCAGGACGCGAGTGGGTGGGCAAAGGCGGCATCGTCAAAGATGAGCAGGCACAGCAGCGCGCAATTCATAAGGTCCGCTCTGCCGTGGAAAAGCTGAAGGGACATAAGCTTGAAGTAATTGAGTCGCCCATTCTGGGGATGGAAGGAAACAAGGAGTTCTTGTTATACGCTCGGTTCTAACACTTAGCCGCAGATTTCGCAGACGAGCGGCAGATTTGACACAGTGACAATCGGGTCGTCGAGTCGCCACCACCCCAACACGCGCAAAAACAAAAAGCGCGCGCGTCGGGGACCCCGGTCGTCGGGTCATCGGAAAAGCAAAAGCTTACGGACAAAAGCATTAAATGAAACGGGCAGCCATTATCGCTAAGCCAGGGAAGCCGGCACTGGCCACAATTATTGGGGAGATTACCGGTTGGTTGCGCGCGCACGGTTATGCGGTCGTCGCAGATTCTGCCACCAGGGAATTCTGCCACGATTGTGAACCGGTAGAACGCGACGGGCTGGCCGAGGCAAAGCCCAACTTCGTTGTAGTTCTGGGAGGCGATGGAACGCTGCTCTCGGTGGCTCGCAGCGTAGCTCCGGCGGGAATTCCTATTTTGGGCGTCAATTTGGGAAGCCTCGGGTTCCTCACTGAGGTAAAGCAGGATGAAGTCTTGCTTGCCCTGGCGGCCATTGATTCGGGGCGCTGCGACGTAAGCGAGCGTTCCATGCTCCATTGCCAGTTGCGACGCGGCGATAAATGTCTGGCCAGCTATGAGGCGCTGAATGATGTGGTGGTCCACCAGAGCGCGCTGGCCCGCCTTGCCAGCGTGGATGTCTGGGTCAACGCCAAATTCGTGGCCAATTACAAAGCCGATGGACTGATCGTCTCTACTCCTACGGGTTCAACTGCCTATTCGCTGGCTTCCGGCGGGCCAATTCTGGCGCCTGATGTGGCCGCTTTCGTGATTACCCCAGTGGCCTCCCACGCGCTTACGAACCGTCCGCTGGTGGTGCAGGACACCGCAATCATCGAAGTTGTGACGAAAGATAGTGGCGATTCCGTCCTGCTGACGGTCGATGGACAACAGGGAACTCCGGTATCAGATGGAGATATCGTGGTGTGCAAAAAATCGGAATTCAAAGTGAAGTTGTTGAAGCTGGCAGAGCGGTCTTTTTTTGACGTGTTGCGAACCAAGTTGAAGTGGGGAGAGAGATAATCGTCGCCGCAGATTTTCGCTGATGATCGCTGATGTAAGATTGAGCCGCGAATGGACGCGAATAAACGCGAATTTGTGGAAAAACTGGCCGGAGCAACAAGAGTAACTCTCAAAATTTTGTTGCTGGGCGGCCTATATGCGGTCCTATTCCTGGCCGTTTCACTCGCCCAAACCCGTCCTTCAGCAGACCTGATTATCACCAACGCCAAAATCTGGACTGTAGACAAGACGCGGCCGCAAGCGGAGTCGCTGGCTGTGGTGCGCGACCGCATTGTGGCTGTGGGCAGCGCAACCGAGGTGGACGCCTGGCATGGCCCGCAGACCAAAGTCATCGATGCCCAGGGAAAACTGCTGCTTCCCGGGTTTAACGATGCGCACGTCCACTTTGTGGATGGTGGAGACCATCTCCAGCAAGTGCAGTTAAAGGATGCTGCTTCGCCCCAGGAGTTCGCGCACAGAATCGAGGAGCGGGCAAAGGTCACGCCCAAAGGCGAATGGATCACCGGAGGCGACTGGGATGAGCAGAAATGGTCGCCTGCCAATCTGCCTACTAAGGAACTGGTGGATCCAGTTACGCCGGAAACGCCGGTGTGGGTGAATCGCTACGATGGCCATGAGTCGCTGGCGAACTCTGTCACGCTGCGACTGGCTAACATTACGTCCAGGACTGCCGATCCGCCTGGAGGCGAGATCGTTCGTGATGCACAGGGCAATCCGACGGGAGTGCTTCGCGATGCGGCGCAGGACCTGGTATTCAAAGTCATGCCGGCGATGTCGCGTGAGCATCGCATGAGGGCAATTCATAAAGCGTTGGAGCATGCTGCGTCCCTGGGCGTCACGAGCGTGCAGGACATGAATCCCGCTTACGACGACGTGAAAGCGTATGCCGAACTGGCGGAGCAGGGAACACTCACCGCGCGCATTTACGTTGCGCCGATGGAAACAGGATGGAAAGACCAGACGAAGATCGGCGTGCGGCATGCGTTTGGCAATCCTTTTCTGCGCATGGGCGCCGTAAAAGGCTACGCCGATGGCTCGCTGGGTTCAGAGACTGCTTACTTTTTTGATCCGTATACTGACGCGCCGGACAAGCACGGTTTGTTGAGCGACGAGATGCATCCGCCTTCAGCCATGCGGCAGCGGTTGCAAGGCGCCGATGCTGCCGGGTTGCAGCTTTGCATCCACGCGATTGGCGATCGGGCAATTTCCATGATCCTGGATATTTTTGAGCATATCGAGAAGGTCAATGGCAGGCGCGATCGCCGCTGGAGGATTGAGCATTCCCAGCACATGGCCGCCAAAGATTTTGTGCGCTATGCGCGGTTGGGAGTGATTGCCTCGGTGCAGCCCTATCATGCAATCGACGATGGACGCTGGGCGGAGAAGAGAATTGGACCTGACCGGATCAAGCGCACTTATGCCTTCCGCACCTTTTTGGACCACGGTGTAAGGCTAGCGTTTGGCACAGACTGGTCGGTTGCGCCGCTCAGTCCCATGTGGAACCTCTATGCGGCAGTCACACGCGCCACCCTCGATGGCAAAAACCCCGGTGGATGGGTGCCTGAGCAAAAGCTCACGCTGGCTGAGGCGATTGAGGCGTACACGATAGGTTCGGCTTATGCAGAATTTCAAGAACGGGAAAAAGGTTCAATCACCGCCGGCAAGCTGGCCGACTTCGTGATTCTTAGCGACGACCTCTTCAAAATTCCCCCTGCTGCGATTAAGGACGTGAGGGTCGAGGCGACGTTCGTGGGAGGAAAGGTGGTGTACGGAGGTTTGGAGTAAGTTTTCTTAGTTTATCCCGATCCCGCGAAGCGGGAGAGGGATCCCTACCCGCGCGACGAACTCGTCTTGCGTAATTAATCACCGATAACTCAAACGATGCCCGTATCTCTGAAAAGGTTAAAGTTCATCGTTGCTAAATGGCACTACTGGGACCCCGCGATCAGACCGTGGGAATCGCTCAGTGAAGAGCAGCGTGGAGTGTTTAGGCTCATCGCGCTCCAGCCGGGAGAATTGCCGCTTGGAGCTTTTGTTGACGGTCCGAATCCATTAATGATATCTACTCATCGGCTGTTCTGGGTTTCAGGCGGTCAGCCAGCGGATGTAGATCTGAATCGGATCGCGAGTATACGGCCTCCGCAAGATTGGAACTATGACAAAGCAGGCTTACACACCTTAGTCATCACGACAGACGATTCCAAGAAGTATTCTTTAGATACTCCGCCGGGTGAAACCTGCTACAGCATTTGGAATCTAATCTTGAGCTTCAGAGGACACGGTCTTGGAGGAAGAGTGACCTTAGAGTGACTGGTAGGGGTAGGGTTCCCTCTCCCGCAACGCGGGATCGGGATAAACTCTAGAACCAAAAAGTAAGAAACCCCGAGTTTTGGTGTTGACCCATTCGCCTCGACCAACGGATCGCTATAGACCCTCGCCGACCTGCATTCTCTGTCCAGTTCCTTGCGAAACTTTCTAAAGCGCGATCTTTACTCAGCTTGCGCTGAAGCTTGGGCTCCGGGCTCACCGTCAACCGGGTAAATCGGTCAACAACTCGGGGCTTCTATTTTTGCCTTCGAACATCTTCTGTTCTTCTCGACCAGCAGCTCGCTACAGATTCTCGCTGACCCTCCAATGCTTTCAGCTTTCGCTGTGCACGGTGACCTTGCTTGAATCCCGGACTCACCACTAACCGGAAAAACCTTTAAGATGTCAAAGAACGATTGTGAATTTACTCTCTTCTGTTTTGCTGTCAACAAAATTCAAACGATTTTTAATTCCTTTATATTCAATGAGATACAAGACCATCCACAGGCCGGTGTCGCGGCAGCAGTGCAAACAATCAAGGAAATCCAACAGCCATGCGGGGAAAACGCATTTTCGGGATTTTGACCGATGTGAAAATAGTGCGCGAAACCGCATGAATACAGGGGTTTTGACGTTTTCGTTCCAGCATCGTCTATCTTCAGGGGTACTTCGGTAATCGGGTTATTCCTTCACTCTCGCAATAAAATGCTGAGAAACAACCAGGTTGGAGTTTCAGTTCCGCGCGGAGCAAATTCGCGTCATAGTGGTTCACAGGCACAGAAAGGACGGCTCTTCTGCAGATGGAACAGACCCGCTGGGAGTTCCTGGTTGTCGGCAGCGACATCGGCGCTTACAAAACCATCACGCGCTCGCTGCAAAAAATCAATCCCGTCGTGGATTACACCTCCGGCATCGCCACTGCCCGGGCCTTTATTGAACGCCGTAAAATTGATGGAATTTTTCTGGACATGGAATTGGAAGGCGCTCTGGAATTGGTCCAAAACGTCCGCCAGGCAGGATCAAACCGGTTCACCGTGATCTTTGCCTGTGTGCGGGCAGGACAAGACGCGTCTCCTCTGCTCAATACCGGAATCAATTTTGTTTTATACAAACCTGTGCTCGCCACGGCGGTAATGGATGCGCTGGATTCCGCTCTGCCCAGGATCATTGCGGAGAGAAAACGTTATCTGCGATATCAGCTCTCTGTACCCGTGCTCATACGCCAGCGTGAGCAGGAGCAGAAAGCGATCACTGCCAACGTCAGCCGAGGTGGAATGGCAGTGCGCTGCCAGAAAGTATATGAACCGGGCTCACCCATTCAGTTCACCTTCGATGTCCCCGGCGCCATAATCGACGGGCGTGGCGAGGTCGCGTGGGCGAATACTGAAGGATTCATGGGAATCAAGTTCTATCTTTTAGGTGATCAGAACAAGAGCGCGCTTTCCAGTTGGCTGGATAAACAGCCGGCGCCGCACTAAAAATTTGCTCATCAGCCAAATCTCTTTCTCGCATCAGCTCCCCGCATTACTTCTCCTCGGCCGGTTGAAAGACGATCTGATCGCCGTTGCGGACGTAGTGGGAAGTCAGGGTCCAGGTCTGAAAACCAGGGCCGGAAACGCTGACCATGATGGCTCGTGGCGGCTCCGGCGCGGGATTTGTCCTGGATTCTGAACGCAGCAAAACGTGCGAAACTGTGACGACCGCGAGAGCATTTTTCTCTCGCGCCTGAGCCAGCAGGTTGGCATAAATTTCCTGTCGCTCCTCGGGATCTGGTTCCTCAATCCCAAACATTAACTTTTCCTGCGGAGTCACCATGAAGAACAGGGGAGTCACGCGGTTCTGCCGCTGCAATTGATGTTGCGCGTTGCGCAGAAGGTCCTGGGCGAGCGATTTTAAATCGATGGCTCCTGTCGGGGCTGTCATAACAACGACTTCTCGTTCTGCAACAAATCTGCCAGGGATTCCCGTTTGCGGATCAGCCGCGCTTTCCGGCCTTCCACCAGGACCTCCGCCGCGCGAGGGCGCGTGTTGTAGTTGGAAGCCAGCGACATGCCGTAGGCCCCGGTATCCAATACGCACAAGTATTCGCCAGGGTTGAGGTTTGGCATGGCCACGTCTCGCGCTAAAAAGTCTCCTGTTTCGCATACCGGTCCCACTACATCAGCCTGCGCTTGCGCGCGCGATTCATCGAGTCTTACCGGAGCAATCTGATGCCTGGCGGTATAGAGGGCTGGCCGGATCAGATCATTCATCGCGGCATCCACAATGGTGAACATCTTTTTTCCATTGCGTTTTGCGTAAAGGAAACGGGTGAGCAGAAGCCCTGCCGGGCCTACGATGGAACGCCCTGGCTCAAGAAGCAGATGAGGACGGGGTTTGGCGAGGTGGTGAAGACGTGCGGTGATCGCGGAAGCATATTCAGCTACTCGCGCTGGAAACTGTGATACCTCCTGCTCGTCGTAGGTGATGCCCAGGCCGCCGCCGGCATCCAGAAATTTGATTTTGTGTCCGTCTGCAGTCAACTGCCGGACCAGCTCTGCCGCGCGCTCCACCGCTTCCGCGAAAGGTTGAATGACATTGATCTGCGAGCCGATATGCAGGCTTACGCCCGTGACTTTTAGATATTTCCGGGCTGCTGCCTTTTGGTAGAGTTCGCGAGCTTCGTCAATAGGAACACCAAATTTGTGTTCGCGCAAACCGGTAGAGATATAAGGATGGGTCTGTGCCGGCACGTCGGGATTCACGCGCACGGCTACATCTGCCGTCCTGCGAAGTTTGGCGGCACACTCTGCCAGCAACTCCAGCTCGCTCT
>DATDNH010000154.1:0-2707 GCA_036518395.1 Candidatus Angelobacter sp. | reverse complement strand
GAATATCAGGGATTGGACGTCATCTTCCGTCTCAAGCCCCTGGAACCCGAAGACCTCATTGCTCTGGTCCAGAGCACTCTCGACAGCGCCTCGAAGCGGCGATCAGCTTAAAAGCAGGTTACAGGTTACAGGGTACAGGTTACAGGTTACATAATCTCCGGGATTAAGCGTCCATTCTGATTGTCCCGATTGTATTCCTCTGAGAAAATAGCAGTTAGCTGCGGCACCCCAGATCGTGCAGCTCCGCTGTGTGATATTCATCACAGGCCGGAATCAGCAGGCCGATTTAGACTGCTGCTTTGCTTTGGGACAACAGCATTGCCGTCCTGAGCTAAAATTTTCGCCCTTAACGGGCCAAACAGATTGAGCCATGCTCCAACTCAAGATTAAAGTCGGTTCTTTCAGCCTCGCGAGTGTGCCATGCCACTAATTGGTAGCTTTTGCCTGCTTCTAGCGTTGGTGCTTGCTCTGTACTGTTTTGTTGCGGGAATTGTGGCGCTGGTCAGCCGCCATCCTGCGGCTGCGCGCCTGGGTGAAACCGCGCGCCGCGCCGGCATGGCTTCTTTCATCGCCACGGCCGTATCCGCGCTGGCCCTGATCTGGGCGGCGCTCAACGACGATTTCTCGCTGGCCTACATCCTGCATCACAGCAATCGCGCTCTGCCCACCGCCTACAAGCTGGCCGCGCTCTGGTCAGGACAGGAAGGTTCCCTGCTCTTCTGGGCCCTGCTGCTGTCTGCGTACGGGTTCGTCATGCGGCTGCGCCACAAAGTTGACGAGCGATTGACCGCGTACGCCTCAGTCGTGCTCGCGGGCATCCAGATTTTCTTTCTATTTCTCGTGAACTTTGCCGGCAATCCCTTCGGCGTGATGGACCGCGTGGCTGCCGATGGCAACGGACTGAACCCGCTGCTGCAATATCCGGAAATGGTTATACATCCGCCCATGCTTTATCTGGGCTACGTGGGAATGTCGATTCCATTCGCGTTTGCCCTTGCGGCGCTGATCATGAAGTATCCGGGAGAAAAATGGATCCATATCACCCGCCGCTGGACCATGGTGACGTGGCTGTTTTTGACCGTCGGCATCGCTTTGGGCGCGCACTGGGCTTATGCCGTTCTTGGCTGGGGCGGATACTGGGGATGGGACCCGGTGGAAAACGCGTCATTTCTTCCCTGGCTGAGCGGCACGGCTTTCCTGCACTCGGTCATGATGCAGGAAAAACGCGGCATGATGAAGGTTTGGAATGTCTGGCTGATTTTTACCACCTTCCTGCTTTCCATTTTGGGAACATTCCTTACACGCAGCGGCGTCGTCAACTCCGTACACGCGTTTGCGCAGTCCAGCATCGGGACGTGGTTCGTGTGGATGCTGGGGATCACCGTCCTCGTCTGCCTGTTCTTCTATATCAAGAACCACAAACACCTGCAGGCGGAGAACAAACTGGAGTCAATGGTCTCGCGCGAATCCAGCTTCATGTTCAACAACCTGCTCCTGCTGGCAGCATGCTTTGCGGTCTTGTGGGGAACGCTCTTTCCCATTTTGTCTGAATGGGTGCGGGGCTTCAAGATTGCGGTCGGGCCGCCATTCTTTAATCGTGTGCTCATTCCCATCGGGCTGCTGCTCGTGTTTCTGACTGCTGTGGGTCCGCTGCTGGCGTGGCGCAGAACGTCATTTGCCAGCATCCGGCGCAATTTTGCTGTTCCGGCCACCGTTGCGTTGATTGTCGCCATAGTCGTTGCAGTGGTTCGCCGCCCGTGGGCTGATATCTCTCAGATTTACTCGTTGATGGCCTTTTCTTTGTCGGGGCTGGTGATCGCCGCAGTTGCGCTGGAGTTTTACCGCGGCGGGCGAGTGCTTCAGGGCAAGCTGCAAACCAACCTGGCTGGCGCCATGTACCACCTCACGCGCCGCAATACACGTCGATACGGCGGCTACATTGCCCATTTCGGCTTTGTGGTGGTGATCATGGGACTGGCAGGAGCTGCTTTCAATCAGGACAAAGAGCAGGAGATGGGACTGCACGACAAATTGCAGATCGGCCACTACGAGCTGATTGGACAAAAATACACAGAAGACGATCTGGCCAACTACGAATCACAGGCCGCGATTCTGGATGTATATAAGGACGGCAAATTCCTCAACACGATATTTCCGGAATTGCGCGTCTACAAGGCGAGCCAGCAACCCGACCATGTCGTTGCCAAGCGCACTACCTTGAGCGAGGACCTGTATGTGGTTTACGAGGGAAAGAATCCGGATACAGACCGGCCCATCATCAAAGCGTTTATCAATCCGCTCGTCGTTTGGATCTGGATTGGAGTCTTTATTCTCGTCTTCGGTACAGGCGTCGCCCTGGTTCCTAATGCAGCTCAGTTGAAGTCGCCAGTGACAGTGACAGCAACGGTTCCCGAAACCTTGGCCACCGGCATGGAAACAGCAGGAGCAGTTAAGTGAAGCATACGTTGGCATTTTTCACGGAGCACGTCAGGCTCAGACTTAACCCTGAGGCTTCGATCGTCGAGCGGCTGGTTGTGCTCTGTTTGCTGGCCATTGTGCTTTGCTCCTCCGCTGCCGCTTCTGCAGCGGATGACAAACGATTTAACGACATCGGCAGTAAGATCCAGTGCTCCTGCGGGTGCGGCCAGATGCTTCTCAAGTGCAATCATGTGGGCTGCCCGAGTTCAGACTCCATGATCCGGCAGCT
>DATDNH010000153.1:0-3284 GCA_036518395.1 Candidatus Angelobacter sp. | reverse complement strand
ATCACGAGCTTCTCAAGAAAATACATAGGTCCTTCGTCGCTTTGCTCCTGAGGATGACACGAACCCGGGTTAGCTAGTGCGCCATCGCTTCTGCTGGCTTGCCCTGCTTTGTCGGGCGCTTCATGATGAAGATCAGTGGGAGCATGAAGATGAACAGAACGGACAACAGGAAGAATGCGTCTAAATACGACATCATGGCCGCCTGGCGCTGGACCATTCCGAACATGGCCGCGTAGGCCTGCTGACTGGCCGTTGCCGCATCCATGCCTCGCGACATAAAGCCATTCTTCATTGCCTCAAATGTCGCGCGGGCAGTCGGATTCAATGCATTGATGTATTGACTCAAATTATTGATGTGCGCCTGGCTGTGGCGGGCCACCAGCGTGGTCACGCTGGCGATGCCGATGCTGGCGCCGATGTTGCGCATCAGATTGAACAGGCTGGCGGCGTTGCCGATTTCGTGTTTGGGAATGGGATCGTTGGTCACCGTGGTCAGCGGCACAAACAGCAGGCCCATGGACGTGCCCTGCAATAATTGCGGCCAGAAGATGTCCCAGTAGCCCGCATCCAGGCTCAGTTGGGACAAGCGATACAGGCTGTAACTGCAAATGATCAGTCCAGCCGCCAGCAGTTTGCGAGGCTCGATCCTGCCCATCAGAATGCCGACAATCGGCATAAACAGAAATGATCCCAGGCCGCGCGGAAGCATGGCCATGCCGGCTTGCAGCGCGGAATAGCCCATCAGCGTCTGCAGCCACAGCGGAATCAAAACGGTACTGCCGTAAAGCACGAAGCCAAGCACGGTCATAAGAAAGACGCCGGTCGAGTAGGTGCGGATCTTGAATACGCGGAGATGCACTACCGGGTCGCGCGTGACCAGTTCGCGGATGACAAACGCAAACAGCCCGCAAATGGCCAGCACCGTGAGCACCAGGACGAAATGCGAGGCAAACCAGTCTTCCTCCTGGCCTTTATCCAGCATGATCTGCAATGCGCCGATGCCCAGCGCGAGAAGGCCGATGCCCCAGTAATCAATTCCTCCGGTGCCGCGGCGAATGTATGGCGGATCGAAGATGAACATGGAAATCATAACCACCGCGATCAGGCCGATAGGCAGATTGATGTAGAAGAGCCAACGCCAGCTATAGCTGTCAGTGATCCAGCCTCCCAAAACGGGACCAAGCATGGGTGCGACAACGATGCCGAGCGCCCAGAAAGCCATGGCTTTGCCGCGTTTTTCCGGCGGGAAAGCTTCCAGCAGGATGGCCTGCGAAAGTGGTTGCAGGCCTCCGCCGGTGGCGCCCTGAAAGATGCGGAAAATGATAAGCATGGGCAGATTGGGCGCGATGGCGCACAGAAACGAAAACAAAGTGAACCCTGTGACGGAAATCAGGAGGAGACGGCGGCGTCCAAAATAGTTAGCCAGCCAGCCGGTGAGGGGCAGCACGATGGCGTTGGCGACGAGGTAGGAAGTCAGCACCCAGGTAGCTTCGTCGGTGCTGGCAGAGAGGCTTCCTGCGATGTGCGGCAGCGAGACGTTCACTACCGTGGTGTCCAGCACCTCCATGAAGGTGCCCAGCATCACGGAGATGGCGATGATCCACGGATTGATGTCGGATCGCTCAGGCATAAATCAAATCTCACCACGGAGGCACGGAGACACTGAGATTGCACGGAGAAAACGATTGGGGAAAAGCAAAGGCAACAGCAAAAGCAAAAACCACGGAGTCCAGACGGAGAATGCCGAGCTCATACAAGGTATCCAATAATCGCTTTCGAAGCATCGCTCTGTTGATGTTCCCAGGCTTTGGGACTGCGGATCCTCTCCACTTTCAATCTTCTCCGTGTCTCCGTGCCCCGTGGTGGATTCTTATTTCACGAAGACAGTTGGTACAACCGACAACCCCGGCCTTAGCAGGCGATTGGGATCCTGATTTTTGTTCAGGCGGATGCGCACGGGCACGCGCTGCACCACCTTCACATAATTTCCGCTGGCATTTTCCGGTGGCAGGAGGCTGAAGCGCGCTCCGGTTGCGCCACCGATGGATTCCACCGTGCCGTCGTAATCGCGTCCATAGGCATCCACGCGTACTCTCACTTTCTGTCCCGGACGCATGTTCTTGAGCTGTGTCTCCTTGAAGTTGGCTGTCACCCAGACATCATCGAGGTTCACGATGGAAAACAGCGGCTGACCCGGCTGCACCACCTGTCCCGGCTCCGCGGCCACCTTGCTAACTACCCCCGAGACTGGTGCCATGATCTTTGTGTATTGCAGGTTCAGTTCCGCCTGGGAGAGCGCCGCGCGGTACTTCTGCACCTGGGCCGCCGCGGCATAGGCGCGTGCCTTGGTGACCTTCACCTGCTCGGGAACCGTATGCGCGGAGGCAGCCTGCGCCCTGGCCTGGGCTGCGCGGCTTTCCGCATTGGCCAGCATAGCGCGCGCGGATTGCAACGTGGCTTCAGCCGCGCTGGCAGCGGCCGTGGCAGTATCGTATTGCTGTTGGGAAATCTCGTCCTTCTGCACCAGTTGCTGAAAACGCTTGAGATCGGAGGCAGCCTTGTTGGAGTTGGCCTGCGCTTCCTGCACCCGGGCGCGGTTGGCGTCAACTTCGCGGTCGGCTGCCGTGACGGCCGCATCCGCGGCAACAAGCTGGCTGGAGCTGGTGGTTGTGGTGAGCGGAACGCCGGTCTGTGCGGCAGTGGCGTTGGCCTCAGCATCGGCCAGATCGGCCCGTGCGCGTTCCATCGCTACTTCGTAATCTTTGGGATCAAGCTCGACCAGCAGCGTCCCGGAATTTACAAATTCGTTTTCATCGTGCAGGACGCGCAGCACGGTTCCTGAAACGCGCGCGCTGATTGGGTCAATGTGGCCGTCGATCTGCGCGTCATCAGTCGATTCGCGCACAGAGTAGTAGCGCCAGACGAATAGTCCGGCGGCGATCACGAGCAGAGCGAGAGCAAGCAGAATCCACTTGGCGTAGGGACGCCGGCGAAAATATCCGGCCGCCCTCTCACCCGGCCAGTGCCGGCGCTCCGCGAGCCCTTCCCGTCGTTCTTCCGGACTCTCTTCCAGTTCATCTGGCGGCGAAATTTTGACCGGTTCTGCCACTCACTTTCCTCCCAAAAACACTCGTGTCTGTTGTTCCGCGACGCCCAGGGCCCTGGCCAGCGAGAGCTTGGCCACATTGTTTAGATATAACGCGTCAATGTAAGTTTCATTCGCTACGGCGACCGATTGCTGCGACTGTACGACGTCCAGACTTCCGGCAACTCCCGCAGCATAG
>DATDNH010000152.1:0-16610 GCA_036518395.1 Candidatus Angelobacter sp. | reverse complement strand
TTTAAAAGCCCTGCATAACTCAATCCTGCTGGCTTCAGGAACAGAATGACACATCAGGACAAGATTGATTCTGGGTTGACTGCGCGAGTTGAGGAACGCGTAAACCGAGCCGTCAGTTTCCAGCGGAGTCACCGAATATCCGGCGTGCTCCAGCAACATGGTGCGCGTGGCTTGCAGAGGGATATCTCTGCTGATGGTTACAACCGTTTGATGGAAGTCCACATTGCACCTCCCTTCTGACAGGCGATCCCGCCTGGTCAAGTAGCGAAGGCACAAGTTGTTTGGTGGAAATGCCGCGATGGGTCTTCGTTGCTCAACTACAAGCATACGCCCTTTCTCGTGACCCTGCGCTTTTTTCCAAAAACCTTGGAAGCCTAAGGAAGTAAAGGGATTACCCCGTTTCTGATTTCTGATTGCCAATCATAGATCCTTCGGCCTCGCTCCCACGGCAACGCCAGCACCCCGGCACGCGCAAAAGTGGCGCGCGCCACCACCCCAAAATGCGCAACAGCGGCGCATATTTCCACCCCATCGCGCGCAAACAACGCGTGCTCTGGGGGCCCCGGTATTTGGGGAACCCCGGTCGTCGGGGACCCCGCACGCCGGGACAAGTGACAATTGATTTAACTGATCAGTGCAGATAAAACCGGACGGCCGATTATTTCCAATCAAAGGCTGAAATTCCGGACTAAAATCTGGGAATCAATTCCAATTATCAGTTTTTGTGATGACGCACTACGAGAGACACTGGGCGAAATACAGAAGCATCAAGAACCAGCTTTGGTTTTCTCTGGCGCTCGGCATCATTCTTTTTCTCTGGCCGGTACTGACGACTGCAGCCACGGGGACAGTCACGCTCTACCCACATAGCGGGCTTGACTTCCTGAAATATTTTGCATTTTTGTGGACAGCCGCAAGTATCTATCGCTTGAGGTTTTTCGATTGCCCTCGATGCGGGAAATCTTTTTTCGTGCAGTCAGAGTGGCTGGACGGCACGATGCAAGGCAAAATCGGCGGGAGCATTTATCAAGGCCGCCGTTGCGTTCATTGCCGGTTGCCAATCTTTGGCAGCGATCCCGAGGAATAGCAATTAGGCAACAGGCAACAGGGCCACAGAAAAACAGCCATTAGTAATTGGCAGTTAGTAATTAGTCAAAACCAACCGAACCAACGGCAAAAAGCAAAATCAGGGTACAGGGAATAGACCAGGATAATCAGCTAGCGATCTGCGGCGGCCCGTCGCTGATTGAGCTCGTGCAACTGGGCCTTGACCTGCGCTGTGTTGGGCGCGTTGGGCGCCAGTGCCAGATATTCCTCCAGCGCCTTCGCCGCTGCTTCATAATCGTGCTTGCCTAACATGATATTCGACAACAAGAGTTTGGAATCAAGGTCGTGATGCTGGGGATCCAATTGTTCAAATTTTCGCGCGTTCTTCTCGGCGGTGTCGAGATTTCCCAAATAATAATTTGCCGCAGCATTGTACAACCAGGCCAGGGGAAAGACTGACGGGTTGAGCTTGAGAAGATCGTCTGTAAATTTCAACGCTTCGTTCCAATTGCTTTCATGTACAGCCAGGATAGCCATGCCATAATACGGATTTAGAAATTGGGAATCCGCATCGATCGCTTGCGAGTACGCTTGCTTAGCCGAGTCGTACTTCTTTTGTTGACGGTATACCTCGCCCAGCAATGACCATGCAGCCGCGAATTCAGGATACTGGCCGACAGCTTTCTGCAAATCGCGTTCGGCATCATCGAATTTTCCCGAGGCAACAGCCCGTTGACCTTTCTCATAAGCTCTCCTGGCGTCTGGCGGAGCTGACATTGTGGTCAGGCTGATCGTAGCGCCCGGTATATTCTCCATTCTGGTAAGCACAATGGTGCCCACTTCCAATACCCAGGAACTGCCATCCGGCCTGAGCGGCACTGAACTGGTCTTGAACCCGGCCAGGGATGCGCGCAATTCGCAACCCAGCAATTCCGGCCTGGTCGAATCTGTATTTCCGGGTTTGCCAGGCAGGTTGATACCAAACTCAGAACCCATCCCCTGTGTTGGCCCCCTGTTTCCGGAATTGGTAAAGACGTCCCGGCCGCTTTCTGTGGCGTCGCGGTCTGTACTGTTTTGACCCAGTTGAAACTCAAAATTGCCTTTCAAGTCTGTATATGCTTGCCGCCGCACCGCTCCGTTACAAACGCTCTCAATGGCCACGGATTCGGCCGGCGCCGCACTGCCCTCCAGTATGACTTTTCCGTGGATAAACACCGCTTGACTGGTAGGACTCGGTGCTGTGGTGGATGGAACCCTGGGGCCGGATGGCGCAGAACCTCCACCTCCGGTTCGCACCTGCGCCGATGATCCCAATACCGTGAAACTGCAAATGAGACCCAGAAGCAAACGGCCCAGCGACATAAGATCCTCCCCTTACGGACGCGGCCAATCGGGATGAGGATACCATGTTCCATATCCTGGGCAAGCCCACTGCGATGAATCATCGTTAGAGCCCGAACGTTCCTCAAGAGCAAAAAAAGGGGAGCCGCTTTCGCCGCTCCCAAAGTATTCAGACTGCGCGACTAACTAGAACTGGTACTTGAGCCAGAAGCGGATGTCCCTCTCACCGTCGACGGTCTCAGCGATGTTCATGAATGTCACATCCGGTTTGATCGGAGAGGTTGGATTGCACAGGGGCCCTCCGGCGCTGGCACAGAAGAACCCAATCGCAGAGAGGTTAGTGCTAGCCGGGTTGCCTGTGTTGGGATGGTTGAACGGGTTGAGCATCTCCATGCGCAGAACGAGCTGGTGACGCTCGCTGTGCAGAGGAATGGTGCGCTGCAGAGCGAAGGTCCAGTCCTGGCGGCCAGGAGAGACGAAGGTGTTCCGTCCAAGGTTTCCGAAGCCGCTGAAAGGAACCAGCCAATGGATGTTGGCGGCGGTGATCAAAGTTCCGCTGGTTGAATTGTTGGTCAAAGTGCCGTTCAGGAACGGGGTGCAGGCGCCTTTGGCCAACAGGGTTGGCCCGTCGCAGAAGCCTCCGGCGCCGTTGTCGAATGCCCAGGCAGTGATAGGAGCTGCGGGATTGGCAATGCTGGGACGATCGGATGACTGGCCGTCGCCATTATTGTCAAAGCCGTCAGAGATGGTTGACGGCGCGCCCGATTGATAAGCGGTGGTGCCGGCAATTTGCCATCCGTTCACAACGTACCCAAGGCCCTTGCCGAAGTTGCTGTCGTTCTTGAACTTCGGGATGTTATACACGTAAGCCAGCACGACTCGATTGCGATGGTCAAAGGCGGAGAGGCCACGATCGATGCCGCGGTGCCCAAGCGCCAGGTCGGCCGGGAAACTGCTGGCTCCGGTGGTCGTGAACACTTCCGAGCCGTTGTCAATCAGCTTGGAAAATGTGTATGAGGTGCGCAGCAGCAGCCCGCGGGTAAAGCGGCGATCCAACTTCAACTCGAAGGCGTGATAGATGGAATCTCCGGCATTATCGCGGATGGTCCACGAATTTCGCGTGGGAACCACACGCAGGCCGGTGTTGGGGTCAATGGGGTTAAATTGATCGTTCACAAAGAGGCGCTCGCCGCGCGTGCCAACATAAGAAGTGGTGACCACGAAGCTGCCTGGCAATTGGCGTTCAATGTCGAAGTTCCATTGGTGCGTCATCGGCGCCACAAGGTTGTTGATCATGGAGGTGACTGCGACGTTCTGTGAGGGAACGGGGGTAAACGTGCCAAAAAGGGTGGAAAGACCGGCGATTCCGCGCGGGTCAGCAATAGTCGTAACACTGGTTGCGCTCTTGCTTACAGCATTGGGCGAAGAAGCGCCGCTGTTGTCGACGATGTTGGTGAAGAGGTTATCGTAGTAGATCCCGTAGCCGGCCCGGATCACGGTCTTGTCCTGGCCAAAGAGGCCCTGCCAGAACCGCGGAGTGTAGGCAAAGCTTACACGAGGAGCCCAGTTGTTGTTGTCACCAATCTGCTGGACGGGAGTGGTAAAGAAGTTAGGATCGGCAGCCCCCAGGGCGGCATTGATGGCTGGAAACGGCAGCGAGTTTGCCGGAGTTCCGTCGTTCTCATAGCGAACGCCCAGACTCAAAGTGAAGTTCGGCCGTAACCTCCAGGTGTCCTCGGCGAAGTAGTTCTGGAAAAGATAGGTCGGACGAAGAATTGGACTTCCGAAGGCGAGAGCGGCTGAACCATTGCTGCCGCCGAAATCGTCGATAAAGTTCGAGAGCCCGCTAGCCCCACCGGGTTGCGAACCGGCGCCACCATAGGAGAGAGTGCCGCGGCTGTTGAAGGGAATTCCGTCGCGGACGAGGATGCGAGCGAGGTCGGCGCCGAACTTAAATGTGTGATTGCCCTTGCTCCAGGTGACGGTATCCTGATACTGAAACGTATTGTGGAAACGTCCCTGGGGAATGCTGGACGGGGTGCCAAACCCGGTTACCTGGCTGATGGAGATTGTGGGACCATTGGCGACGGGGTTGGCCGCGGTTGCCGGCGTCTGCAAAAAGCTGAAACCGATGCGTCCATAGGAGGCACGGAACTCATTCAGCAAGTGCGGCGAAAACGTATGCGTGTAGTTGATGCCCGCGTTGTGGGCGCTACCACCCTGTTGAGTGTCGCAGCAGGGCAGCAGATTGGGAAAGTTGAAGAGATCAGGAGTCAGGTCACCTCTGTCGAGCACGTACCGCAAAGTGACGGTGTCATTGCTTGTGGGCAGCCAGTCACCTTTTGCGACGTATTGAGTGTCGTTCGAAGGCTCGCCTACGTTGCGCTGGACGCGCCCCACTTCCACGCTGGGCCGCCCTCCGGAGAGAGGGATGAGGTTATGACCGGGGGCGGAGGGATCGGAATTGCCACGGACGCTGCCGAGGGCCGAGAGGTAGTTGGTGAGTCGCGGATTGCCTGCCGAGAGGCTTTGCAGGACGGCAAATCCCGCATCGGTCGGGACCGTGAGGTTCGATCCGTTTGCGCCTTCCCGGGTTTTGTCCCATTGGATGGATCCAAAAACGAATATTTTGTCTTTGTGCACGGGGCCGCCGAGGGTGAATCCGAAAGTGTTTTCGCGAAATTTTGCCTTGGGCGTACCGTTGATCTTGTCCGAGGCATTGTTGGAGTTCAGCGTTGAATTCTGCAGCAGGTCAAACGCCGAACCGTGCCACGCATTGGTGCCGCTTTTATAAATGATGTTGGTAACCGATCCGCCGCCGTGGCCGTATTCGGCGCTGTAGGAGTTTTCCAGAAAATCCACTTCCTTGGTGGCCTCTAGATTGATCACTTGCAACGCTTGTCCCTGAATGGCGTTGTCATTATTATCCTGGCCTTCGATAAGGAAGTTGTTGGCACGCGGGCGAGTGCCGTTTACAGAGAAACCGACGCCATTGGTAAAGTCTTCACGGCTGGTGGGTGCAACCACGCCCGGCAAGGTGAGCACCAGCGAGATTGGATTGAGATTAGAAATAGGTAGCGATGCAATTTCAACATTGGAAATATTATGAGTAATGGCGCCATCATCGGTATGAATCTGTTGAGCCGAAGTTTCCACAATCACAGATGTTTCTGTTGGGCCGATCTTCAGGTTGACATTGAGGGTTGTGCTTTGCGAGCCAGCCACAGTGATGTTTTCCAATTTGGCTGTAGCGAAACCAGGGGCCTCCACTTGCAAATTGTATGTGCCCGGCGGAAGCGCTTCAAACCGATATGCTCCCTGCGCGTTACTGGTTGTGGTGTGTTTTTCGCCGGTGAGATTCGACGTTACTGTGACAGTCGCGTCCGTAATCACGGCTTGCTGAGGGTCCATTATGTCCCCTGTAATTGAACCGAGGCTGGTTTGCGCACTCAGACTAATCGCGCTCGCCAGCAGACACAAGAATAGCCATAGCAGTAGGCTGCTGGTCTTCATTCTCTTCTCCTATTTTGGGATGGATATTACTAAGAATTGTCGGCAATCTGAGTACCACAATTGTATCGTTCATAACGAAGGACTTAAGAAGCAGTTAGTTTCGTAATATTCCTTTTTGCGGATTTTTCAACAAGCAAGTCTCCCAAATTTAATAAATAAACCGCCAAGGCGATAAGTTACTCACACGTCACATCGGCGTGTGATGTGGACCCGATTCACACGTCACATCGGCGTGTGATGTGGACCCAATTCACACGTCACATCGACGTGTGATGTGGACACAATTCACACGTCACATCGACGTGTGATTGGACCGCTGATTTAACTGATCACACAGATACAGCTAAAACCTAAGAGCCAAAAGCCAGAAGCAGATTCCTCGCAGAACTCGGAATGGCAGATCTCCAATCTGAAATCAACAATCAAAAATATGAGCGATTCTCTTGATGGTTCCAGCATTTCCGGCGCATTGCAGAACAGAGAAGACATGCGGCGCTGGATGCGCGCGGTCAACCGCAACATCCTGCTGCACAGAAACCTGCTGGATAGCGATCTTCAGTTTGCCGACGATCCCTCTGCTCAATTAGCAGTATTGGCGCCGCCTCCAGCGGTGAAGTTTTCGGTTATCGGCACGGATGGGCAGTTTCAGGTGACGATCACGTTGCCGCAGGACGCGAATCCGCTTTCCGTGTCGCTGCTGAAGAGCAAGATCACGGCGGACAGCAACCAGTTGGGCGTTGCGATGGTGCATCAGTTACAGAGCGCTGCCAGCGTGCTCTTCGATGCTTCCAGCGGCGTGCAGACCTATGGCCCATTTACGGAGCTGACGCAGACGTTTCAGCTTCCCAACCAGACGCTTTTCTGGCGCATACGCAGCTCTTTTGACGGCAGCAACTGGAATGCATGGCAGATCTATTCATCGGCCACAACCTGCGGCCCCATTGGGGTGTATTCCGGAGTGCTGCGCAACAGCGCCAACAGCATCAACCAGGCAGCCACCACGGCCAGCGGCACGAATCCGTTGACCCAAAATGGAACTACGACGGCAATCAATGTTGCGTCTTCGGTATGGAAATGTGGGGACCAGACGATCAACTACAACGGAGGAAGCGTTGATCCCGGTTCGTATGGCACCTGGCTGGTGTATGCCAATGACCCGCAGCGGGCCGGCGGGACGGTGATCTTCATTGCCGTGAATGCTGCCAATCAAGCCAATATCACTGCTGATAATGGGAACGTTTACTTTGGACAGATCACGACCTCGTCCGGTGGCGGCGGAACAGGCAGTGGAGGAGGCGGAGGAACATGTTGCCGCGCCGGAGTTCCTTATCGGATGTTCGATGGCACGCAACGTGATTGTTCCCTATTGCGCGTGGGCGATGTGCTGATGGGCGCTGATGGAGGCGCGGAGGTGATCCAGCACATTGAGCTTCATCCGGCGCGTCCGTGCTTTCGTCTGGAGTTTGATTCCAGCGGGAAACTTACGAAAAAGATGTACATCGGCGACTTTACTGTCTATGCAATCCAACTGGATCGCAGCCACACTTTTCTGGCCGGACGCGACGGCGTGATCGATGGAGCGTCTTCCACGCACACGATTCAATATGCAGGCGGGGGCTTCGTCCAGGTGTTTGAAATCGTTCCAGGAGAAATATTCGCGCTGACGGGCGGGGCTGTAGGCAGCCATAACTACCGGAAAGTGCAATAAAAAGCAGGCAACAGGCAATAGGCAACAGGCAACAGCAAAAGCTTCACCACAGAGGCATCCTTCGGCTACGGTCGCGATGGCGACCTCACCTCGAGGACAGGCTACGGACACGAGGAAAAAACCAGTTTAGCCGCAGATTTCGCAGATGGCCGCAGATGAAAACGCGTTAAACCGCAAAACAAGACGAATGAACGCGAATCGCCTATACGGATCCAGGAGGTACATACATGACTGAAACAAAGAAGCATCAAGCTTTTGTCGTACCCGGCAGCGTGAAGTCTTCGGCTGTGGGAGGAGTTCAATTTGTGGTTCGATGTTGTGGCCGACACGAGAAGAGTGTCCACATCCAGCATCCGGGGAAGCATACACAGGAGGAGCTGTTGCGGATTCGGGACCAGCATTTGGCCGACGTTGCGCAAGAACATGCGAACCACGAAGCGGCGGTGGAATTTTTGGCGCAACATGAGCAGTCAGCCCACGGCACACCAGGATCTTCGACACTCAATACTCAGCCAGCAGCCAAAGCAACAGCAAAGCCATAACCGCAGAGGGAAACCCCAACCAAAACTAGCCGCAGATTTCCCAGATACCCGCAGATCAAATCTTTGAGCGCGAATCCACGACGCGCCGAAACAGGCCAACGCGAAAAAAACACGAATCAGACCTGACATCTTTTCAACCACACATTCGACTCCGCTCAGTGCAGGCTACGGGCACAGAGGGCGTCGTTTAACCTACAAAAGCATGCCGCTCGACCAGTCCGATCCTGCCGCGGATCACCTGATTTTCTTATGTCTACTTTTTCTATAAATCTTCCACCGGGATTTGAGCTTGAGCAGGATGAGGCATCAGGCATCAAGCTGCCGCCGGGATACGAATTGGAGCAAAAAACTCCAACGCCTGAGGTGAAGCTGCCGCCAGGATTTCAACTCGAGCAAAATGCTCCGTCGCTCAGGCTTCCGCCAGGATTCCAGCTTGAGCAAAGCAATGTGGCTTCTGGGATCAAACTGCCACCGGGATTTGAACTCGAGAAGAAACCTCGCGTAGAGCCGTCCGATCGTGTCTCGGCACGCGCTGAGCAGCAGGAGCAACAGTACCAACTCCATCCGGTGGATTACCGACCTCGGACGAAGCTCTCGAATCTGCAGCAGCGACAGGCTCATCCGAACCGGGCACCTGCCCCTCGAACCCCGTCTGGTTTCGGTACGCAACAGACAAACAAAAGCGATTCGGACGCCGATACGCGCAAGTTTTTCGAGGATGCTTACTCACGGTTCTTTGATTCGGACCAAGCTCAGACTTCCAGCCAGAATCCTCCGTCCAGTGGCCAAGTTGGGACGCACAACGGAGATCGATCTTGGGCCAATGCTCCTCCGGAAGTGATAGCTCGGGTTCATCCACCGCAGGCAAGCAGGTCCACCGCACCGCCTGGATCGGTACAAAATTCAGCACAAAGACCGGGTGCAGTGTCGCGATTCACAGACAACATGGGGCAGGCGATGGGAGTTCCGCCTGCCATGAGCGACTACTGGGAAGGGCCGACGATGGCCGTTACCCACCCGATTGAATCAGCCAGGGTGTTAACTGAGGCGGGGAACCAGGCAGAACAAGACTTGATAGATAAAGCTTACTGGTATCAGCACCAGCCGGGCTTCGGGAACAAAGTCAAGGGACTAGGTTATGGGATCTATTCTCTGATTCCATTTGCCGGGTCATCTCTGGCTCACGCAGGAGAGCAATTTGAGCAGGGCGATTTCGCTAGCGGTTTCGGAACGACCATGGGTGTTGCAGGGCCATCTCTGATTGGCGCCAAAGGCAGTGTTCACGAACCAAGTTTCGGTTTCACCCCAGGAGATTCGGTGGTGCTACCGAATGGCCGCCCAGGAACAGTTCAAAGGGTTTTCCCGCGCATGGGTGTGGCACGCGTGGAGACCGAAAGTGGGCCTCGCACTGTAGGGCTGTCTCGGATTCAACGTGCGGATACCGCCGTTGTCGATTCGGCAGCCCAAGTACGGGCGAGCGAACCTTCGCCGTTGCAGCTCCATCCAGGCGATCAGGTTGTTCTGAGTGATGGCCGCGCAGCGACATTCGTGTATCCGGATATCACACGCGGAGTCGCACGTGTGCATTTGCCAAATGGGCAAATAGAAGATGTGCGGCTTGCTGGAATGCGGACAGTGCGGCCAGCAGCGGCCGACACAGAGCTTATCGTTGCAGACTCTGCAGAGTTGCAAAGTAAGATAAATCCTCACCATCAAAGGGTTTTCCGGTGGAACGATGCTTCCCCTCAGCGAGTAAATAAAAGAAAAGGCCTTGAATGGGACTTTCAGAGAAAAACTTGTGGTCCAGTCGAAGTCCTGCTTAAAGGTGGGGGAGAAGAAGTTTGGGCGGACGGACCGATCACCTCAGAAGGTCTGGCACTGGACGCCAAGTTCGTGAAAAAGCCGCGGCGGAGTCCATTCATTAACGACTCAAACATGCCGTATGATATTCGCGGCTTCATCAACAGAGGCGTCGAAAAAGAGTTTCGGAGATATGCCGCAATTATCAGAGATCCAAGTACCCCCGTTGTTGGCTTAAAAGTTGTTACAAATGATCGACGAGCTGTGCCGTATCTCCGTAGTTTAATGGATAAGTATCACATTCCTGGACGTGTTGTACTTAGGTAAGGACAAAATTTGATGAGTTACCTTGCTTCGGCGCCGGTCAAGACTGGCTGGAAAATGCAGCCATCGCAGTTCGCCTCCAGTTTAATCCAAGACTGGCCGGCCGCTAAAATCCGTGATCATACATTTGCGTTTCCCTTTGCTCTTGACTGGGAGATTGAAATGCCTGGTGGTCTCCTGCTCGGTGACTTTAGCGACGATCCGTTAGGTATATCAGTTGATGGCGCTTTTGACGATTGCGCAGCATTCGCTGTTTGGTTTCGTTCGCTTGTCCCACCGCAGCAACCACTTTTGTTCTACGATCAAGGTTTCAATGTGGATGTGCCTTTGACTTCGAAGACCACAGTAGAGGATCTCAGAGCTGCATTCGATGAATGAATCGGTTTACCCGACCGGGTTCGTCCAGTCGATCGTCAGTACTCCTTCAAGCTTGTAGGCCTCGAGGTCGGCGCCCAGCCAGTCGTTGTTAGGGCGGATTTTGTGGAAACGGACGACGGCGCCATGGAATGGTGAGTCGAATTCGCTTGACCATAGAGTCTTCGACGTGATCTGTATCGGCGCTTTGCTCGCCTGTGCCTCACCCTTACCGGCGTTATCGGATTCCAAATTGCGGCAGAGACAACCACGCAGAAGTTACCGGGAATTTTCGTGGCTTCGACCATGCGCTTGAATTCTTTTCCCGCGACAATTCCGGCAATGGCACTGGCGCGCAGCAGCCGTAGCTAAACATCACAATGAATCTTTGGGGCGGGAGAGACGAAGAAAAAGGACTACGCCGCCGACCACTAGCCAAAAGGGAAGCATGAGCTTCCAGAAGACAAACGTCAGAGCGACCAGCAGAGCGATGCCGGCGAAGATAGTTCTCCACCAGAGCCAGTGTGAAGAAGAAAACAGGTCGGCCAAGGCGGCGGCCAAGGTCGAAAGAGTGCTGCGAGCGCGTGATCGGTTCATTGGGAGCTGCGGAAATTATGGCAGAAAACCAGCCATTAGTAGTTAGTATTTAGCTAAACCGAAACCAACAGCAACACCAACAACAAAAGCAACACCTTCAACCACACATTCGACTTCGCTCAGTGCAAGCTACGGACACGAAGGAGGGAACAGGTTACTGCGACCGCAAGGTCTCTCCCGGCCTCCGCTGTGCGAACACCCATCGAGATGACGACAGCTTGTGATTTCGGAGAGTTAAATTTACGGTTGGGGGCGGGCGGCGAGGAAGTCAGATTGGCATTTTTTTGCGGCGGAGATTGCCTCGGCGAATTCCGGCATAGCGCGAAGATTGGCGAACACGGGATCAGTTTGGGCAGAAATGGCGCAGTAATTTCCGGCGATGGCGCTCTTCAGCACCCGGATGGCCGGCTCTTTCTGACCGCAAAAAGCGAAGCTCTCGGCTGAGAAATATCTATTTTCCGCATCAGGGTTGGCCAAGGCGTCGCGTTCGGCGGTTCTTATGAAAGCATCCGCAAGGACGGCGCCGTTGAGACAGCTCTTCAAAAGCCGATTAGCAACATTAGTTTCGAGGACGATCGCGGCCAAGGAGCGTGCCTGGGCCAGATCGCCAGCGCGAATGTAGTGACGCATCAGAGCGCCGGTGACCCAGATTGAGCCCGCGTCCAGTTGGTAAAACGGCACTCCCCGGGCAAAGTCACCCATGCGATCAAAGACGAACCCACAGGAACGCAGGCCGTAGTTGCCGGGATCGAAGCGCCGAGCTGCGTCGCATTCGCTTCCGGACTCCTCCAGCAATCCGGCATAACGCAGGACGGCGGACAGGGCGAAATGAGCCTCGGAACTCTGCGGATGTTTTTCGACCAAGGCCTTAGCATCGCGGTAGGCATTGATGAGTTCACCTTTTTCGACGCGGTTATTGATGAGCTGTCCGGCGGGGCTGGCGAAGTTGGGATCGAGAGCGAGGGCGCGTTCGGCGGCAGCGTTGGAACGCTGGAACGCGGACTCGCCACCACTTCCGTATTGATAGTCGTAATAGTAGCGAAGGCCCAGAGCGGCCCAGGCAGGCGCGTAGCTGGAATCGAGGCCCACGGCGCGCTCAAGCATGGTGATGGCCTCATTGTTGGGTAGAGGATCGTGAGGGACCGCGATGCTGCGCAGATAGATATCGTACGCCTCTTCATTTTTGGGATGAGTCGCGGATGGCGGTGAAGTTGTTGCGCCAAGAGCGGGAAGGAGTTCCTGGCGGACCTTGGCGGTGATCTGGGCGCGCATGGAGATCATGTCAGGCGCGGCAACGGTGACAGAGTCGCGCCACAGGGTTGTGTTCTTGTCCACGTCGATTGCTTCCAGCGTGATCTGGAGTTGCGAGCCCTCCTTTAAGTAATGACCGGTAATGATGTTTGAGACACGCAATTCGTGACCGACCTGCTGCATGTCCAGGGTCTGGCCAACGTACTTGCTGGTGCTGGCGAATGGACGGATGGAGAGTGAAGGCACGTAGGTCAAGGATGTGGCGATTTCATCAGCTACCGCGAGCCGAAGGAAGTCCAGACTCTGATCTGATCCCAGGTTCTGAAACGGGAGAACGGCGATGGCCCGTTGACTGGCAAAGACGGTGGAGGGCGGGGTGTGCTGCCGGATTCCCCACCACAAAAAAATCAAGGCAATGAGAACGATCACGGAGAGGGCTATGCCGAATACGGCGGCGCGTTTCCCCAGCGTCTTAGGCGCGGCGGAAGGAGACGGAGTTGGCGAAGCGCTGGAGTCCAATGGCGCTTGCGAGGTTCGACTAACCTCAGTGTCACGCTTCAGGCGCTGCAGGTCGCTGCGCATTTCCGAGGCATGCTGGTAGCGCAGATTGGGATCCTTTTCGAGCGCCTTATTAATGATGTCTTCCAGCTTTGCAGGAACGTTGGGATTGAGACGCAGGACCGGAACCGGTGCGCGGTTCATGATGGCTTCACAGATGACGGCAGAGGTTTCACCGTGGAAAGGGATGTCGCCCGTAGCCATCTCGTAGAGCACGGCGCCAAAAGAAAAGAGGTCAGAGCGGGCGTCCAGCTCGCGGCCGCGGACTTGTTCGGGCGACATGTAAGCCAATGTACCGACCATGGTGCCGGGACTGGTCAAGTGCGCAGCGTCCACGCTTTGCGTGGCCTCTATGATGCGGTTGGAGGAATGGCCCTCAGCGACTTTGGCCAGACCAAAGTCAAGAATTTTGGCGTGGCCGCGTTTGGTGACGAAAATATTCGCCGGCTTGATGTCGCGATGAACAATTCCCTGAGCGTGAGCGGCGTCGAGCGCATCGGCGATTTCGATTGCCAATTGAAGCAGCGTATCGGTATCCAGCGGCTGGTTGCCAATCAAGTGCTTGAGAGTGCGGCCTTCCAGCATCTCCATGGCGATGAAAGGCTGGCCATTGGCTTCATCGACTTCGTAGATGGTGCAGATGTTGGGATGATTTAAAGAAGAGGCGGCGAAGGCTTCCCGGCGGAAGCGCTCGAGCGAAAGTGCGTCGGCCGCCATTTCCGGAGGCAGGAACTTGAGGGCAACGTGGCGCGGGAGTTTCAGATCCTCCGCGTCATAGACGACACCCATGCCGCCACCGCCGAGTTTGGCGACAATTCGATAGTGAGAAACGATATTGCCGATCAAAGAAGCTTTTACCCCGGCTTGTTGCGGTAATGTTAACTGGTTGCAGGCTGCGCTGCAAAGGGCACGAGTTATCCGCGAATGCACGCGAAGATACGCGAATCAGAACCACAGGTGACAGGGAACACAAAAGCAGCAGTTAGTATTCAGCACTCAGTAAAACCAACAGGCAAAACCAGATTCCTCGCTCCGCCCCCACCCCATCAAGTGGCAAAACCGGCGCTCGCCGGGGGGCCCGGTGCTCGGAATGACCACTACACAGGCAACGGCGGTTGGCAGTAAATCTCAATAGGCAAATTCGATGTGGCTGGTTTTGTAGTCGATGGTGATGGAGTGGAAGCTGTGTAAGAAGGACTGACCTAAAATGCCGTCCAGTTTGCGACCGATCCTGTGGCTCAATTCGCTCAAGGTGATCACCATGACGGGAACGACAAAGAGAGCATCTCCATCGAGCGACAACGTCACGCTTCTCACCGCCGCTTTTCCCGCTATGAGCATGGTGTTCTGACTCTTACGCAGATCCGCGAGCCCGTGAGGGTTGCTGACGCCGGCGATCTCCGGAGAGACGAAGGTGGAAACTGAACCTGTATCCAGGACCAGGGTTGCGGTTTTTTGATTTGCCTGGATGGTGAGCAGGATCAATCCTTCTACGGACTCAAACGGGAGAGTGACGCGAGAGTGGCGTTGCGCGGCTGCCGGCAATGCCAGCAACAAGCCGGGCAGTGATCTCAGCAGGCCTCGCCTGGTCTGGCCGGAAGGGGCCGAGATGGTCCTGTCAGCCGAAGCTGTTGTTGGCCATTTCACAGTAGCTTTAACAGATGTTGAGGGGCCCCTTGATTGGCGGCAAGTATAGCCCAAAGCAGAGCTATGTCAAGGAAAACAGTAAATAGTAATTAGTAGTTACAGCTTGTTTCAAATGCAGATTGAAACCGCCCGTTTGTTTAAGGCGCTCCGCTCCAACACCGGGAGCTGCGCGCCGGCCTTCGGCAGAGAGGAAGGGGCGGCATCTTTTTGCGCGTTTTACGCGGCTTGAAAGCCGCTCGGCACGACTCCCTGCACCCCACCACGCGCAAAACCACGCGCGTGTCGGGGAGCCCCGCCGCAGCCATCACTCTCCCGCTGCGCGGGATTGCTGTGGCTAAACGCTCAAGTCGTGCCCTGACACAAACCTATTTTTGAAACACGCTCTAGTAATTAGCTCAAAATCAGGGAATAGGAAACAGGGAATAGTAAAGACAAGAGCAAAGTCAACAACGAAGTTCAGATCCTTCGGCTGCACCTCAGGACAGGACTACGGACGCAGAGGACACTGAGGAGACAGGTCAGGTAACAGCGAAAACAACACCTTCGAGGTTGTGCGTCTAGATGAAGCGGCGCTGCGCGCGGGCGAATGCGCCCTCAAAATAAATCGGTTTTAAACCCAATGCCCAATATTCGATCGCAGGGCGGTCAGGCTGCGATGTTTCCTGTCCGGTGCGTAATACAGGTTTACGCTTGTCAGTTGGATAAAATTCGATCCAGGCTTCCCACGTATTGTCCGCTCGTTGTTCCGCGTAGATGCGCGGCTTGTATGCAGCTCCGTCGCTCACCTTTATATCTACTGTGGGTTCGTGAATGAGTTCCGGCATCGTTACCTCCGCTTGATGAAACGCCTGCTCTACCGCTCGTTTTCGTTTTCGGGAACGACTTCTTAATGCGATGCCTGGCGTGGTTCTGATGGTGGTAAACGATTCGAGCTCGCAAGGTGTAGTAGTACTCTTTCAAGGTAGCAGCTGAGAAGAGGCCCACCACGGTGGGATTGAAAGGACGCGAGCTGCCCCCACATCACCTCAGATGGTGATATCCGTCACATACCACGCAAAATCAGTGTTACAAAATCATGGTTTTCTGGAACTTCAGTGAAACATGGACATCGATGGAATTCTCAATAACGTAAAGCATGCATATATATAAGAGAGTGTCAGCGGGGATGTGGCTGAGCTGTATTTTGTTTGTGAGCGTCAGTCTTGCGGCGCAGAGCGGCGAGCAGAGCGCGCCTGCGCTGACTTATGAACAGCTGGTCAAAGCCGCCAAGGTCTACTTTCGCGATACAGCGGAATTTCCCATGATGCAGGATATGACCTTCACCGTTCTTGATCGGTCGGGCCGCGTCCGTCAAACAAGAAAGCAGTTGGTCGAATATCTTTTTAACGGATATAACTCGGGAAAACAGACGGCAAGCGGCCACGTAAGCGGAGAGGTAGGGTTTTGGGCAGCGCTGCGGGGCGCCAAGATGGTCAAGGCGTCGCTGAATAGTGCTTTCTGGATTATGGCGCCGGGACTAGAAGTCTACTCCCCAACCGACATGTACGATCTGGAAATGAATGAGCATCATGAAGATAAGGAACTTATCACCGGCAAGTTGAATCGAGTGAAGGCTTGTCCGCCGTTTACGATGAAAGAAAATACGGAAATGTACGTCCCGGACCATCCGGGTTGCAACAACAGCGAATTTCAGCTTCACACGGAAGATTTGAGCTTTCAGAGATTTAGTTTCGACGTGATCGGACTGCCGGCTTCAGTCAGACTTCATCCTCTGGGTGATTGCACATTGCAGCGCTACCACGCGGAAGTGGAATTTCAGAAAATTATTCTTCCCGGCGACAAAGACCCCTTACTGGTGCCGAAGCAGGTAACGGCAATCCTGGAAACCGATAAAGGAAAGATCGTGATCAGCAGCGTGTACGAGAGAA
>DATDNH010000151.1:0-2053 GCA_036518395.1 Candidatus Angelobacter sp. | reverse complement strand
TTCGCCTCCAGCGCGCGGCCCACAGCCACGGAGATTTGCTTCCACCGCCGGGTTTCTGTCTCCAGTTGACGCCGTCCCGCCCGGGTCAGCTCGTAATACTTGGCGCGACGGTTATTCTCTGACTCTCCCCATGACGACTTCAGCCAGCCTCTTTCCTCCATGCGGTGCAAGGCGGGGAAAAGCGACCCGGGTTTCACCTGGAATGTTCCTCGCGTGACCTGCTCGATGCGCTGTGAAACACCCAGCCCATGCAGCGGGGCCAGCGCCAGCGCGTTGAGAATCAGCATGTCCAACGTGCCCTGCAACAGCTCAACCTGGTTTGAAGGCAAGATCGTTCTCTCCTATAGAACATCTATAATAAAGCCTTTCTATAGAATGTCAATAGGAAGCCCGCTTTCCCTATCTACGTTTGCGGTTTCAGTTTTGTTCCTCGCGTGTTCGCATTTTTTTACAATCTCGTTCGGAGCAGTCAGGAGCCAGAAGCTAGTTGCTGCTCTTCTGTAACCTGTCCCCTGTAACCTGTCACCTGTCCCTGTTACCATACCCAGTCTCCCAAACAGGAGCTGGCAGCATGCTTCCAATCAAGCGCCTTGATCTTTATCACGCATTCTGTGTTGCTCTGCTTATTTCCATCGCCTGCGCACCTGTAAAAGCGCAGAGCCGCGGCGATTTTGACGTCACCGAAACCACCATCGCGAAAACCCAGGCGGCGATCCGCGCGGGCAAGGTCACATGCCATCAACTGGTGCAGGCGTATCTAGACCGCATCCGCGCTTATGACCAGTCAACCGGCTTGAATGCCATTGTGGTCATCAATTCCAACGCGCTGGCAGAAGCCGACCGGCTCGACCGCGAATTCAAACGCACTGGGAAGCTGCGCCCGCTGCACGGAATCGCGGTGATTGTGAAAGACAACTACGACACCTACGACCTTCAGACCACCGGCGGCTCGCTGGCCATGAAGGGCTTTGTCCCAAAAGAAGACGCCTTCATGGTGAAGAAGATCCGCGAAGCCGGCGCTATTGTGCTGGCCAAATCCAACATGGCCGAGTGGGCTTTCAGTCCGTACGTGACCGTGAGTTCCATCGGCGGGATCACGCGCAATCCTTACGATCTTGACCGCGTGCCCGCAGGCTCCAGCGGAGGTACAGCCGCGGCCGTGGCGGCCAACCTGGGCGAGGTCGGGCTGGGCACAGACACCGGCAACTCCATTCGTGGTCCCTCGTCGCACAATGCGCTGGTGGGCATCCGGCCAACCTTGGGCCTGACCAGCCGCGATGGAATCATTCCGCTGTACATTGGCAATGACGTGGGCGGGCCCATGGCGCGGACGGTGGAGGACGCTGTCCGCGTGCTGGAGGTAGTCGCGGGATATGATCCGGCGGATCCCGTGACAGAACTTTCCCGGGGCAAAATTCCGCAGAGCTACACGCAGTTTTTGGACAAGAATGGCCTGCGCGGCGCGCGGATCGGCGTCTTCAGGAAATATATTGACGCCCCAACCACCGATCCGCAAATCAAGGCACTTACGGAAAAGGCGATTCAGGACCTGAAGGCGCAGGGAGCGGAAATTGTCGATCCGTTTGTGGTCCCCGATTTTGAAAAACTCACGGAGAACATCTGGTGCGGCGATTTCCAGCAGGACCTGAACCACTACCTGGCGACGCACGCGCAGAATGCCCGCTTCAAAAACCTGGCGGAGATCGTGCAGTCAGGTCTGTACCTGCCGTACATTGAGGGCCGTTTGAAGGGGTCGATCGCGCCCAAAGAGGGTGGGAGCACGCCCTGTCTGGACATTTATCACAATGAGAAGAAGATCGCTTTCCGCAACGCCATGAACGCAGCCATGGATGCGGCGAAGTTGGACGCCATCATCTATCCCACGTGGAGCAATGCTCCGCGCAAAGTAGGCGACATGCAGAGTCCCGCGGGCGACAACAGCCAGATTCTTTCCCCGCAGACAGGCTTTCCGGCGATTACCGTCCCCATGGGATACACCTATGAAACTCTGCCGGCCGGACTGACGTTTCTGGGCCGGCTCTTCAGTGAGCCC
>DATDNH010000150.1:0-2271 GCA_036518395.1 Candidatus Angelobacter sp. | reverse complement strand
AGGCAGCTCACGATTGGCACAGGGGAGCCTGAGCAGCGCGGAACTGCTCGATCAGGTTCTGTCGGATTTGTTCGCCTGCTAAGTTCACTCTTTCGTAACCTGTGGCACAGGCATTCTTGCCAGCCATTCTTGCCTGCCCAGGATGGACCGCGGCTAGGCCCAATACTGTTCACTTAAAACATTTTTATGATATTCTGTTTTAGGGCGAATGCCTCCAATAAGGAGGTGTCCAATGTGGGTTGTCACCGTGGAGTCAACCACGCTCGCGACGGTTGCCTACGACGAAGCCCGAGAGCTGCTGCAACTGGAGTTCTGTAGCCGTTCGATCTACCTGTACTTCGGCGTTCCCGCGGCGGTGCATCAAGCACTGCTCGAAGCGCCTTCCAAGGGCAGGTATTTCAATCGAGGCATTCGTGGACGGTTTCCCTATCGTCCGATTGCGGATTTCCATATGGTTCCGCCGGGCGCGGAAGCACTGGCCAGGTGCGATCCATAGGAGAACCGATGGCACGCACCTTGGCAGAGTTGCCGGCTGGCAGCCGGATCACGGACTACATCAGCCTCGGCGTTATTGCCAAGTTCTTCCCCGCCGAGAAAATTCATGAGGTTCTGGAGGCGACCAAGCGCGCCAGCGTCCGCGAGCGCGACTTACCCGCGCATGTGGTGGTCTATTATGTCATCGCCCTGGCGCTGTATATGCGGTCCTCCTATCGCGAAGTATTGCGCTGCCTGCTGGAAGGCGTGCAGTGGCTGCTGAATCCTTCGGCGAAGGTGAAAGTCGCTGGCAAGTCAGGCATCTCGCAGGCGCGAAGCCGTCTGGGGTCTGAGCCGCTGAAGAGACTCTATAGCGCGGTGGTGTCGCCGATTGCGGAGAAGCGCACCAAAGGCGCCTGGTACCGACAATGGCGATTGGTCAGCCTGGATGGCAGCACATTGGATGTCGCCGATACGGCGGAGAACGACAAGGCCTTCGGGCGTCCGGGGGCGAGTCGAGGTTCCAGCGCCTTCCCCAAGATTCGGTTTGTGGCGCTGCTGGAAAACGGGACGCATGTGTTGTGGGATGCGCACATGGATCGATACGCCATCGATGAGCTGACGCTGGCCGAGAAGGTGATTCCCGGGCTGCGCAAGGGAATGTTGTGCATGGCCGACCGGTTTTTCCCCAGCTACAAGCTCTGGCGGGCGGCAGCCAAAACGGGAGCCGACTTGCTGTGGCGGGCCAAGCAGAATGCCCGCTTGGATGTGGAAAAACGCCTGTCAGACGGTTCTTACCTCAGCCGCCTTTACGCCTCCAGTCCGGATCGGCGGAAGAAGCGCAACGGGATTGTAGTGCGCGTCATCGAGTACTGCTTGAAGGATGTTCCCGATGCCGAACCGCTCTACCGGCTGATCACCACCATCCTCGATCACAAACTGGCCCCGGCCAAAGAGTTGGCGGCCCTGTATCACGAGCGGTGGGAAATCGAGACCACCCTGGACGAGTTGAAAACGCATTTGCGCGGCACTCAGATCGTGTTGCGCAGCAAGACGCCGGAGCTGGTGCGGCAGGAGTTCTTCGGGCTGCTGATGGCGCATTTTGCCATTCGCGGCCTCATGCACGAGGCTGCCCTGAAGGCCGATGAAGATCCGGACCGGCTTTCCTTTGTGCACTCGGTGCATGTGGTCCAACGGCGCATGGCCCGCTACGCTGCTATTCCCCCCTCGGCACAGAAAAGCCCTGCACGAAAAGATACTCGATGAGATTCTGGAGGAACGTGTCGTCTCCAGCCGGAATCGGATCAATCCTCGCGGTGTGAAGCGCAAGATGAGCAACTATCCTTTGCGCCCACGTAAGCGCTCGCCCACTCGTCGCATCGAGTGCGACAAGTGGATCAAGATCGTTAAGTGAACAGTATTGCGGCTAGGCCGGAGGCCGACGCCGCGGTCCACAAAAGGTCATGAAAAACGCTCTGAATCCTGGTTGCATCTAATAAGGGGGAGACGTGTGTCTTTAGTTTAGGTAGGCGCCCCGGGCAAGATGTTCTTCAACGGTGTGTTCGTTGGACGAAAAAAACCACACATGCAGGAATGTTTTTCTTGCGCGGCGGCCCGCGCAACGATAGCAATGAAAACAAAGGGCGTGACTCTCTGCTTTCGAGGGTGCCTGGCAGGAATGCCTGGCATGAATGCCTGTGCCACAAAAGGACAGCAGGTTCGAATAAAATACGTAACTCTAACTACGAAAGAGTGGACTTAGTGGCCGAAGCTGACTTTGGGACGCCGCCATCCAAC
>DATDNH010000149.1:0-5288 GCA_036518395.1 Candidatus Angelobacter sp. | reverse complement strand
GGGCGCTGACCGCTCGACCATCTACGTCACTGGCAACACTGTTGTCGATGCACTCCTTGCGGTTGGCAATCTTTCCGAGCAGCATTGTGGGAACCGGCTGCCGTGCCTGCCTATGAATCGACGAATCGTGCTGGTAACTGCGCACCGCCGCGAAAGCTTCGGCCCCGGGCTTCGAGATATCTGTCACGCGGTCCGCGAGATTGCCGACACCCTGCCAGACGTTCACTGCGTCTATCCTGTGCACCTCAATCCGAACGTACAGGAACCCGCGCATGCCATTCTGGCTGGCCACGAACGGATTTCACTGATCCCGCCCCTCGACTACCTTTCGCTGGTCCACCTGATCCGCCGCTCGACTTTGATCCTGACTGATTCCGGTGGTCTTCAGGAGGAAGCGCCGACCTTCGGAAAGCCGGTCCTGGTCCTCCGCGATGTCACGGAACGGCCTGAGGCCGTCCAGGCCGGCTGTGCCCGCATAGTCGGTACTGACAGGCGAATCATCATTGGGGCGGCCCTCGATTTGCTGACTGATCGCTCGGCTTATGACCGTATGGCTAAGATCGCCAACCCGTTCGGCGACGGGCACGCAAGCGAGCGAATCGTCAGCGTGCTCCGTAACTGGCGCCGTCGAGGTGCAAATCTGCAAACTGGAGATTCGGCGGCTTCAGCTCAAGTGATTGATCAAGGTAGTGGCGACAGAATCGCGGCTGCTTAATTGGTTTCGCATCTCGCGTTCCCAACTTCCACGATATCCGAATGGATTAACCGCTTGCTTTTTATGGTCAGTCGCAACAAACGGGCTCTCCAATACGACGGCAACACAAGCCCGGCCGCCACCACCAACTCGCCTGAGCTGGTGAGCCCATCTCGGGTGCGCACTGAACAGGCGACGGAGGTGGATCATGGGCGTCTTCACGGCAAACGGGTCGGAATAGTCGTGCTTTCCGCCTACCCGTTTGACCCCCGGCCACGCCGCACCGCTGCTGTACTCATGCAGCATGGCATGAGCGTCGATTACATCTGCGTGGCCGACGGCAAAGCTCGGTGGCATGAGAGGACCAATGGCATAGATGTGTTCCGCGTACCTATCGAGCACCAACGAGGCGGCAAGCTTGGCTATGCCTACCAGTATTCGGCATTCACCGTGGTTTCTGCGGCCATTCTTGCAGCACGGTCGTTGCGACGCCGGTATGACCTCATTTACATCAACAACATGCCAGACATGCTCGTTGTGAGCGCGCTATTGCCGAAGATGTTCGGCGCGAAAGTGATTCTCGACCTGCACGATCCCATGCCCGAACTCATGATGACTATTTTCGGGAAGAATCGCGAGAGCAGGAGCGTCCAACTTCTCAAGTTTCTTGAGAGGTGGAGCATGGCGTGTGCGCACCAGATTCTGACTCCCAACATAGCATTTAAGCGCCTTTTCGCTTCACGCAGTTGCCGCGAAGAGAAGATTGAGGTGATTATGAATTCGCCTGATGAATCAATCTTTCCCTTTCGCCCCGCGTGCGTCCCGGCGGTGAACGCCAAGAGCAACAAACCGATCGTCGTGATGTACCACGGCACGTTGGTTGAACGAAATGGCCTGGATGTTGCGGTAGACGCATTCGCGTATCTCCGCAATAAACTGCCCGCCGCACAATTGCATATCTACGGCAAATCGACACCTTTCCTGGAGAGAGCCATGCAATCAGCGCGGGAACGGGGTTTGCAGCAAAGCGTGCTTTATCTCGGAGAGAAACCGCTGGAGCAAATTGTTGGCGCAATCGACGTATGTGATGCAGGTGTGGTCCCGAACCCTCGCAATGCATTTACCGATATGAATATGCCTACTCGCATTTTCGAGTATCTGGCGCGCGGCAAGCCCGTGATTGCTCCACGAACGGCAGGTATCCGGGACTATTTTGACGAGCACTCGCTTCTGTTCTTCGAGGCGGGAGACGCGAAAGATCTTGCCCAAACAATTCAATTTGCTGCCTGCTACCCCGAAGAGGCTTACACAATCACGCAACGAGGGCAGCAAGTCTACAAGCAGCACGCCTGGAAGCAGGAGAGCGAAACTCTTGTGCGTCTCGTGGGAAAGCTCTTCGAATCACATAGCGCCGCATCGGTCCTAAGCACAGGAAATCAAAATGAATAATCCGCTACGCATTCTCGCCTGGCCGGCTTTCAAAAACCGCGGCCCTTACAACGCTCTGCTGTATACGGGTATGCAAGAGCTGGGCACGACGGTGGAAGAGTTTAGCGCCTGGCGAGTTTTGTCGCAGCGGTATGACATAGTGCATCTGCACTGGCCGGAATACTGCGTCAATGGACGTGGAACATTAGCGTCACTGTTCTGGAGTTGCGCGTTATTTGGAACAATCTGCTGGGTTCGCATGCGCGGAGGCAGAGTCGTCTGGACAGTCCACAATCTGCAAAGCCACCTGCAGCATCACCCCACGATCGAGCGATATTTCTGGAGAATACTTACCGCGCTGTTGAGCGCATTCATCAGTCTGACAGAGACCGGTTACGAACAAGCCCGTGAGCGTTATCCTTCGCTGCGCAGGAAACCCGGGTTCGTGATTCCGCACGGCAACATCCGAGACGCATATCCGAAATTTGAGATTTCGCGTGAACAGGCGCGGCTGCGGCTGGGCATCGCTCAATCCGCGAAGGTCGTGGGCTTTTTCGGTGCTGTCGAGCGGTACAAAGGAGTAATGGATCTAGTGGAGACCTTTACGACTTTGGAAGACGCTCGCGCTGTCCTCTACGTTGCAGGAAAACCGTATCTGGCGCCCGAGGAACGCATGCGCTTAGAGCATATCGCTGCGCGCGATAAGCGTATAGTTCTGCAACTCCAATACATTCCGGATGCCGATCTGGCGTTTTATATCCGCGCCGCTGACATGATCGTGATGCCCTTTCGTGAGATTCTGAACTCCGGCTCTGCAGTGCTCGCCCTCTCTCTCGACCGGCCTATCCTGGTGCCGGCGAAGATATCCATGACGGAGCTTCAACAGTTCGCTGGGGCTGAATGGGTCCGCTTGTACTCGGGTAAACTCACTTCACAAACGTTGCAGCAGGATCTCGATGCCGCAATCGGCCGAGCTGCGACGCGCGGGCGCTGCCGCGCTCTGCAATTCGGTTGGGCGGGACTCGACTGGAAGGACCTGGCCAAGCTCACCCTGGATGCCTACCATTCTGTAATTGAACCAGCACAACCTTATCGCGCCGGCGTCAGCACATCCGGGAGATTCGCGGCGTGACGATCAGACTCCTTGCTGCCGCGGCCATCGCGGCGGCTGCTATTGCAGGCAGCATAGTGATGTGTTCAGGTCCCATGAGAACCTCCGACCCCATGACTGGATCTAACCCGCCGTCTATCCCGGTCGATCAACCACACTTCTCGACCCAGCCCGCAAGCGGCGTGTTTGCTGATGGCGGTGGCGGATATACCAGTGCTCAGTGCGCGGCAGCTCTCGATGCCAATGCGTCCAGCGATATGTATAACGGCCAGCCAATCAATCAGGAAACAGTTCCGGAGAACCAGCAGACGCATTCCCCGGGGTCGCCAGCAGATGGCGTAACTTCGCCTGCTAACCAGACGAAGCCGAATGCAGCCCAGCTTGCCTACTACGCAAGCGATGGCTATCTCTCGTCGACCATGGATGCGCCTTTTAGGTGGATGAAGATGATCGACGGGCAATATACCGGAACCACGGAAATGATCATTCGCTGGGCGGCATGTAAGTGGGGTATGGACGAAGACATGATTCGCGCACAGGCGGCCACTGAACATGGAACATGGATCCAATGGAATGCGGCTGGCGACCACCGTGACTCGATCAATCAATGTCAAGCCGGTAACGACCCCGGCCATGTTTCAACGAACCTCTGGGGATATTTGATTTCCAATGCTTGTTTTCAGTCATGGTCCATTTGGCAGACCAAGGTTGTTTTTTCCACTCCGAACCTGGGCGCCTGGACCACATGGCCGGCAATGAACGAAAGCACTGCGTTTGCCGCTGACTACCGCTACGGCTTTCAACGCTCCTGTATGAACGGCGATCGATCCGGGTTTTTCAACGACAAAGGGACAGGAAGCGCGTATCTCGCCGACGTCGCGAATGCCACAACCAACCCTGGCGGCGAGTCACCGCATAAGTTCTTCAATCCTGTGACAGGTTCAAACGCTACCAATCTGGAATATGTTGCGTTCGCCTGTTTGGGCGCCCACTTCAGCGGCGCGTGGATGGATCCCGACGCGCTTTCCTACTTGAGTAGATTGTTGGCCCACTGGAAGGCTAAGGACTGGCTGCCCAAGTAACACGCGGCGGGTCGTTGTGAGCGAACCCGCCGCGCGATCACTGAGACGAGAGTGCTAACGTTGCTGAGCTATCTCTGGCCTTTTTGCCCAGTGATATGGCTCAGGTTAAGTTTGCGTGCCTACGGACATGTCCCGGACGTACCACAAGCGCCGATATAAGGAAGACCCAGAATGCTTGAGTTGCCGTTATTCAGCACGGGGCTTGTCGATTGGAGATGGAAGTCGAATGCGGAAGGATTAACCCACTGCGGATCGACCGAAAGATCATGGGCGCCATTTGGGGTACTTCCTCCCTGCGTGGTCTGGTATTTGTCGTTATAGTCCCATGACATTGCACAATCGCTGGTTGTAAACAGGTACCCGCCCTGGAAAATGTTGTTGTTGACCTTAAGCGTGCCGCCCAGGCAACTCTGCACATTAAAGGCAACAGGGTTGGAATCGCCGGGAGCAAATGCACAAGTATTGTTGTAGTAATTGAGTGAAACGGCTACAGGGCCGGATTGTCCCTGAGCGGCAAAGCATGCATTACTTGGGGCCGCACCATAGGCAACATTTTCTTCGTAGGTCCCGGTTTCAGTGAAACTAGCCGGAGTGTCGTTTTGAGTGTAGAAAGCATTAGCATTGCAGGCAGGATAGCTTTGACCATTTACCGTAACGGTTCCCGTGCAGTTCGCAGTATTCTGTTTGAACATTGCGCCAACCGATCGCTTGAAGTCCAAACAGTTATGTGAGCAGCCGGGGCCAACCTGATTTCCCTGAATCAAAGGACTCCCGGTGTCCTCATCAACCATAAGGGCGTTGTGGCCTCCTTCGATCGTGATCCTGTTGTTGAGGATTTTTGTGCCATAGCTGCCGATCGGATAACCCACGAAGGCGATTCCCTCGTTGTATCCGTATGAGCCGGCGTCAACCTGGAAACATCCGGCGCAGGCGCCGGGATACGCACCGTAACCGTTGTTGTGAACATAGTTGT
>DATDNH010000148.1:0-6734 GCA_036518395.1 Candidatus Angelobacter sp. | reverse complement strand
GAGCCGGGAAAAGATGCTGACCTCGCAGTCTTTGACTTCAAGGACTATCGCGAGCTCGGGTATTGGGTAGCGTGGAACCGATGTGCTGGAACAATCATCGCGGGTAATTCTTACCACTGATGCCGCTGAGCGGGACTGATTCAACTGATTTTCACTGATAAGGCGAATCCTTTAGATCATCGACAAGCAATTGCCGAAATTGCCATAATTGCCAAAACCGCCGAAATTGAAAAACCAAGAATCAAACTTCGCTGCCCCACGATGCCTGATCGTGCTGGTCTTGTTTCTAACGCTTTGGCTGCCGCAGCCGAGGGCAGCTGCGCTCCAAAATAATGTTGTGCAACGGCAGCCCGCCAAGGAGATCCCCGCGACTGAACTCCAAAAATCCTCAGGATCTCAACAGCCTTCGGCTGATCAGGTTTTTCCCATCCAGTTTCCGGTTGAAGAGGAAATTGTTTTTGCAGCCGTAGGCGATGTGATGCTGGGCACCACGTTCCCTGATTCATCCGGCGGCGATCTGCCGCCCAATGATGGCGCTGACATTCTGCAGGAAGTTGCGCCCATCCTGAGGCTCGGCGACGTCACGTTCGGCAACCTTGAGGGCCCGCTGGTGGATAGCGGCATTTCCGCAAAGTGTCATGGCAAGAAGCTCGGCACTTGTTATGCCTTTCGCGTGCCCACGCGTTACGGGAAATACTTGAAAGAGGCCGGATTTTCCGTAATGGGACTGGCCAACAATCACGCGATGGATTTTGGCGCTGAAGGACGCAGCAGTTCCCGCCAGGTGCTTGATTCGCTCGGCATTGCGCACTCCGGAGAGGTCGGCGACATTGCTCATCTCACGGTCAAAGGGAAAAAGATAGCTGTAATCGCCTTTGCCACTTATCCTAATGCCTACAACCTGCTGGACCAGGATGATGCGCTACACGTGATCCGCGACGCTCGCGCGCAAGCCGACATCGTAATCGTGTCGTTTCATGGTGGCGCAGAGGGGGCCACACACCAGCATGTTGCCAGCGGCGACGAAACTTTTCTCGGGGAAGATCGCGGCGACCTGCGCAAGTTCGCGCACGCAGCCATCGATGCCGGGGCGCAGGTGGTAGTGGGAAGTGGGCCGCACGTGGTGCGCGGCATGGAGGTCTACCAGGGCAAGCTGATTGCTTATTCGCTGGGCAATTTCGCCACTTACGGGCCATTTAATTTGAGTGGCGAAAGCGGCCTGTCATTGATCCTGGAGGCGCATCTGGGGATGGATGGGACATTTCGCGGCGGGCGCGTTCATCCTGTTAAGCAGGAAAAGCCCGGAGGGCCGAAACTGGATGCGGAAATGCGGATTGTGCCCATCTTGAGGGAACTTTCGTCGAGCGATTTCGGTATGAATGCAGTGCAGGTAAGTGATGACGGGAAGCTCTCGCCGCCGTCAAAATAAGTAAATGGCAATTGGCAACTAGCAGTTAGCAAAACCCAAAAGCGAAACCACAGAGGGCACAGAGGAACACGAAGGAACAAGCCAATTTGTCAGTTGCCAACTGCTTATTTAGGAGTTACATGGTAATCATCAAACGCTTAATTTTTATTTCACTTCTATTACTCGCGGCGTTTGCCGCTGCTCAACGGCTTCCGCAGGACGTTATCCCGCAGAATTACAACCTCACATTCACGCCCGATCTGGCCGCAGCGACTTTTACCGGCGATGAGATCATCCAAGTCAACATTCAGAAGCCGACCAGTTCTATCACGCTCAATTCCGCGGAAATTCAATTTCAGAAAGTGACCATCACGCAGGGCGCCAACAGCCAGGAAGCGCGCGTGACTCCTGACGCACAAAAGGAACAGGCCTCTTTGACTGTTGGTTTGCAGCTTACGCAGGGCCCAGCCACCATCCATATCCAATACAGTGGAATTCTCAATGACAAGCTGCGCGGTTTTTACCTGGCCAAAACCAAAGTGCGGCGCTACGCCACAACTCAATTTGAAGCCACGGACGCCCGCCGGGCTTTTCCTTCTTTCGACGAACCTGCATTCAAAGCCACCTTTGATATCACGCTCATCATAGACAAGGGCGACACCGCTATTTCGAATGGCCGGATCGTCGCTGATACTCCCGGTCCAGCGGAGGCCAAGCACACGCTGAAATTTTCAACCACGCCCAAAATGTCAACGTATCTGGTAGCGATGGCGGTAGGTGATTTTCAGTGCAATGAAGGCGAGGCCGACTCCATTCCCATTCGGGTTTGCGGAACGCCGGACAAGAAGCCGCTGGGCCAGGTCGCCCTGCGGTACGCGCAAGAAATCCTTAAGTATTACAACCAGTATTACGGAATCAAGTATCCATACGGCAAGCTGGACGTCCTTGGCGTTCCTGACTTCGAAGCGGGCGCCATGGAGAACACCGCTGCCATCTTCTATCGTGAATCGCTATTGTTCATTGACGATAAGAATTCTTCCATCGAGTCGCACGCTGCTGTCTTTCTGGTGCTGGCGCATGAAATGTCGCACCAGTGGTTCGGCGACCTGGTCACGATGAAGTGGTGGGACAACATCTGGCTCAACGAAGGTTTTGCCAACTGGATGGAGAAGAAGCCTATGCAGGCGCTGCATCCGGAGTGGGGCGCCATGCTGGAGGCGGTAAAGGATACTAACAACGCCTTGCAGGTAGATTCTCTGCGCAACACTCATCCCATCCGCGCCAAGGCTGAGACCCCGGACGAAATCAATGAGCTGTTTGATTCGATTTCTTACGATAAGGGCGCGGCAGTCCTGAGGATGATCGAATCCTACGTGAGCCCGGCGGTGTTTCAACGAGGAGTAAATACTTATCTGCGAAAGTTTCAATATGGGAATGCGACGGCGGAAGACTTCTGGACGGCCATGACCCTGGCTTCTGGACGCCCGGTTGACCGCATCATGCCTACGTTTGTGAATCTGCCGGGCGAGCCGCTGATCAAGGTGAAAGCAGAATGCGTGACTCCCAAGGCCCAGACCACCACAACCACGGGGCGCAAGAAGAAACGCCGCCGCACTGTGGTCCAGCCGCACCCAAAAACGGAGATCACGATTTCGCAGCAACGGTTCTTTATTGATGGGAGTGCGGACACCAGCAACCAACTCTGGAGCATCCCGGTATGCCTCAAGACTGACGAGAACAAAACCTTCTGCCAGCTGGTGCAAGAGCGGCAGCAGGTGGTGCCGGCTGTGGGCTGCTCCAACTGGGTGTTCACTAACGCGAATGCGGTGGGTTACTACCGCACCGAATATGATCCGGAATTATTGCGGAAACTTGGCGCCGTATCTCTGACCGGGCTCACCACCGCAGAACGCATGGCGTTGATCCAGGATGAAGCCGCGCTGGTAAGCGCCGGAAGAGAAAAAATCGGCTCGTTGCTGGACTTGATTGGTTCGTTGAGTTCCGATCAAGAACGCGCCGTGATGGAGAGCTATTCTCCATCCCTGGAGAACACCGATAACTATCTCCTCACGTCTGCGGATCGTGAAACCTATCATACCTGGCTACGCGCGCTGTTCCGCCCCATGCTGGGCAAGCTGGGATGGACGGCAGCGGCAGGCGAGAGCGATGACACGCACACTCTGCGGGCTGATGTGATAGAAATCCTTGGAAAAATTGCTCAGGACACCGATACGATTAGAGAATCCACCCGGCTTGCGCGACAGTATCTGCAAGACCCGAACTCCTTGGATCCTACTCTGGCGCAAAGTATTCTCCAGGTGGCCGCACGCGCGGGAGACGCGGCTCTGCTGGATGAATACCTGGCTGGCATGCGCCGCATGACTTCGCCGGAACAGTATTACAACGTCGGCGAGGCCCTGGCAGAATTTCAGGGACCACTGCTGGTCGAGCGTGTGTTGCAATTGGCTGTATCTCCTGAAATGCGCAACCAGGACGCTCCACACCTGATCGCCGCTGAGCTGGCGAATCCGGCAAATCAGAGTCCGGCATGGCAATGGATCACGGCGCACTGGACGGACGTGGAGAAGAAGATCACCATGTCCAGCGGTGGGGAAATTGTGGGAGCAACGCGAAGTTTCTGTGATGCCGGCAGGCGCGATCAAGTCCAGCAATTTTTCAACGAACACAAAGTGCCATCGGCGGAGCGCGTCCTGAAGCAGGCAACAGAGCAGATCAATGCCTGCATTAGCTTCCGCGAGAGACAACAACCCAATCTCGGGGTCTGGCTGGCCCAGCACAGTAGCAACGCGGTTGCAGGCCAAAAATAGCGCAGGTTGTATTTGAATCGATCTACTCGTCCGGCAGGGTCTACTTCTTCACAATTGCGTTATATCCGTCGGCTGCCAGCCGGCTGCGCATGGCTTCCGCATCCTTGGCGTCAGAAAATGGGCCCACCTGGACGTGAAAGAGGGCGTCGGTCGGCGAACTGGCCACAAAAACTGGATATTGTTTTTTTCGCAGCGCATTCACCAGGATGTCAGCATCTTCCTGCTTGCTTATCGCAGCCACCTGCACCGTGTAAGAGCCGCTGGGGACGGCTTTGATCTCGGGAGCGTTGTCGCCGGCTGGTGTTCCGGTGTCAGGCGGTTTAGAAGAAGTCACCGCGGGCGAAGACTGCGGAGCAGAATTCGGAGCGTAGCTGGCAGCTACACAGTTAGGCGAGCCCGCAGGACATCCGGCAGAATCCGTGGGTTTGGCGCCGTTGGCTGAAGGTTTATTGCCACTGTTGGAGTTGGCCGTGGGAATGGAGCTGACAATCGTCGTTGATGAGCCCGGAGGAGTTGAGCTGCGCCCCAGCAGATATCCCATAGTGAAAAATACAGCGCAGATTGCCACCAAAACGAAAAAAATGCCCAGCAGCTTGCCTGTTCCCAGCGTGATTTCTGTGTCCTGCGGTTCTTGCATTAATCTCTCCAGGGTTGTTCAGCCTTAACCGTTCAGACCTGTAAACAAAGCTCTCCTGATACACGCCCAGTTTAACCGTCAGGGGCTCTGCTGGATATCGGGTTGAATCCTTATGGTTAACCCTGCTTAGCCGGTCCTTTACCGGCACGCTCCAGCGCCGCCGTCAAAGCGGAGAGAATGTCTACCGGAAGCGGGAAGACGATGGTCGTATTTTTTTCCACTCCAATTTCGGTCAGCGTCTGTAGATATCGCAATTGCAGAGTAAGAGGTTCGGAAGAAAGCGTCTTGGCTGCGTCCGTCAGGCGTTGCGCAGCGGAAAATTCACCCTCTGCGTGGATAATCTTGGCGCGCTTCTCGCGTTCCGCTTCAGCCTGCTTGGCCATGGCTCGCTGCATCGAGTCTGGAAGATCGACTTGCTTGATCTCGACGTTGGAAACCTTCACGCCATAAGGTGACGTATGCTGATCGAGTATGGCCTGGATGCGTGCATTCAGCTTGTCGCGATGCGCGAGCAGTTCGTCCAGGTCTACCTCACCCAGCACGGATCGCAGAGTAGTCTGGGCAAACTGCTGCGTCTGCCAATAATAGTTCTGCACCTGAACCACGGCCTGGGGAGCGCTGACCACGCGCCAATAGACCACGGCATTCACTTTCAGCGTAACGTTGTCGCGGGTAATGATGTCCTGTGGGGGGACTTCCAGAGCTTGCTGGCGCAGATCAACTCGTACCATGCGGTCCACCGGGCCAAAGACCAGGATGATGCCCGGCCCTTTGGCATTGGGAAGCAGGCGACCGAGGCGGAAAATCACGCCTCGCTCGTATTCGCTCAGAATCTTGATCGAGCTGAGCAGGTACAGACCAATGATGACGCACACAACAACCAGGAAAATTCCGGAGATTTCCACTTACGCCTCCATGCCTTCGGCCGTTTGGAATTCGTTTCGGATTCTAGTCCAAAAGCGGTAAATTTGAAATTTTAGAAGCAGACACAGTTCGGGCTGATCCTTTGGATCAGCTCCCCACCCGCTCCGCCGATGTTTGCGGCTCCACGTACAGCTTCAAGTCCTCCACTTTGCGAACTACCACGTTCGTCCCCGGTGCGACCGGAGCCGATGCAACCGCGTCCCAGAGTTCACCGCGAACGAAAACCTTGCCGAAGGGGCTGAGCGGCGCCTCGACAACGCCAATCTCACCAATCATGCCCTCCGCGCCGGTCGCGACTTTGTTTCTTCGAGCCTTGATCGCGATACTCATGAGAAAAATCGTGATTGCCCCCAAAGGAATGCTGATTGAGAGGGCCGTGATCCACTTCACGCGCATCTCCGGAATCGGACCATTCACGAGCGACAATAATCCCAAGACCATCATGACTATGCCGCCCACACCCAGCACAGCATGCGTCTGGAACTTTGCCTCGAGCCCAAACAGCACAAATGCCCCGAGAATCAAGATCAAGGCTGCATATCGTACAGGCAGCAACTGCATGGCAAACAGTGCCAGCAGAATGAAGATGAATCCTATGACGCCGGGCATGACCATGCCGGGGTTGTTGAATTCAGCCCACAATGCCAGCATGCCGATGGAAAACAGAATGGCGGCAAAGTTCGGATCCATGAGCCATGAAAATATGTATTCGCGCACGGTGCGGTCGTAGAAACGCACCGGCTTACCAGCCAGATGGAGCACTTCTTTCGACCCGTCAAATCGGTTGACAGTTTTGCCGTCGAGTTCCTTCAAAAGATCGGCTTCATCTTTGGCGACATAATCGATCAAGTGATTGGAAAGAGCTTCGTCGGCGCTGAACGATTTGGACTGGCGCACAGCGCTTTCGGCGACCTCAACATTGCGACCGCGCTTGCTG
>DATDNH010000147.1:0-16222 GCA_036518395.1 Candidatus Angelobacter sp. | reverse complement strand
TTCCGTCAATGTATATAGGATGTAACCGCGAAAAGAGTATTCTTCAGTGAGACCCACCAGCACGAAGAGGACGGCCCAGGCCATTCCCCAGGAAAAGATCGCGCCCCTGTGAAGGGCCAGCGTTCCAAAATAGAACGCATGTAACATCCGCAAGAGCAGCAGCAGAATCGTAAGCGGCAGAAATCCCCAGAATACATATCCCCGGACGAATCGGGGCAAAGCGCCGGAGTCTCGCAGCGGCAATCCATAACCGGCCATATTGCGCCGCTCGATCCTGCTCATGACCCAGCTGCAAAACACAGCCACGCCGAAGGCAAGTGTCTCGTTCACGATCAGCCATGAAGGCGTAAACTTGCGCGGTATGTTCAGGAATGAAATTGCATAGGATAGAATCGAAAATAGCCCAACAAAGATCAGCAGCCGCCACCCGGGGCGGAGCCCGCGCGGGTTAAAGAAAATGAACTTGAGCGCGTCCTTTTGCGCGCCGGCGCTCAAGTTTTGGTTCTCCATGCCTCTTCTCCCGCCATGAAAGACTGTAGCAGAAGAGCCGGTTACAGGTGATGGGGCACAGGTCAGCAGGAGAGCGATCATCTAAATACCAAATACTAACTACTAAATACTGATTTTCCGGGAACAAAATCGTGGTTTGAGGTTTCCAATTAAATGGCAGAGGTGCTGCACATGAAAACAAGAAACCTGCTTTTGTTTGCCGCGGTGTTGTTTTTGCTGATGGCGCTTAAATATGCATTTGGCCAGGACGAGGATGCAGTCGGATTCTCTCCCGTCGATTATGAGGATCCGGCAGAATCTATTTTCGGTCTCATGGCGGCAGCACCGATCCTGGGAGCAGTCTTCGGTGCGATGCGAATCTTGTTTCAGCGCTCTGCTCGTCCCATCCTCCAGCCGATTGATCTCAAGTAAGCATTTGGTAACCGGATAGTTTATTGATCGGTTGTTTATCCGGGCTGCTGCCTTTCATGGGATTCCTCTGGGTCTTCTTTCCTCCGTGAAGTCTTGCTCTTGCTAAATACCCAATACTGATTACTAATTACTGGTTCTCATGTTCCAAGCCATCAGAGAATTCAGGATTGGCCGCCCGCAGCTCTTCGCCGGGCTTCTGTTGCTGGCATTTCTGGTGCAATGCCTTTGGACGGCGGCGGGCCGGCGTCTTTCCGATCTCGAATATGAATACATGGCTTCGGGCTATGCAGCCGCGCCCTCGCATTCGCAGATCCATTCCCCATTCACCAGCATTATGGCCGCGTTGCCGCTGCGCGCCGTGGAGGGCCTGAAGGGCATCGCGCCAGCCTCCCTCAAGTCTGCACTGGGCATCCCGCGACGCTGGCTTGTGCGGTTACCGTTCGTGATTTTTGGTGTTTGGCTGGGTGGCGCATTGTGGTGGGTGGCACGCCGGCTCTTCGGCAACTCTGGTGGTTATGTTGCTGTTGCCCTGTACTGTTTCTCGCCCGCCATGGTGATGATCAGCGGCAATATCGGCCCGGAAATCATTCTCGCCTGGAGCAGTTTCGGGCTGATCTACACCGCTATCGGGGTGGCGCACACTATTTATGCGCCCCCGCGCAAATGGCTGCCGCGAATCATCATCCTCGGCACCGCCATTGGAATTTGCCTTTCCACCGCCGTCTGGTCGGTTACCATCGTCCTGCTGGCTTTTGCGTTCATGTTATATCTGGCTCCCGGCCGGCGACGCGCAACGCTTGCCGTTCTTCTGGCAGCCTCAACCATCGGCATCGCGATTCTTTGGCTTACCACCTGGCTTGCCGGTACTTCCCCTTTGACTCGTGCCTTGATCACTCCCCAATTCACACGGGAGCTGCTCGCGAATTTTGGGTTTATCTTCGCCGACGCGTATGGGCTCGCAGCCTATCCAGTGGTCACGATGGCGATGAAAATCCTGCTGCTCGTGCTCATCGCGGCTGCATTAACCACCTATGGGAGTTGGGCCCGGACACGCTATTTCGGCAATACAGCTCCGTTGGCCACGGCTTTTGTAGTGGTTTTGCTCTTTGCCCTGGTCCCGCCTATTCACTTCTGGTTTGCCACCCTCGGCCTGAGCTTTATATTTCTTTTCATTGGCGGAATTTCAGCAGACCTGCTTGAAACGCCCTGGAGGGGAGCGGTTACACTCTCTTTAGCCGCAATTTTAACGTTCAGAAGCGTTCTTGCTTTGAGCCTTTTGTACGGCTGGATACATCAAAATCTTATATAACTTCGGTGTGCAGGTTTATCATTGCACCGGCAGGTGGTTTATGCGACCGGCATCTTTTCTGATCTTCGCTCTCGCCCTGCAAGTCGCCGTGGCCCAGCAAGTGGAACCTCATGGTCCGCCAGCGTCGGTCCTTTCTCCGACATCGCCCGGAGTCGCGCACGGAACACCATCAAGCATCCTTTCGCCCACGCCTCGAATCGGTCCGAATGGCCGCATTGTTGTGAATCAGCGGCATTTCCATGTACGCTTCGGCGATCCCCGTATTCGGCATGGACGGCATGAATTTGTGCCGGTGCCCATCTTCATACCCACTTATCCAATTGATGGCAATTACGCTTACGTCGACTCCGATGCCGCCGCGTCCGAGCAGACAGCGGGCGCAGATGCTGTCGTTGCGTCTTCAGCCCCAGATTCGGAAGCGCTGCGCGAAGCGTACTTGCGTGGCGCTCGCGATGCTTTGGCGCAGCAGGCTGACAGTCGCTACGGGGAGCATTATCTGGATAGTCGCGAGAAAGCCCAAAGCCAATCACCCGCGAAGAGTAGTCAGCCGCCAACTGCGAAGGAACCCGCTTCCGACTCCGAAGATGCCAGCGCAGGACCGCAGCCGAGCAGCGATACTCCAGCAACGGTTTTCATCTTCAAAGACGGACACAAGCTGGAGACGCAGAACTACGCGATTGTGGGGCAAACACTCTTTGACTTTTCAAACAACGGAATGAAGAAAATCAAACTGGACGAACTCGATCTGAACGCAACCAGGAAAGCGAATGACGAATTAGGGATCTCAGTAAAATTGCCATCCAGTCCCTGAGATCAACCCCCATAAACGCAAAGCGTCCGAAGAATAGTTCGACCCTCTGATTGCTGGCCGTAATCGCTCACCTCTAAGCCTGCTTTTGTGCTATACTGGGTAGTAGTCTTCCGGCGATTAACCTCTGTAAATGCAAGCATTTAGCGGAAATTCGGAGCTGTAAAAACAGCTTCAGAATATCGCCCGTGGTGTGCCTGTTGAGAGCCGAATCGGAAGACAAGAATCCAGCCCGGAAAGGGCACGATTCCTGAGCCCAGCCCCATAAGTGGTGGGATGTGAAGACATCAAAATGGCAGACGATCCTATCAATCCAGAGTTGCCTCTGAAGCCACCGAGTGGCGGCGACGGAGGAGTTCCTCCCGGCAGTCCGGGTGCGGCGAGCATTCAGCCAATCAACATTGAAGAGGAGATGCGGCGTTCGTATCTCGACTACTCAATGTCCGTGATCATCGGGCGGGCCCTGCCCGACGTACGTGATGGCCTGAAGCCGGTGCATCGTCGTGTGCTTTACACGATGCAGGAAATGGGGCTGCAATACAACAAGAAGCACACCAAGTGCGCCAAAGTGGTGGGCCAGTGTCTGGGCCACTACCATCCCCACGGTGAAGCGGCTGTTTACGACACGTTGGTACGCATGGCCCAGGATTTTTCTTTGCGCTACACGCTGGTGGACGGCCAGGGCAACTTTGGTTCAGTGGATGACGATCCTCCTGCCGCGATGCGTTATACCGAATGCCGCCTCTCGCGCATCGCCAGCACGCTCATGGAAGATATCGACAAAGAGACGGTGGAGTTTGTCCCGAACTATGACGACACCACGGTTGAACCAACGGTATTGCCCACGCGAATTCCCAATCTGCTGATCAATGGTTCTGAAGGCATCGCCGTCGGGATGGCGACGAAGATTCCGCCCCACAATTTGACGGAAATTGTGGAAGCCGCTATCGCCCAGATCAACGATCCCAATATCAAGCTGGAAGAGCTGCTCAAGTTCGTTAAGGGGCCTGACTTTCCTACCGGCGCTTACATTTACGGCCGCAGCGGAATCAAGAGCGCGTATGAAGCGGGACGTGGGCGTTTCATCATGCGCGCCAAAGCCTCCATGGAGAACTTGTCTCAGGGACGCAAGGCCATCATCGTCACCGAAATTCCTTACCAGGTGAACAAGGCGCTGCTGGAAAAACGCATTGCCCAACTGGTGAATGACAAAGTCATTGACGACATTGCTGATGTGCGCGACGAATCCGATCGTGAAGGCATGCGCATTGTGATTGAGCTCAAACGCGGAGCGGAGGAGCAGATCATTCTGAATCAGCTCTACAAGCACACACAGATGCAGGAAAGCTTCAGCATGATCTTCCTGGCCGTGGTCAACGGCCAGCCCAAAGAGATGGGTCTGAAGCAGGCCATCCAGTACTTCATCGACCACCGCGTGGACGTTGTGCGCCGGCGCACTGCGTACCTGCTGGAGAAAGCGCGCGAGCGCGAGCACATCCTGGAAGGTTACAAGATCGCGTTGGATAACCTCGACGCCATCATCAAAATCATTCGCGGTTCCGGTTCACGCCAGGAAGCCAAAGAAAACCTGCTGGCAGCCAAGTTCAAGATTACCGATAAAACCATCCAGCAGCATTCCGGCAGCGGAGCGGAAGGGCGCCTTACGACAAAACAGGCTGATGCCATTCTGGAACTGCAACTCTACCGGTTGACACGCCTGTCCGCGGAAGAGATCCTGAACGAGCTGAATGAGATTCGCGTAAAAATCGCCGAGTACGAATCCATTCTGGCCTCGGACAAGAAGCTGCGCGGCGTGATTGTGAAAGAGCTGGAAGAAGTGAAGAAAGACTACGGCGACGCTCGCCGTACGGAAATCATCGATGAAACGGTCGAGATCACGCTGGAAGACCTGATCGCCGATGAGCAGGTGGCAGTGACGGTCTCCCATAGCGGCTACTTGAAGCGGACCCCCATTTCCACCTATCGCCAGCAGCGGCGCGGCGGCACCGGCCGTACCGGCATGAAGACCCGCGATGAAGATTTTGTCGAATATCTGTTCATCGCTTCCACGCACTCCTATCTCTTGATCTTTACCAACACCGGACGCGTCTACTGGCTCAAGGTGTATGAAATTCCTGATGTGAGCGCTGCCGGCAAAGGCAAGCACATCGGAAACCTGGTGGCATTGCAGCCGGGAGAAACTGTGCGCACGCTGCTGGAAGTGCGCAACCTGGAAGAAGAAAACCGCTATGTATTCTTCGCAACGCGCAATGGCACGGTGAAAAAGACGCCGGTGAAGGATTTTTCGAACGTGATGTCGCGCGGCATCATCGCCATCGGCATCGACAAAGGCGATGAGCTGGTTGCCGCTCGCCTCACAGACGGCAATCAGATCATCTTCCTGGCTTCGCATGAAGGCATGGCCATCCGCTTCGACGAAGAAGACGTGCGCTCCATGGGGCGGCCCGCGTATGGCGTGCGCGGCATGGATTTGGAGAAAGACGACTACATCGTTGGCGTGGCCATCACTCCCAAGAACGGCAAGAAGAAGAGCAACGGCAAAGAGGCCGAAGAAGAGCTCCCCAGCCTCATCCTGAGCGTGACAGAAAATGGTTATGGCAAGCGCACGCCAGTAGAGGAATATCGGTTGCAATCGCGCGGCGGCAAAGGCGTGATCAACGTAAAGACCACAGCGCGTAATGGCAGTGTGGTGGGAATCATGCTGGTGGACGAATCTTCGGAGGCCATGCTGATCAGCCACTTTGGCAAGATCATCCGCATTGACACCAAGCAGATCCGCGAAGCCGGACGATCCACACAGGGCGTCCGCCTGCTGCAGCTCGAGCCCGGCGATAAAGTGGCTTCCGCGGTAGTCATTCCGGAGACAGAAGAAGAGCCCAACGGTACGCTGCTTCAGTAAAACCGCGCTTGCTACGTGGCTTGAAGCTCACTTCTGCGTTGCATTCGTCCGCTACCTAAGATGCTTCTGTCCGGCGCGGCCAACCGCGGTCGCGCGATAACGGCGGTCGCTGGTTCCTAAGGCCCTTTCCATTGAAAAATCTGTTGCCTCGCAAACAAATTACCAGCACAATAGCTCACCCAGGAGAATGAGGTGAACTATGGCTCGACAAGCATTCAAAGGGGTATTCGCTGTTTTGCTGTTGATGTTTGCTCTCACCGTGGTGGTTGCGGCGCAGGAGCCGCAATCGCAGTCACAGAATCAAGGGTCCCGAATTCAGTGGCAGAATGGTCCCACAATCGGTTATCTCGGCGATGTCGCGCAGCTCAAAATCCCCGCCGGATACAAATTCACGGGCAAGGCCGGCGCCTTGCGCGTCATGGAACTCACTCACAATCCGGCGAGCGGAAACGAGCTCGGCGTTGTGATTCCCGCCGGCGATGACGTGAAGTGGTTTATGACCTTCGAATTTTCTGATACCGGTTATGTAAAAGACGATGAGAAGGACAATCTCGACGCCGATGCTCTTTTGAAGAGCCTCCAGGAGGGCACTGAAGCGGCGAATGAAGAGCGGCGCAAGCGGGGATGGAAGCCGTTCCACATAACCGGCTGGGAAACCAGGCCGTACTATGATCCGCTCACGCATAATCTTACATGGGCCATCGATGGCAAAGGCGATGATCCAACCAGCAGCGGAAGCGTAAACCACTCCATCCGCCTGCTCGGTCGAGGCGGGACCATGAACGTTGATCTGGTGGTTGCGCCTGCGGATTATCAGGCCAGCATCGCACAATTCAACGCGGTGATCGGCGGCTTTTCTTATATTCAAGGACAGCGCTACAGTGACTTCCGCGCCGGCGACAAGGTGGCTAAATATGGATTAGCGGCATTGATCGCGGGTGGCACTGGAGCCGTGTTACTTAAGACCGGACTATTGGCGAAATTCTGGAAGCTGATCGTTGTAGGGTTTGCCGCGCTCGTCGGGTTGATCAAGAAAATATTCAGCTCATTGTTTGGCTCGAAAGAAATAAAGATCGAAGATCCGAATAAGCAGGCCGCCGGTGGCGGGCAGGTTTAAACATGGCCGTCCTTGATCTGACCGGGTGACCTGATTACAGAATGTTTGCTTACTCAGAACTTCTGTCGCTGTTTTTAATCGTTCTGCTGGTTTACCTGTTGCAGTGCATCTGCTGGGCTTCACCTCGCGCCATTATTTTTTCTCCAGGGATTCGCGGCCGTGGCAAACGCCGCTATCCGGGATTCGTCTGGAACGCTTTTGATATCGCCGGGCTTCTTGCCAATCCTCTCCCGCCTCTCGCGCCCGTGCTGGTAGTGCAGTGGCCCGCCTTTGAGCTGTCACCGGATTCAATTCAGTTCCCGGCAAAAGAAACGAAAGAAGACGTTGGAGCCAAATGGATTTCCATTCCCTGGGAAAAACTCGAAGTCTCGCATTCCGAAGCGAAACTGCTGTGCAACGGCGTAGTGGCTTTCAAGGGCAGCAAGATTCAGGTATTGGAATACGTAGACTTGCTTGAACAACTGCGCCGCGCCCGGCGAGGACAGCGCGGACAGATCATCCAGGATTGGCTGCGCAAGAGCTTAAGCATCGAAAACACTGCACGCAGGGTCCGGGTCTTCACCGGCAGGTCGCTTTGGGTGAAGATTCTCACTAATCTGCAATTCTTTTTTCTCTTCTTCGGTGTCCCGCTGGCATTCCGGTTTTTTGGCACAGGAATTTTGTGGCGGGTGATTCTGGTTCTCGTGACCATCTCTGTCGCCATCGCACTGGAGTTCTGGACGCTGGTCAAATCCGCGCATCCTAATCGCAAAGTGAGCTGGATGACTTCGCTGGTCACGGTAATCCTTTCGCCTGTGGCCGCCATTCGTGCCGAAGATGCAGCGGCGCGCGATCTGTTGAGCGGCTTTCATCCTCTGGCCGTAGCAGGAGCCGTTTTGCCTGAGGAAGAATTCCGGCGGTTCGCAGCTGAACAGCTTCGCCTCTGCCGCTTTGGCGATTATCGCGTCGAACAATATCGGCAAGCCTTACAGAAGGCGATGGAGCAGGGCATCAAACAAAAAAAACTTAATCCCACGGACCTGCTGCGTCCGCCCGCACCGGAAGCAGGCTGCATCGTCTATTGTCCCCGCTGCCTTGCCCAGTACACGAAAGCCAGGACGGAGTGCACCGACTGCGGATACGAAGGGGTTACCGGCTTTGCTCGTGGGTAACCAGCCGTCAGAATGACTGTCACGTCCTGTGGCAACTCTGGATTCCGACCTTGCATCTATCTGGGAGCATTTGTGCGCAGGCCATCAACAACTAAGTTCCGATCTCTGCCTGCGTCTCAACACGCAAAACTGAATCGTTGAGAATTGGCCATTTCCATGGAGCCAGGCAACAAAATACCTGACGAAAATTTCGAGAGACGTAACGGCAACATGAAAGCTCACCCTGGGTCACGGACGCTCACAATGCTGATTGTGGATGACGAGCCCAATGTTTGTCTCACGCTGAAGCTCATTTTTGAGCTCGAAGGCTATGCGGTGACAACGGCTGCCAGCGCCAAAGAGGGTATCCGGCTGCTGGATGCGGGGCAGGAATACGATCTGCTGGTGACCGATCTTCACATGGAGCGCGAAGACTCAGGTTTCGATTTGGCGCGGGCAGCCAAGAAGCTCAATCCGGCGCCCATCGTTGTAGTCGTGACCGGCTATGCCAATGTGATCAATGCACGTACAGCTCTGGAAGTTCACGTGGATCACTTTGCCATCAAGCCTATAGAGATTTCCGAGTTCCTTGAAGCGGTGCGGCGTTTGGCCGGTTGGAGATCGGACGCTCATCAGGCAGCCATTTGATGCAGAATACGCAGTACATTCCGCGGTCAATACGAAATGCGCTGGTCGTGCATTCTGACCTGGGAGTGTTGTCTACGATGCAGGCTGCCCTGTCACAGGAGGGGTTCACCCCCATTTTGTGCCGCGACCTGCCTACCGCCTTGCTTGCCATCGTTCAACACCGGTTCGACCTTTGCATATTGTCGATGTCAGTAGGAGAGAAAGCAGATGGATGGTCGCTTGCGGGTGTCCTGCATATGTGCTTTCCACATGCGTATATCGCGATGATCGCTCCTGAACCTGACCTGCTGATGCTTCAGACTGCAATTAACAGCGGCGTCACCCAGCTTTATCTTTCTTCCCGTCCTCCTGCCGAGCTCGCAGCCGAGATTCTGCGGGATTGCAACCGCCGCACAATCGGAGCGCGATTGCAATAGTCGGCAGGCTCTGATTTCCGTACAAGATTAAATCTCAATTTCAAATTAGCGCTGTTCCTTCGACAATATCAGCGACACGCTGTCAATCATTCATTCTGTTGTCGATTAGCCGGACTAAAAATTTGCCCCGGCTGTCGATTTCGTACCCTCTTATTCGATATAAGTATGAAGATAACCTGAAGACCGCAATCATAAGGAGAAAGACATGAGCAAAGTTCGAGTCCTGGTGGGCACGCGCAAAGGCGCGTTTGTTCTGAGTTCAGACGGGAAGCGGAAACAATGGGAGGTAAGCGGCCCCCACTTTGCCGGCTGGGAAATCTATCACTTGAAGGGATCTCCGGCTGATCCAAACCGGATTTATGCATCGCAGTCCAGCAGTTGGTTTGGGCAGGTAATCCAGCGGTCCAGCGACGGCGGCAAAACCTGGGAGACGCCAGGCGGCGAACTGACAAAAACGGAGCAGGGCGCTCCTGGAGTAAGCAACAAGTTCGTATACGACACATCGCCAGAAACCGGCAAGCCGCTCACCACGCACCAGTGGTACGACGGAAAGCAGCGTCCATGGGAATTCAAAAGAGTCTGGCATCTGGAACCGTCATTGACTGATCCAGATAACGTGTATGCGGGAGCTGAAGATGCCGCGCTTTTTCGCTCAACCGATGGTGGAAAAAGCTGGCACGAGCTGCCTGGATTACGCGGCCATGACACCGGGCCCAAATGGCAACCGGGCGCCGGCGGCATGTGCCTGCACACAGTGATTCTGGATCCTCGCAACCCTGACCGGTTTGTGATTGCTATCTCGGCAGCCGGCGCGTTCCGCAGCGATAACGGCGCCAAGACTTGGAAACCCATTAATCGAGGTCTCTATTCGAAATATATTCCCAACCCTACCGCCGAAGTTGGCCACTGCGTTCACCACATCGCCATGAACAGCTCGCGTCCAGACGTGCTGTTCATGCAAAAGCACTGGGACGTGATGCGCAGCAACGACGCCGGAGATTCATGGCAGAAGATCAGCGGCAATCTGCCGACGGATTTCGGATTTGTGATCGATGTACACGCGCACGAGCCGGAAACCATTTATGTGGTGCCGATCAAGAGCGATTCGGAGCATTATGTTCATGAGGGCAAGCTGCGGGTCTATCGCAGCCGCACCGGAGGAAACGAGTGGGAGGCATTGACCAAAGGCTTGCCGCAAAGTGACTGCTACGTAAACGTCTTGCGTGACGCCATGGCAGTAGATTCGCTCGACCAGTGCGGAATTTATTTTGGCACCACGGGCGGTCAGGTGTACGCATCAGCGGATGCCGGCGATACATGGGCGCCTATCGTTCGCGACCTGCCGGCAGTACTTTCAGTTGAGGTGCAGACGCTGCCATGATCCGTGTAGTTCTGCCGCATCACCTTCGCACCCTGGCCCATGTAGATGGTGAGGTGAAGCTGGAAATCCAGGGGCCAGTAACGCAGCGGTCAGTGCTGAATGCGCTGGAAGCACGCTACCCCATGTTGTGCGGAACCATACGCGACCACGTGACGCAGGAGCGCCGGCCGTTTTTGCGCTTCTTTGCCTGCCAGGAAGATCTATCGCACGAATCACCAGACGCACCACTGCCTGAGGAAGTCGCCAACGGGAAAGAACCGTTTCTAGTCATAGGAGCGATCGCGGGAGGTTAGAAGAATCGCGCGTCATCGCATCGGGATCGCGCGTGATCGCACGTGATCGGAAGACTCAAGCCCCGGCTATGAGCAAGTAGACTCCTCAGCGGTCACCGCGCAAAGTGGCGGACGGAAAGCGCGATTGGCAGTCCCACCAAAAGCGTGTGGCCGATGGGGCCGGTGAGATAGGTCGCCAGGTTAAATTTTGCCGGTCCCCAGGCCGAGAGCGGCAGCACCACAAAATACATGAACAGAAAAACAAGCTCGCCATAGAGCAGCCCGCACAACACTGCATGCCCCACCAGCACAGGCAACAGGCGGCTGGCCAGGTAATAAACGATCGCCGCGGTGAACGCGATGGTGAAGTGCAACGCAAGGCCGAGTGTCGCGGACCGCCATCCCATCTGGTACGAACGGGCCCCAAAGATTCCGCCTGCGATGTGCTGAAGAATTCTGAAAGGCTTAGCTCCGTAGAAACTGAAGCCGACAAAAGCCTGCGTAATATCGAAGAGACCGGCGAGGAGCCCACCCCAGAAGATAGCAGCGAACGGATGGGATACGACTACGCTGCCGGCAAGAGTAGAAGCATTCATTGGAGAATTCACCTTGCTGAAGTATCAATGTGCGGGCCAGAGACGTGCCCGCACGATAAGTCACTTGATGAGTGGAGCTACGGTTGTTTGGTCGGCGGTTCGATGCGGTCATGAAAGCGGGTGAAGAGCTTTTGTGCTGCCTCCACCAGGTGCGTTTCTTCGGTTCTGTGTTTCACGGCAAATTTTGGTTCTTCCCTGGCGATCCACATCGGCTTTTTGTTCTTGTCGTAGACGGTGAAGGTAATGACAGTTGTTATTGGCGGAGGAATGGAAGACTGGGGTGGTCCCTGCTGGGGTCCGCCGTAGATGCCGGTCTTGCCAGTGTCTTTTTTATCCTTCTTTTCGGTGTCGTCGCCCGGAGAGAGGATTTCTATCACTATATCTGCCTGGTCGGGAGAGTCAACGAGAATGTAGCGACCCCAGCTCTCAAAGTTGCGGCTGATGACGTTGAAAGGGATATCGTTCCCGCCGGCATTCTTGAGAAACACGCTCTTCGCGGCGGCCATGCGGTCATAGTGAGCCGCAGCCCCGGGGTTGGCGGGCTGAGATGGCGGAGCAGGTTGTTGCGCCGCGGTAGTCAGGGCGCAAACGGCCAGAATGATGTAGACGAACATTCGTTGCATGGATGCCTCCGATGGGAACGGTTGACCAACTCTAACAAAGGTGCAATGCAGACCACAAATATGACTTAGACCCGGCGTTTTGAGATTGGGCAATGGCTGCACCACCAAAAAACAGCGCGGGCTGAACGACAACTGCCACGATTCAAATTCTATGTATTGGCTGACGCTCGTTTTAAATCGAATAATGCTGGGATAAGGTTGGAGTAATGATTCAGTAAGCTGGATTTTTGATAACATTTTGGATTTGAGAGAGTTTTGATTTTTGATTTCAAAACCAAAATCGGGCCAGATTCCGTAATTCCGTCCAAGTTCATGAATTGATTCGGCTAACTCTGTTACGGAACATGTTACGGAAGGAAATCTGTGCCGTCACATTGACCCAAGTGACAGGTTCCCCGCCACAGCGGGCCTTCCGCTAGTGACCGGCAACAGCAAAACCTGAAACAGCACACCCTGCCAAACCAAAAATGGGCTCAAAGGCTGCTAGGGTGCTAGAGACCCGCATTTTTATTGGCTGAAACCCCGAGCGGATTGGCTAGCAGAAGCGATTTCTTAGTGCTAGGAGCTCGACGCTGATCTCGCTGATCAGGCACACCTCACCGGTTGCGTCCGTACGCCGGTCTATGCCAGCGCACGGACACACTGCTCCGTGGTGTCAGCGAACGAGTGCAAGACACCAAAGCCGCGCACCGTGATTCAGAAGCACGGCGCGTATTTTTTATTCAGTTTTCAAAGAACGCTGAACCGCTAAAAGCGGTTCGATTCGCCCTGGGGCGACGACTCATATTTTCCATCAGGAAATCTGAGCCACGACCAGAATGGCATTAGCGTGGGGCTTTGGGAAGAGGATAGCGTCAGGTGGCAGTCACGATGACAGCCAATGGCAGTCAAAGTGACAGCAGTTAGACCCAGGCAACACGCAATAGGCAACAGGCAACAGCCGAAACAACGGCAACAGCAACGGCGACGAGTACTAGCTAGCTAAGGCGGGATCGGAATAAACTGCGTCGCATCCGCGTCAGGGTTTAAGTTGGCGTTTCTCGGCGTAGGCAATCATTTCCTGCACGGCTTTGGCGATGCGGCGCGCTCGCGATTCCGGGTCACGATAGTAAAAGATGCTCAGCAAATGAGAGCGCCGATGCCCCGGAGGCATCAGGTTCCAGCCGGCGCGCGCTTTGGGGTTGTGCTGCATGGCCACCTGAAGCACGGGCGGAAGGTCGCGTTCGGCTTCCATGGTGGCCATGAGCCGCTCGGCCATCTGCTCCGCCCGGCGCCGGCGCGTGTCCGCGTGTTTCCCCTCCTCTACCCACAGCGCAATATAACGGCGCATGGAAAAGTTGAGAGAATCGAAATATTTTTGCAACTGCTTTGACTGGCGGAAGATGCGCTCGAGTTCCTGCGATGGCTTGAATTCGCGCGATTCTGCGTCCGGCTCCAGACGGAACTGCGCCTTGTTCCCTGGAACGACCTTGCCTCCTGCCTGCATCTTTTTGTTGACCATGAGCACATGAGTGCCCTGACCGGTGGGAAACAAGGCGCTGCGAAAAGCGAAGCCATTGATTTCGCCCTTCACGCGGAGCTGCCCGCGCTTACCCCAGAGTTTGGCAGCATCGAAGGGTATGCGGATGATGGTCCAGTTCAGGCGATCGCCGCTGCGCTCCAGTACAGCATTGAAGGTTTTGGCTGTTGCGCGGGACGCGGGCATGGGTGATCAGTCTATCGCATCAAAATTGACTGCACTCTTAAGGCGAGAGTAGCATTTTCTGCGAGCCAACACTTGAAAGGAGCAGCTTCATGAAGCGAATGGCGATTTCCACCCTTTTTGGCGTGTTGTTTTCTGTTGTTATAGCGGTAACCCAGGGCCCGCCGCCTAAACCCACCCCAGCTCCGGAACTCAAGAAGCTGGACTACTTTGTTGGTACGTGGAAGTCTACCGGCGAACTTAAACCCGGCCCCATGGGTCCGGGCGGCAAATTTACATCCATAGAGCGCAATGAATGGATGCCGGGGCACTTTTTCCTGGTCACTCACGGTGACAGCAACGGGGTCATAGGTCATGTGATCGAAACCGCGTATTTCGGATACAACGCCGAAGACAAAAACTATACCTATGACGCCTTTAACAGCATGGGCGAGGCGGAACACTTCAAGGGAAACGTGGAAGGTGATACCTGGACGTGGATCAGCACGGAAAAAATGGGCGGGCAAACCATGAAGGCGCGCTTCATCCTGACGATAGCTTCGCCGACTACGTATAGTTTCAAGTTCGAGATTGCACCGGAAGGTGGAGGCGATTACACCACCGTTGTCGAAGGCAAGGCCACCAAGGTTGTGGCTGCTAAGGCAGCGAAAGGAGCTGAAGGAGGAGCGGTGAAGAAATAATGTCCGCAGCCGCTGCGTGCAGCAGTGATTCTGTTTCGAAAAATGCAAAAAGGCTACGCTCATCACTGAACGTGGCCTTTTGATTCAACTGCGGCAAAAGAAAACCCCAGATCATTTTCACAAAGTTTCCTGAGCCGGGCGGCGGTTATCATATTCGGCTGCCTCCCAGTGGATTCGTGAGGATCAGGTGGGTAGTCGGTCAGTTTCCGGTAAAGTGATCCACTATCTGAGATAGGATTTATCGCTATGCGATAAACGTCTGTCGGCACCCCGCCACGCGCAAAAGCGGCGCGTTCGGGGACCTCGCGCAGGCCCGTGATTCGCAAGCGAATCGCTAGACGCTGATACGGTAGTTGGGAGTTGCCGCCAATGCTGAAAAGACTTTCCATCCCGCTTTGTTTATTCGCGCTGCTGTCTGGATTTGCGCTCGCGCAAAACATTGCGGAAGACACAGACAATGCTCCGCGGCCGGTAAAACTCGTGCCTGAGCCGCCGCCTGGCCCGGTGTACATCCATTGCGGCGCGGTGTTCGACGGTAGGTCTGACCGGCTCGAGCCAAACATGGTGATCGCCGTGGAGCGCGACCGGATCAAGCAGGTGGGCAAGGTATCGCTGCCGGCAGAGGCACAGGTCATTGATCTCACAAACCTGACGTGCCTGCCGGGCATGGTGGAGTCGCACACGCACGTTTTTCTTCAGGGTGACCGCAAGCCCGGCCAGTACGATGCGCAACTGCTGAAGCAGTCGGTGGCCTATCGCGCGATCGAGGCAACGACCGCCGCGCATGCAGCCCTGGATTGGGGCTTCACCACCATCCGCGATCTGGAAACCGAGGGCGCCGGTTATGCCGATGTTGATGTACGCAATGCAATCAATGGGCGGTTAATCTGGGGACCGCGCATGCAGGTTGTGGGGCGCGCCATGGATGTAACTGGCGCTTATCCGCTGCAACCGGCCTATGCGTGGGATGTCACGGTACCGATTGGAGTGGAGACGGTGGACGGGATTGAGGGTGCGCGCAAGGCGGTACGTGAACAACTTTCGCATGGCACGGACTGGGTCAAGATCTATGCCGACCGTGGTGGCAGGATTCATGACAACATCCTTGACACGATTCCAACTTTCACGCTCGATGAACTGCGCGCCATCGTCGACGAAACCCACCGCGAGCGCCACCGGGTGGCGGCGCATGCCACCGGGTTGCTGGGCGTGCACAACGCCGTCGAAGCGGGCGTGGACACGATTGAGCACGGCAACTACATCGCGGCGGAAGACATGAAGACGATGGTCGCCAAGGGCATCTGGTTCGTGCCTACGCCGTACGTTGCCGAGTACGACGCGCAGTGGCGCGCCGAACGCGCGTACGCCCAGCCTCGGGAATCGCCCGGCCTGAAGATCGAGGAGGACACCTTCCGCCGCGCGCTGCAGGCAGGCGTGAAGATCGCGTTTGGCACTGACGTGGGCGCGTTCGAGTGGGACATGAGCCCCGCCCGCCAGCTCGTCACCATGGTCAAATGGGGCATGACGCCGGCGCAGGCCCTGCGTGCTGCCACGATCGGCGGCGCGGAGCTGATGCAGATGCAGAACGATATCGGCACTCTCGAGGCAGGGAAGTACGCCGACATCATCGCGGTCCAGGGTAATCCACTGGACAACATTTCCGTGATGCAGAAGATCTCGTTCGTTATGAAGGGCGGCG
>DATDNH010000146.1:0-9991 GCA_036518395.1 Candidatus Angelobacter sp. | reverse complement strand
GTTGGATTATCTGACCACCTGCCCCATCGTGTGGCTGAGCATCGACATGAGTGGCGAGATGGCTTTACGAAGAAGTACAAGATCAACCGTCTGATATATTACGAGTCTTTTTCTGACCGGAGAAAGGCTGCCGCTCGAGAGAAACAAATCAAAGGATATCGACGCGAGAAGAAAATTGCTTTATTCGCTCAGAGCAATCCACAATGGAAGGATTTGTCCAAGGAACTTTACCGACCGATAATCTAGAGCTAAAAGTCTGAGGGCATTCGCCCTGAAACAGCGTCAAGGGAGTAGGGTCCCCTCGCTACGCTTCGGGGTAAACTACAAAAAAACCAACTGCTTAGTGATGCAACAACCACATCATCCAGCCGCCGACGAACAATCCCAGCAGAAAGATCATGAAGCAGTAGGCGCCGTAGCGCAGCATGTCTTGCTGTTCGTTACGCTGGGTGATTCCGAAAACTATGGAAGCGCAGAGAGCACAGATGAATGCTGCGCTGAAATGAGAGAGTTGCAGGGCGAGGATCATTTCTTCCTTCCTGCCGCGATGTGATATGCGTCTACCATGGCCATAACGTTGAGCAGACCTGAGATCACGATGAATTTTGTTCCGTAATCGGCGGTGGCGTGGGCAATGGGATTGGTTCCCAGGTCCATCAGACGGCTGATAAAGTAGAGGCCGCCGGCCCCAACGTCGCCCACAAAACCCAGCATGTCCAGCAAGTCTCCAGTGTTGGGTTTATAAATCTTGCCTTCCATGTAGATCCCCAGAACGAACATGAGGACGACGGAGAACAGGAGCAGAAGGCCGCGAATCCATTTTTTCTGGATCAGGTGACCTGCCCCTGGAACAATCCAGGCGGCAACGGGCGCGAGCACGGCCATCGCGGTAACTGGCTGGGCCGCGGCTTTGGCGGGCACTTCAGATGTAGTGACTTCAGTCTTTGCCATTTAGCTCCAATTTGATTCTAATTGAAACTCTTGTACCCTGCGGCTCCCGCGGCAGGTATCCAGAGTCCGCAGCACGAGGGCTGTTCAAATCAAAACCAACTCGCGTTGAATTTTCCCGGTAACTTCGGCAGAAGCTTTGCGGGTCAATACATTTACTTCGCTGCGCACGCCGAACTCGCCCGGCAGATAAACGCCGGGCTCGATGGAGAAGCAGGAATTAGGAATGATTTCACGCTCATCTTTGGTCTCAAGATTGTCCATGTTGGCGCCGTTGCCGTGGACGGTCACGCCGATGGAGTGTCCTGTGCGATGAGTGAAGTACTGGGCCAGCCCGGCGGAGGCAATGTGGCTGCGCGTTGCCTCATCTACTTCCCATCCGGCAATTTTGCGCGCGGCACTGAAAGCCTCCTGGACTTTTTTGACCCCTGCGTCCCTTGCATCGCGCACAATATCGAAAATCCTGATGTGCTTTTCTGATGGCGCGCCGATTACACCGGTCCACGTAATGTCGTAATAGACGGCGTTCGCTGCTTTGATTTTGGCCCATATATCCAGCAGCACGAAATCTCCGGCCTTAATCTGAGATGAGCCTTCGGCCCGGGGCTCATAATGAGGATTGCCGCTGTTCGCATTGACCGCGACGATGGGCAGATCTTCGGCGACCAGCTCGGCCCGGCGGAACGCTTCGGCGATCCACTGTTGGATCGCATATTCAGTGGTCCCGCCATTGCGGACGCGATGTCCAATTTCTTTGAACGCGCCTTCAACGATGGGGTCGACCGCATCCCGGGCGGCAAAATGGCTCTTAATCTGGTCATCTGTCCAGGCGGCTTCAAACCGTGCCACGAGATCGCCGGAACTGACAATCTCTTTGCCAAAACTGCGGACAAGTTCGACCGTGCCCGCGTCTACCAACCCGATGTAAGGGATCAGGTTGTTGGGCGAGTACTGCATAGCAACGGTCTTGCTGGGTGCCAGCATGGCCTTGAGGTTGTCCCAGAGTTCGCGCCACGAGGAATACTCGCGCCGGCTGCCGGGAAGAGTATCGAGATGTCCGGCCTCGATACGATGGACGAGCTTGGTGGGCTCGCCGTGGGCAGGAATCACATAAAACCAGCGGCGCGTGACGAAAAGGCTCTCCGACAGACCCAGAACCTTGTAGCTGATGGGGTCGCGGTGATGGTGGTCGTAAAACAGCCAGCAATCGAACTTGCGTTCGCGCAAGGCTGCCTGTATGGCGGTCAGGTCCATGAGCGGGTCAATATTCTATTTAATCATAACTGAGCATTCAGCAGTCACTTCCATCTAAGAGGCTCGCCGATGTTTTCTGGTACGGCGGGGCAGTTCTGGCTTTGCGCGTACGTTTGATCTCTTTACTCGGTGCGACGGATCGATTTCGACTGCACCTTCGGGAAACAAAGCTTCGATTCTAAGCTGTCCTCCCATGGCTTTCACGATGGATTGAAGCGTACTTAAGTACATATCCGTGCGGCGTTCCAGCTTCGAAATTGCAGCTTGTTTCGTTCCCAACAGCCTGGCCAGATGCTCCTGCGTCATGCGCCGCGCGGCGCGCAGTTCGTCCAGAGGCATTGCCCGGCTGTACTTCTCGGCCAGTAAACGTGCCTTTTCCCGTGCTGCCGGAGACATCGTTTTTCTAAGTTCACGGATTTTTTTTGCCATCTTTCTCCCGTCTTCTTTCACTCTCTTGTTCGATTTGTTCCAGGTGATCGTCGAACAACTGATCGGCAATGGGTACGTACGGCTCGTACCATTTAGTATTGCCGGTTTTATCTCCGCCGATAAGCAAAATGGCTGTCCGGCGTGGATCAAAGGCGTACAGCACCCGCAATTCAACGCGCCTGCGTCCAGCGACCACTCTGCCGCGCAACTCCTTCATGTTTGCGTGCTTCGACGTGACAATCACATCGGAGTGAGGTCGCGGAAGAACCGGTCCATATTTCTCCAATAGGCGTACTTTGGCATCAAGTTCAATCTGTTCATCCTCGCTCAGGCCATGCCACCATAATTCAAGCTCGTTCGTGTACTCGACCTCCCACATAGGGCATTATAACCTGAAAGGAATATTACACATATGGAATATCGCAGAGCCAAGCCGATTACATCACTCAGCAAAAAATGGGGCCCACTGTTCTTTTCGTGGCGGGGCAGTCAGCAGGCTCACAATAATCAGAGATAACAACGAGACCGCGAGCGCGGGAAAGATCGCATCAAACTTGAGCCATCCTGGCGGTATGAAGGTTTGCTTGCCGGCGCCAAGAAGAAGGCCTTCCACGTTCCAGACAATCGTAACGACGGTGCCCAAAGCAATAGAAGTAACGGCGGCTGCGGAAGTTACGCGTTTCGAAAAGAACGCTGCCATCACCGCTGGAGTAATCGCGGCGGAATAAACCGTGTAAGCATACAGCGCCATGGCCAGGATCGATTCCCAGAGTGTCCCCTGCAGGAGCGCGAAGATGCCGAGTCCCACTACAACGAGCCGGGAAACCAGAAGAATGGATTTGTCGGACGCATTCTTGTTGATGAACCGAGCGTAGACGTCCTGTACCAGGTTCGTCGAGGGAGAAAAAAGGTAATTGTTGGCCGTGGAAATTACCTTCGCAAATACTGCTCCCATCAGCAGCGCTCCGATCAAGGCCGGCAGACCGTGACGCGCGGTGTAGGGAATGATCTCCCGTGGAACCTGCGCTACTTCGGGAATGTTTCCGTACAGAGCGGAACCGTACACTGCGATGGCAACGATCACTGTCTCAAGTACCAAGGTGCCGGCAATCCATCCGAAAACTGCCACTTTGGCGTCGCGCTCCGATCGCGCGGAGAAGAATTTCTGGTACATAGCCTGATTGCCCAACATGAGCAGGAAAACCGGCATGAAATACTGCATCGCTTGAATGAAAGTAAGCTTGCCAAGAAACTGGAAGTGCTCCGGCGGAAGCTTCTGGTGCAATCCGCTCCAGCCTCCAACTTCGCGGGAAAGAATCGGAATTGCCATGAGGCACATCACGGTCGCCAAGAGCCCAATCACCACGTCAAGATACGCCACTGAAGCCATACCTGCGACAGCGGTGAAGACGATCACAAATATGGCAATGATGATCATGCCGAGCCGGTGTTCATGGCCGGCCGCAAAATGAAACTGATCTCGGGCCACGGCATCGAGGTTGGGGAAGATCAGGTGGAGAACGTCACCGCCGCCTTTGAACTGGTACGAGGTGATGGCAGTGAAGGCAAACAGGATGGCAATGGCCCCCAGCACTCGGGCAGCAGTGTTGTAGCGGGTTTCCAGCAGGTCAGGGACTGTGAATTGCGCGAACTTTCTGGCCTTCGGCGCGACGATCAGGATCACCAGCAGCCCTACCCAGCCCCCAGCGGCCTGCCACAAAGCGGGGAAACCATTTCGGAAGGCGTTCTCGGCGCCTCCAAACAGGCTTCCTGAGCCGATCCAGGAGGAAAGCAGCGTAAAAACCAGCACATACCACGGCAGGGTGCGTCCTGCGACCAGGTAGTCAGCTTTGGTTTTTACTTTCCTGATCTGGCTGAGGCTTACCACCAGCAGCACAGCTACGATCACGGCGAGGACAATCGCGTAGAGGTTCAAAGGTTTAGTCTCCTACTGTTTCCAATCGCTCCCGAAGGACTTGCAGATTGGCGCCGGAAATGCGAATGACCTTTCGACGGCTGGCCGCACCGCTGGCTATGGTAATTGAGGAGCGTGGAATCTCAAAAAAATCAGCCAGAAATTCGATTACAGCCTGATTGGCTTTGCCTTCGACGGGAGGAGCGGTGAGGGCGAGCTTCAGGGCGTCACCGACAGTGCCGGTGATGGCGTTTTTGCGGGCGCGGGGTTGGACCTTCACATTAAAGGTGATGCCGCTGGAAGTCTCTTTTAGAGGAATCATCGAGGCCTGGGCCTCTCGCCAAAAATGGCAGTACCTACGCGGACGCAGGTGGAACCTTCTTCAATCGCAACTTCAAAATCATGCGACATGCCCATGGAGAGCACGTGCATGTCGATTCGAGGAAGGTTGCGGGCAGCAATCGAGTCGCGCAATTTACGCAGCTTTTGAAAGTACGGGCGTGCGCCTTGTGGATCTTCAGTGTAGGGAGGAATAGTCATGAGTCCGCGAACCTGGAGGTCTTTCAACGCGTTTGTGGCCTGCAGAATTTCCTCCAGTTCGACCGAAGCTTCAGTAACACCACTTTTGTTTTCTTCATCGCCGACGTTGATCTCAATAAGCACCGGCAGAACCTTTCCAACTTGCTGGGCAGCCTGATCGAGTTTTTGGGCCAGCCGAAGTGAGTCAACAGAATCAACTGTCCCAAAAATCTCAACTGCTCTTCTCGCTTTGTTGGTTTGGAGATGGCCGATGAGATGCCACTCAGCTTCTTTCAAATCCTGAAGCGCTGGAACCTTTTCGGCGAATTCCTGTACGCGGTTTTCCCCAAAGACGCGGATTCCTGCGTCATAAGCCTGCTGAATTCTTTGCGGTTCAACGGTCTTGCTCACGGCCATGAGCGTGATTGAATCCGGATTCCGGCCGGCGCGGGAGGCGGCCTTAGCAATGCGTTCACGAACGCTGACGATGTTGTCCGCGATGGACATCAGAAATTTTTATCACAGCGCGCCCAGCCCGTGCCAAAGCAGACGGGGCGGGTTCCTGTGGATCACTATTCTGGGTTGAAAGAATTATTTGCGGGAAAACAGGAGATTCATCGTTAAAGGGATAGAGACGCACTGGAAAACTTAACGGACCTGCTTTGTAAGAAAGGGGCATAACTATGCCATTTGATGACCCAAATCCACCCCAGGAAGTCGCAACGGCCGACGCTGGAACGGCGCCCGAACAGCCGGCGGCGCCGGAGGCCGCTCCTGCTGACGGAGGTCAGCCAGCAGCGCAGTCACCCGAACAGCAACAGCTTAGTGCCGGGCGACAGAACATGCTGGATCTGATCAATAAATGGATGCCGACATCGCTCAGCCAGCCAATGGTACCGGAGGGAGAAACCCAGGACCTTCTGGCGATGGCAGGCTGGACCGCAGCTCGCGGAGAACAGTCGAAGCGTGATAAGGAGGCGCACAACCCCGTAGTTACCAGTTGCGGAGACGTACTCGCCACGATGCTCCGGTTCTGGAAAAGCAACTTCGTCGGGGCCTTCATGATCCGCGACCGGGATGCGCAGAATCATCCACCGGGTGCTAAAGGACTTGGGTATTACGTGGAGGCAGACGGGGTGCAGATGCCCAAACCTGGAGACATCGTTGTTCTTCGCAATGGAGTTGGCGCGGGCAGCGCCGGAAGTGTTGGTCACGTGGGAATCCTGGTCGAAGCGGGGACAGACGTTTGGCGCACCGCGGACGGCGGAGGCGGCGTGCTGCCGGACCAGACGGCGAGGGTTACCGAGAGAACCGTCAGGTGGGAGAACAATATTGCGATTCTGAAGTCGCCCACCGACAACAGAGAAAAACAGCTTGACGGCTGGGTGGATCTGGACAAGCTTTCACAGACGGGGTGAAGCTCGACTACTATTTTCGGATGCATTCACATGCAATAGCTGCCCAGCCATCAGCAAAAAAATGAAAATGGTGACCGCTTCCAAACGCAAGGTCTCGCCTTCCTCCGACTGCACTCGGGTTAATGGCAGGATGAAAATTCATTTGTGCGGAGAACCCTCGGGATGCGGAATTTTTGAGCTTCGCCACATTCTCGTTGATCGGTGGACATTCCCAATCAGGAATCAGCGGGCGAAAGGAAAGCGGCAACCGGTCCACTGCAAATTAAACAAAACTTTTCAGCAGAGCTGTTGACACCGAGCGTATTTCTGTCCAAACTAATTCTAAGCACTCCCTACCCCCCGAGAAGAGGATTCCTATGTCCCGAAAGCACCCTCGCCGTGCCGAGCCGTCCACGGCGCGTGGAACCAAACTTGCAGCCGAGAGCTCCGATTCCGGAAAAGACCTGTGGATCAACCCGCGATCCAATCTCCGGGGGCCGGAGGGAAATCGCGCCTGGGACAATCAGGGCAACATAAGCCCGAGCAGCGGTTCCAGATTTTTGGAACTCGCTGACATCGCTTTAGGCATCAAAAAACCATTGCAACGAAAGAAAAAAGCAAACGCCGCTGCCGCCGGCACAGATGTCACTAACGGGTCAAAATCGCACTGATTGTCTTTAAATCTTCCCAGTCATGGCCGATGCGAAGCGAACTTCAGACAAAAAACCCACGTCGAACCAATCCGCTGATGGAGCGGGGGCGATCCTCTCCATCTCCTATGACGAGGCTCTGCTTCGCACGCGGGAGTGGATCTTGAAGAAGCAGGGGTTCGACGTGACTTCAGCTTGCGGTTTTACGGAGGGCGAGGACCAGGCGCGACGCGGTGGGTTCGATCTGGCTATTGTCGGCCATTCAATCCCACAGCGTGACAAGGTTGCACTGATTACCGAGTTCAAAAAACACAGTCAGGCGCCGGTGCTCTCACTGTCTAGACATGGCGACTCTCCGTTATCTGAGGCAGACCATTCAATCCTGGCCTCGGAAGGGCCTGAGGCTTTCGTTGTTGCTGTCCGGCACGTGCTGGGGAAGAAGGGCAGTAGTTAGTTAAATACTTGGCGGAATTGGTGAAAGCACACTTCATAAAGGCAGCCGGCCATTTGCTTTTCATCGTGCGCCAATCGGGTCAGCGGTTGGTCAGGTCGGCGGAAGAATCCCATCAATGTCCCGGCCAAGTTGATTCACTTTCGGGCATACGCCCTGAGACGTTCTGCAAGTCCGTAGCGTTCCCTCTCTGCGTTCGGGATAAACTCCAACGCGCTTTACACTTCTTTACTCCAGTTCACTAAACTAGACCGCCTCCAGAGCGTCCAATCTGATAAGGTAAGTACTTACTTACTTCATTCCTTTCTCAAATCATGTCTACACGTCTTTCCGCCCAGGACCGCCGGCAACAGATCATGCAAGTGGCTACGGGACTGTTTGCGCGGCAGGGATTTCAGGGCACAACCACGCGGGAGATCGCGGGCGAGGCGGGCGTGAATGAAGCGCTGCTTTTCCGTCATTTTGACAGCAAAGAGGCTTTGTACTGGACGATTATCGAAGACCTGTGCTCGGCCAGCGGGCGCAAACAGAGGGTGGAGGGAATTCTCAGGGCCGGGGGCTCCGACCTGGAAGTTTTTACTGCGGTTGCGCGTGAGTTTCTGATTCGCAGCCCACGGGACACAGAGTTGACACGCCTCTTGTGGTTTACAGCGCTGGAGAACCACACGCTTTCTGACCGGTTCTTCCGCACGTACGTGTCGGTTTATTACGATGCGTTGGCGGATTACATTCGAGAGCGCGTTCGGCAAGGAGCATTTCACAAAGTTGATCCGCTGCTGGCGGCACGCGGATTTCTGGGAATGGTTATTTACCATTACCTGGTGCAAGAGCTTTTTGGCGCGGAAAGATATCAGAAATTCAATCCCGAAGAGGTTGCCGAGACGCTGGCGGCGATCTGGCTGGCAGGGATGCAGTCGGTCAAGACGGGCACAAACGGCGCGAACGGTGCGACAAGAAGGAGTCAACGATCAAAGTAATGAAAACATTTATAGCCATGTGCGCGTTGAGCGCATCGATGCTGTTTGTGGGCTGTTCCAAGGGCGATTCAGTGCAGGCGGCGAAGCCTCAACAGGCTGCGGCCGCGCCAGTGCGAGTGGCCACAGTGTCAACGCGCAGTATGCCGGTACAGCTCCAGGCCATCGGGAATGTGGAGGCGATTTCGACGGTCAGCATCAAGGCGCAGATTTCCGGAGAATTGCGTCAGGTGCACTTCAAAGAGGGTGATTTTGTAAAAAAAGGGCAGCTCCTGTTTACCATCGCCCCCGCTCCTTTTGAGGCTGATCTGCGCAAAGCGGAAGCAATGCTGGCCAAAGACGAGGCGCAGGCGCTGAATGCCAAACTGGACGCAGAGCGTTATGCCGGGTTGGGGCGCGAGGGCGTGGTTTCCAAGCAGCAGGTAGACGCGGCGCAAGCGACGTCGAACGCGATGGTAGCCACGGTTGCGGCTGATAAAGCGGCCATCGAAGCATCGAAAATCAATCTTCAGTACACCAAGATTTATTCACCCATCAATGGGCGGACGGGCAATGTAGGAGTCAAAGAAGGAAACCTGGTGAAGGCGAATGATGTGCCGATCCTGGTGACCATTAACCAGATTGAGCCCATCTACGTTAGTTTTTCCATTCCTGAGCAGCAGCTTCCGGACGTAAAGAAGTATCTCGGCTCAAAAACGCTGCGGGTGGGAGCCTCGCCCCAGGGCAGCAGCCAGCATTTTGAAGGTAAGCTGACTTTTATCGACAACGCGGTGGATCTCACTACCGGGACAATCAAGTTGAAGGCCACCTTTGATAACCGCGAGCACGCGCTATGGCCGGGACAATTTGTGGATGTGGGTTTGACGCTTTCTGTTCAGCCGAATGCGATCGTTGTTCCCAGCACGGCGCTGCAAACCAGCCAGAGCGGAACTTACGTTTATGTTGTGAATCAGGACATGACGGTACAGCAGCAGCCGGTGAAGGTGGCGTGGGCGGCAGGCGATACCACGATCATTGCGTCCGGGTTGCAGCCGGGGCAGCGTGTGGTGACAGATGGACAGCTCCGGTTGATTCCCGGGGCGCGGGTGGATATTAAGAGCAGCAGCTAGCGAAAAGGCTTTTGGCCCTTGGCCTTTGGCTAAAAACAAACCAAGACCTTCGACGCTGAGGAACGGAGTAAGCAGAGGAAGCTGAAAGAAATTGGTAATTGAGTAATTTGGTAATTGGGCAAGTTGGAACAAACCAGTAATTAGTAATTGGTAGTTAGTACTTGGCTTACGATCAAAACCAAACTAAAAAGCACGGCAAGGAAGGGTGTAACAGAATCGCCAAGTCGAAACCCGATAACCGAGGAAAAATGAGGCGCAGTAAACTTTTCGCCGTCGCAGCCGAGGGCGGCTCCACCCCGCCGCGCAAAAAAGCGCCACGCGTCGGGGACCCCGGCGGCTGCGCTC
>DATDNH010000145.1:0-7443 GCA_036518395.1 Candidatus Angelobacter sp. | reverse complement strand
GTCGGGCCGACAAAATAGCCATTGCCATGAGCCACCGGGTCTTTGCGGCCGTCGCGCGCTACCACCGCGCCTTCTTTTTCCGCCAGGTCAACGTAGCTGAGAATGCGTTTCTTTGCCTCTTCGGTGATTACCGGTCCCATTCCCGTTTTGGGTTCGCATCCGGCACCCACGGTCAGGTTGTCGGCGGCACGCACGAGTTCTTTTACGAGTGGATCGCCGGCCTCGCCCACCGCTACAACAACACTGGTTGCAAGGCAACGCTCACCGGCGCAACCGAAGGAAGAGCCCATCACGGCCGCAACGGTGGACTTCATGTCGGCGTCCGGCAACACAACAGAATGGTTCTTGGCTCCGCCCAGCGCCTGCACGCGCTTTCCGTTGTTGGCGGCCGTCTGATAGATATAGCGGGCGACGGCGCTGGAGCCGACGAACGAGGCCGCCTTCACGCGCGGGTCGGTCAGCAGATGATCCACTGCGTCTTTTGCGCCGTGCACGAGGTTCAGCACGCCTGCGGGCAGTCCCGCTTCATGTGCCAGTTCCACCAGGCGAACGGCTGTGCGCGGAACTTTGTCAGACGGTTTGAGAATAAAGGTGTTGCCGCAGGCAATGGCCATGGGAAACATCCACAGCGGAACCATAAATGGGAAATTGAAAGGGGTAATGCCTACGCACACGCCGATAGGAGTGCGCACCGACCATCCATCCACGCCGGTGCCTACCTGCTCGACCGTCTCGCCCATCATGAGTGAAGGAGCGCCGCAGGCAAACTCGATGCACTCAATCCCGCGCTGAAACGATCCGCGCGCTTCTTCGATGGTCTTGCCATTCTCTTCCGTGATCAGAGCGATCAGCTCCTGCGCATTTTCCTCCAGCACCTGGCGATATTTGAACAGCACGCGACAGCGTTGCAGGACGGGTGTCTTGCTCCAGCCAGGGAAAGCATTGCGAGCGGCCTCAACGGCAGCGGAAATTTCTTCCGGCGTCGTGCGGGGGATTTCCGCAACTGCCTCTCCTGTTGCAGGGTTGTACTGAATGTCTTTTGGGCCGTGTGAAATTACAGGCTTTCCGTTGATGAAAAGCGGACAGGGCTTGAGTTCGACAGCAGTAGCTGTGGGTGACATGGAAGCCTCCGGGTCAGACTTAGATTTTACAACGAGGGAGACACAAAGAATCGCCGTGATCGCGCGCGATTCTTACTTCACTTCGAGCAATTCCACATCGAAAATCAGTGTTGAGTTCGGGGGGATCGAAGCGACGCCGCGCGACCCATAAGCCAGATCGGGCGGAATGCGCAGTTGTCGCTTGCCGCCCACTTTCATTCCGGCAACGCCTTCGTCCCAACCTTTAATCACGCGTCCCGCACCGAGTGGAAATTCATACGGCTGGTTGCGGTCAAGTGAGCTATCGAACTTGTTTCCGTCCGTGAGCCATCCGGTGTAATGCACCTTCACCACCTTACCCGGAGTGGCAGTTGCGCCGTTGCCGGTGGTGATGTCCCAGTACTGCAACCCAGAGGGCGTGGTTGTGCCCGGCCCATTGACTCTTGCAGGGCCACTGTGAGAACAGCCCGACACAATTACCGTCAATACGATGAGTGCGACCAAGTTGAACTTCATAGTCTTTAGGGTTTTTCTAATTACTAAGTACCAACTACTGCTTTTCTGCCAAAATGCGCAGCAGCTCTCCATCGGGAGTATCGTGACTCAGCTCCCAGAACATGACGCCTCCCAGACGCTCCTGCCGGATGTAATTCATCTTGGCGCGCATGGCCTCAGGACAGTCGTAGCCCCAGAAGCGGCCCTGATGCCACAGCGTACAAGTTGCGGCCTTCTCATAATAATAATAATCAGCACCGACAAGTGCTTTCATGTCGCGATAGCTGATCGGATCGGCGGGGCCGCTGGCCGGCTGGTAGAGGCCGTGGTTCACATCTTTTACGCCGCTCCAGCCCTTGCCATAGAACGGCACTCCGAAAATGATTTTTTCTCTGGGCACACCGGCAGCTACAAAGCCGCGCACTGCGTAGTCGCCATAGCGCTTATCCAGCGGCGGCTGAGAAGGATCGGCGGGATCGTGGAAGAGCGCGCTGTGCAGGTTGGTGAGCGGCTCGCTGCTCCAATGCTCGTCGTAGGCCATGATGGCGAGTTGATCGAGGGAACCGCTGATCGCTTTAAGCTCAATTCCTTCGAACAGCTCGGCCTCAGCGGGCAGAGCCGCAGTGAGCAGAAGCCCGGGACGTACAGCGTCGAGTTGACGGCGAAACTCGGCCAGCATGGCGGTAAAGTTTTTTGCGTCCGCCGGCTTTCCCGGGCCGCCACCTCCGGGCACTGGGTACTCCCAATCGATATCAATGCCGTCGAAAATTCCAGGACCTTCGATGCCCGGAGCGAAGTGGCCTTTGATGAAGGTGTCTACGCAGGAGTGAACGAAGTCACGCACATGCTCGGGTTGCGCAGCGCTGCTGAACCCGCCAGACTGGTTCCAGCCTCCGAAGGAAATGACAATTTTCAATTTAGGAAACTGCCGCTTCAGCTCCTGAAGCTGGTGGAACGTTCCGCGAAGCTGGTTTGGGCCAGTTAGATCATCGCGGCCGTCCACGCTGTTTGCCGCGCTGTAGCGATGGTCGATGTCAGCGTCGCGATCGGCGATCCGACACTGATTGTTTGCGACGCGCCCAAAAGCGTAGTTGATTTGTGTGAGCCGTGCAGCAGCTCCGCTGCCGACAATGTTCTTTACCGTGTAGCGACCCCACTTTGCCCCGTCTTCGGTGAAGTATCCAATCACCTGAAATTGCGAGGGTGTTCCCGATGGCTTTTGTCCGACAACAGCGGACGAATAGAATGCAAGCGCAGCGAGAAGCAGCCAACAGCGTGAAGTCATGGCAGCAAACAGTGTACAAACTGTCTTGCTGATTGATCAAAAGGCCATTGATTTGCGCGTTCGGTACGACCGGCATGCCGAGTGCGGTTTCCCTGGGACCAGCATGTGCACGGGCTGAATGTCGACCTGTCCCGGCGTGCCGTGGAAGATCCCGGCGTGCCATGGCTGATTGCTGAGGCTGACGGCTGTTACGCCGCCCGGTCTTCAGGGTGGCGAGCGCGGGCGCTCATGCGACGAAGTTTGTCTTCAGCATAAGCTGCAATCCGGTACAAGCAAATCCCAGCGGCGAGTATAGCGATCCAGGCGATCGCGAGAATGATCCACGTGAGCATCTACTTACATAGATTCAGATTAGGTCTCAGAGGTTGCGGGATTTTCGATGTAGAAGCCAGACGAAAATTGGGCAAATCTGGTAATCAAGGAATCGATACGCTGCTGTTTACAATCTTCAATCAAAAATCAAAGATCATAGATCAAGCAAGGATTCCCATCCGTTTCCCCACTCTATTCAGGATTTCCAGTGATTTGTTGAGCTGATCCCTGGTATGGGTGGCTGTCATGATGGTGCGCAGACGCGCTTTGCCTTCTGCTACGGTCGGATAAGCGATGCCGGGAGTGAAAACGCCTTCCTTGAACAACTCGCGGCTGAACTCCATCGCCAGGCGGCCTTCACCGACAATGATGGGCGTAATTGGCGTCTCGCTGACCGGAGTATTCTTTCCACCAATATTGAATCCCAGGGTGCCGAGTTCCTTCTTGAAAAACCGAGTGTTCTCCCACAGCTTGTCCATGAGCTGCGGCTCCTGCTCCAGCACATCGAACGCGGCAATGCATGTGGCGGCCACAGAAGGCGGATGCGAGGTCGAAAACAAGAACGGGCGCGCGCGGTGGTAGAGAAAATCAATCAGGTCGTGCGTGCCGCAGACGTATCCACCAAGCGCGCCAATGGCCTTCGAGAGCGTGCCTACCTGAACGTCCACGCGACCATGGACCTTAAAATGATCGATAGTACCGCGACCGTTACGTCCCAGCACGCCGGAGGCGTGAGCGTCGTCCACCATCATGATGGCGCCGTACTTTTCCGCCAGATCGCATAGCGGAGGCAGCGCGCCGATATCGCCGTCCATGGAGAATACGCCGTCTGTGATGATCAGCTTGTGCCCGGGTTCGCCGGCGACCTCCTTCAGCAGCTCTTCGGCATGCGCGACGTCCTTATGGCGAAAAACCTTGATTGTCGCCCGTGAGAGGCGTGCCCCATCAATAATGCTGGCGTGGTTCAATTCGTCGGAGATGATGAAATCGCCCTTGCCCAAAATGGCGGAAACCGTTCCCGCATTGGCGGCAAAGCCGGACTGAAAAACCACACATGCTTCCACGTTCTTGAAGCGAGCGATCTTTTCCTCCAGCTCCATGTGGATAGCCATGGTTCCTGAAACCGTCCGCACCGCCCCCGAGCCAACACCGTATTTATTGAGCGCTGCCAGGGCAGCTTCGCGCAGTTTGGGATGCGTGGTCAGACCCAGATAATTGTTCGAGGCGAGATTGATCACCCTCTTTCCGTCGAAGGTGCACTCGGGCGTCTGCGCTTCTTCCAACACGCGCAGCTTGAAATGAGTGCCTCTCTGCTTGAGGTCATTGATTTGATCGGTGAGGTAGGAAAGCTGAGAACGGGAGATCGTAGAAGTCGACATAGTTCCGATTCCTGAGAGGATTTATGATTTTTGATTTGTGATTGTTGATTTGAAAACCTGCTTCGCACTTCATCGCAATCAAAATCAAAAATCTGAAATCAAAAATTTACTTCATCCCATTGGGATAAAGCAGAATCTTGCTGGCTTCGCCTGTCTTCAAACGGTCCATGCCTTTGCTGAAGTCTGTCATCGGCATACGATCGGTGATTACCGGCGAGAGGTCCAGTTTGCCTGCCTTGAGCAGCGCATTCATCTGGTACCACGTCTTGTACATCAGACGGCCATTGATGCCCTGCACGACCGCGCCTTTGAAAATAAAATCGTTAGCCAGGTCAAACTCCACCGGCTTGGAAGGTATGCCAAGCAGCGAAACTCTTCCTCCGAGGCGCAGAATCTTGAATCCCAGCCGGATTGCATCCGACTTGCCGGACATCTCCAGCACCACGTCCACGCCCAGGCCGTCAGTGGCTTGCATCACCGCTTCATAGACCTTGTCTTTGGCGGGATTGAGTGCGAAATCAGCTTTCATTTTTTCCGCCAGCTTGCGCCGATGCTCATTGATTTCCAGCGCAAAGACCTGCGTGGCGCCACAAGCGCGCGCCACGGCAATGCAGAAGAGTCCAATCGGCCCGCACCCAACGACGGCCACGGTTTTGGCCGCAATCTCGCCTGCCAGAACTGTGTGAACGGCGTTTCCCAGCGGATCAAGCACGCTGGCGTATTCAGCGGGGATTCCGGGATCAATTTTCCAGATGTTGGACTCCGGAATTTTGACGAACTCGGCAAACGCGCCATTAGCGTCGACGCCAATGATTTTCACGTAGCGGCAGATGTGTCCCTGCCCGGTGCGGCACTGGTAGCACTTGCCGCAGGCCACGTGCATTTCGGCGGAAACAAAATCGCCTTCTTTGACCGTCGTGACGTTCTTTCCCACGGCGACCACGTTGCCGCAGAATTCATGCCCGGGGATGAGAGGCGGTTTGATTCGGTTCTGTGCCCACTGATCCCAGTTGTAGATGTGCAAGTCAGTGCCGCACACGGAGGCGACCTTCACTTTCACCAGCACGTCATCCGCTCCGATGCTCGGCAGAGGCATCTGGCGCACGTCCGCGCCCGGCGCAGCCTCTGGCTTCACGACGGCAAGCATGGTTTCAGGCATTGCGTTCTCTACGTAGCGAACCGAATCGAGAGGACAAACCTAAATTCTAACAAAATAGCCGCTAAGGACTTCCAGGCACGGTTCAGGCGAAGAACAATCCCAAGCAATTACAATAGAATCCAGGGAATCGAGCCCGGAAAATTCAGAAACTCGTGACGGCGAAGGGAGCCGGATGTACGAAGTCACCGTAGAGCGCTCGTTTGCCGCAGGCCACTACCTGCGCAACTACAAAGGAAAATGCGAAAACCCGCACGGACACAATTACAAGGTCCGGGTGACGTTGCATGGCAAGGAACTCGACAAAGCGGGCCTGCTGCTGGACTTCAAAGACCTGAAGGACGTGATGAAGGACTTGATTGACCTGCTGGATCACCAGATGCTCAACGATATCGAGCCGTTTACGGAGTTGAATCCTTCCGCCGAGAATATCGCGAAGTATTTTTATGACAAGACGAGCCAGCAGCTCAAGTCGCTCACCAACGGGCGAGTTTCAGTGAAAGACGTGACCATCTGGGAGACGGACAGCACCACGGCGCGATATTCGGAGTAAGAGTACTTAGTAGTTAGTATTTAGCAGAATCAAGTGCAACCCCAGGAAACACCGAAGGCAACCGAGTAGCCTGCAGAGCCGCAGAGCGAAGCTGGTTTTCCTAATTCTAAATACTAAGTACTAACTACTGATGTTAATCACCGAGATTTATCGCTCCATTCAGGGAGAATCTTCGTTTGCCGGGTTGCCATGCACGTTTGTGCGCCTCACCGCCTGTAACCTGCGCTGCACCTGGTGTGACAGCGAATATACCTTCACCGGCGGAACGAAAATGGCGCCTGAAGAGGTGGAGAATCAGGTCATCAAACTTGCTTCATCCGGGCTGGTTGAGTTCACTGGCGGTGAGCCCATGCTTCAGGAACGCGAACTTGTGCCGCTGATGGAGCGATTACTGTCCCGTGGATACACATTACTGCTCGAAACCAGTGGTGAGCGTCCGCTGGAGCAGGTTCCCAAAGCAGTTCATAAGATCGTGGACGTGAAGTGTCCCGGCTCGGGCGAAGGCGGCTCGTTTCGCCAAAGTAATCTGGAGAGTCTCACCGATGATGACGAAGTGAAATTCGTACTGGCGGATCGCGCGGACTACGAGTTTGCCCGCGCGTTTACCCATGAACACAAGCTGGAAAGCCGCGTGCGTGGCGTAATTTTCTCTCCGGTGTTTTTGAAGGATCCAGGCGAGGCTCGCGATACGTCCAATTGCCTGTTAGATCCGCGAATGCTCGCGGAATGGATTCTTGAGGACAAATTAAATGTCCGTCTGGGCTTGCAGATTCATAAATTCATCTGGGAACCAGCAACCAAAGGGGTCTGAGCAACAAGCATCGTGGGATTTGGTAATTGGGTAAATTGTTAATTTTTCGCGCGACAGCCTTTCAATTACCCAATTTTGGGCGACGGAACGAGGCTGCGATAATAACGTAAGCGTGAGTAAACCGATTAAATCCGTAGTTTTGCTAAGCGGTGGCATGGACTCGTGCGTGTGTGCCGCAATGGCTGCTCGCGACACTGAGGCCGCCGCCATGCACATCAGCTATGGGCAGCGGACTGAAGCACGCGAGCGTCAGGCATTCCAGGGTATTTGTGACCGGCTTGGGATTCAGAAACGGCTTGTACTGCGGAATGAAGCTTTAAAGCTGGTAGGTGGTTCTGCGCTCACAGATGCG
>DATDNH010000144.1:0-16673 GCA_036518395.1 Candidatus Angelobacter sp. | reverse complement strand
GTTTGGGCTTGCTGGATGTCCCTGAGGCTGACCATGGCGAAATCAAGATTCTACAGAAACGCGGGCCGCGACGTGTGATTGAGTCGTACTCAGTCGCCTGCCGGCTTTGCCGCGACTGCCGGCGGCACATTCTGATTCAGCCGGACAAAATTTTGAGGATCGTAGTGTGACTTGACCGCGACCATATCGTCCCATCGTTGTCGATAGGCTTCGGATACGCGCTCCTGTTCATCGCCGCTCATGAAGTTGACGTGAACACCCGGTTTCATACCGGGCCGAAGTTTGGTGAAAAACCCGCGAGTCCAGAAAATATTTGCGGCATCTCCGGACGTTGTTCCCCAGTTTGACAGCAAAGTGACTACAAAGGGAGCACTACGGTCGCCGAATGCCGTCTCGTTGGGCGCCATCTGCGACACGGCGCCGCCAAGATAGGCAAGCTCAATCTGGTTCTCCATCGAAGGAATACCCGCGACTGCCTCCATCAGGCGATCAATGCTGCTGTCGTCAAGATGAGCAAAATAACCCGATTTGGTGTAATAGCGCCGTCCGTGGGGAAAATCGGAGTCTGCCATGGTTTGCAAATCCAGGAACGACACAGTCCTGCTGGCCACTGTGTCCGGACGGCACAAGGAAAGCGCCCGCTGAAGAAATGGGCGGCCCGCGTCCGCCTCTCCGGTCCAGATCACAGAACTGCTGGCCACAGGCCTGCCACGCACATCTTCCGGTACGTTCGCCGTACTGCGGGCAAGCCGCAGGTCGATGTTCCACTTGATATCGAGTGGCGCATCCGCCATGAAGTCTCGCCAGGATTGGAGCAGTTGCCGGATATGAACTTCCGAAGTCAGCCCTTCTGCCAGCACCACAGAAGTGAGGGGATGTAATTTCACTTCAAATTCCGTCACCACGCCAAAGTTACCGCCGCCTCCGCGCAAGGCCCAAAATAATTCTGGATTCTCCTTTGCGCTGGCGTGTACGACCGAAGTATCAGCCGTTATTAGAGTAAACTTCTCGACGTTATCGCACGATAATCCGAAGCGGCGAGCGAGCCATCCTGTGCCTCCGCCCAGAATCAGCCCACCAGCGCCGGTATGGGAAACAACTCCGGAGGGAAAGACCAGACCTGCCTTCTGCGTCGCAAGATCAATGTTTCCCAACAGGCAGCCGCCCTGGAAACGCGCCCGCCGAGCCTCGGCATCAACCACGACCTGACGCATTCGCGAGAGATCAATCACCATGCCATCGCAGGTGCTGAAACCCGCAAGACTGTGGCCTCCACAACGGACGGCCGTAAGAATCCCAGTCTCCGCTCCGGCCAAGACTGCTTTGCGCACATCTGCGGCGTCTGCGCAAAGAGCGATCAGGGCAGGCATACGCGCCGCCATGCCATTCCAGATAGCGCGCGCTTCTTCGTAGCCGCTGTCACCAGGGCGCAATAAATCGCCCTTAAATCGGGGACGCAGCAAGGAATAAGCCTCTCTGCTAGTGTTGACCATCTGGTTCTCTGGAAGATTCATGATCGCGCCATCGCTTTCGCATGTAGGACAGCGAAATAATAGCTAAGAAAACGCAAAACGCTGGAATCGACCAGCGCAAATCATCTACGAGGAAAGTTGCAACTGCGATTCCGAGAAGCGAGCAAATACCAATCACAGTGAAAAGTGGATGCGCCCGTAGACGCATGGGCAAACTCATGAGTCGTTCTCTCGCGATCACGTTGCGAAAGGAAAGGTGCGTGCTCAGGATCACCAGCCAGACAAAAAGCATTCCCGCGACCGCAACGCCATAAAGCAGCAGGAATGCATTTTTCGGCGCGAAGATGGCCAGCAGGATGGCTGCAATAATCCCCCCGGTTGAAGCCAGCAGCGCGCGGTGCGGAACTCCGTTGCGGCTCACCTTGCCCATCCAGCCAGGCGCATAGCCTCCCCGGCCCAGGGAAAAGAGCATGCGCGTGGAAAGATACAGGTTCGTATTCACGCTCGATAGCGCCGCCGTGAGCACCACAAAGTTCATGATTCCGGCGGCAAAGGGAATGTGGGCCGCAGCGAATGCTGTCACGAACGGGCTGCCAGACAGTGTTGATGAATTGCCGGCCTGGTTCCACGGAACCATGGTGACCATGACCGCAATCGCCAGCACGTAGAACAAAATCAGCCGATAAACAATGTTCCGCATGGCGCGCGGAATCGTAACTTCCGGATTCCGGGCTTCGCCCGCAGTCACCGCAATGATTTCCACTCCCATGTAACTGGTGACAGTGATGGTGAGCGAAAGCCATACTCCCTTCCATCCCGCGGGCAAAAATCCTCCATGCCGAGTCAAATTTGCGAAGCCGATGGCGTGCCGGGAACCAACGCCAAAAATCAAAGACAGCCCCACAATGATAAAAGCGAGGATGGCGGCAACCTTAATCATTGCGAACCAATACTCAAACTCACCCAGGCGGTTGACCTGCATAGAATTGACCGCAACCAGCGCGGCTGAAACCAGCACCACCCAGATCCATTGCGGGACGTTCGGGAACCAAAATGAAATGTAGATGGCGGCCGCCGTAACCTCAGCGCCTATAGCGATGATTTGCGCAACTCCATAAGTGGCGCGAACGGTAAAGCCCGCCCAGGGACTCAGGTACTTCTCAGCGTAAATTCCGAATGCTCCGGCAACCGGATGGACGACTGCCATTTCCGCCAGCACGTAAGACATGATGAGAGCAATACCGGCGCCCAGCAGATAAGAAATAATCACAGCGGGTCCGGCCAGACGAATGGTTACACTGCTACCCAAAAACAAACCTACGCCAATGGCGCCGCCAATCGCCATCATGGTGAGCTGTCGCTGGCTCAGCCGGCGTTGCAGCCCCTCTTGCCCTGCGGAAGATTTTTCACCAGCGACAGCGGATTCGGTCAACATAAATTCTTTAGTTCGACAAAGAATCGAGTCATCGAAAAAAACGGAAGTTTATTTGCGTCCTTCGCGGCCTTTGCGGTTAAATTTAAATTCTTTCCAACGCGCTTTCGAACTTGTGTACCTCTTCCAGCGTGTTGTAGTGCACCAGCGACGCTCGGACCGCACCACTCGCCTGCGGAAGCCCCAATCGCTTCATCAGCCTCGGCGAATACATGTGGCCATCGCGCACACCGATATTTTGTTTGGCCAGTTCTTCGGTGACTTTGATTGGTGGAATATCCGGAAGATTAAAGCACAGCGTTGGCGTCCGCCGCGATAGCTGGCCCTGCGCCGTAATGCCGTACACGGTTGCGTTCGCCTTCGCCAGGACCTCCAGCATGGCGCGTGAGAGTTGCGCCTCGTAGCTTCGAATGGCCTGCGCAGCAGCCACCAGAGCGGCTCGGCGCGAGTTTACTGCCGGGTCGATGAGACGTCCAAGATCTTCGAGATAGCGCACAGCGGCATCCATCCCTGCCACGTTTTCATAGACGTAGGTCCCCACCTCCAGCTTTGCCGGCGTGGTATCCGGCACAAAATCTTCGCGAAACGTGGGAAGAGCGTTGAGCGTTTCCTTTCGCCCCCAGAGAAAACCCATGTGCGGAGAAAAAATTTTGTAACCTGAACAAACCAGGTAATCGCAGCCGAATTCCTGAACGTCGATCGGTCCATGCGGGCCATAGTGCACAGCATCTACGAATACTTCTGCTCCGGCAGCATGAGCTCGTCTTGAGACCTCGGCAATATCCAGTATGGAGCCGATTGCATTTGAAGCCAGCGTGCACGCCACGATCCGGGTTCGCGGAGAAAGCAGCTTCTCCAGATCTTCGGGATAAAGCAGGCCATCGTCGCGAAAATGCCACCATAGAATTTTGGCGCTTTCGCGCTCCAGTGCCAGCCAGACGGCGATATTCGCTTCGTGATCCAGATCAGTAACGATAATTTCGCGGCGGTCTTTCAGCGATTGGCCGATTGCGATGCTGATGAGCCGCATGAAAGACGTGGCATTCATGCCAAAGGAAATTTCATCCGGATACCGGGCGTTGACCAGCAGCGCGACGCTCGCGCGGGCTCGCGCGATGGCTTCGTCCACCTCCTGCGACTGCCGGTATCGCCCGCCTCTTTGCACGTTGCGATGAAGCAGGTGGTGCGCCACGGCGTCCAATACAGTTCGCGGAGACTGCGCGCCCGCCGCGTTGTCAAAGAAGATGAAGTCATCTTCCAGCGCGGGAAACGCGGCGCGGACCTGGGTGATCGGAAACTCTGGCATGGTCGCAATCATATACGGGCATTCATAAGAGAATCAGTTTCGCGAAAAAGCCAGGCTGCCTCGTACCTGACTTATTCTTATCGCAGCCTGTCAGCCCGATCCACCACCTGGGCCAGAAAATGTACCAGCGCCCATTCATCGCGGAAGGAAACCTTTTCGTCCATGTTCACGTGAATCAGCGCAGAACTCACGAGGGCGGCTTTCAATTCGTCTCGTGGAATATCCCGCTCAAGCCACAGAGTCTCTGATGCGGGAATCACGCTGTCACCGGCGCCATGCAGAAGAAGAACAGGCACTTTCAGATCTTGGAGATGCCCATGCGGAGAAACAGCGGCCATATCGTCCTTGTGAGCATCAATTTCCTGAAGAAGCTGCTGTCGCAATTGATCGCGATGATGCAACAGCTGGTCCAATTCCGTGCGCCCTTCCGGGCTTAGTTGGTCGACTTTTTTCATGGAGTCGGGGCTTTCCCAGAGCCACAGCCGCAGCGCCTCTTGAGCGGTTGGAATGTCCTGCGGCGAGAAAAAGCCGTCAAGATGCGAGTATGCAAGTACCAGCACTCCGTATTCGTGCGCTTGAAATGGAACAGTGCTTCCGTCCGGCTTTTCGATTGTGTTGGTGGCGAAAAACCGCGAGACTCGGCCCAGATCGTCGTGCGATCCAATGGCCACAACAAAACCAATCTTATTTGCATAATCCGGCTTACATGCGGTCAGCAATGCCAGCCCCCCGGCAAAACTTAATCCCATAATGCCGACTTTCGGTTGGTGCATTTGCGTGCTCAGAACTACTGCCGCGATGCCGATCTGGTCTATGGTGCGGGGCGTCACGTGATAATCGGCAAGGTCGCGAAGTTCAGGGGTCATAACTTCAATACCGGCAGCGGCCAACGCGCGGGAAAAACTCACCAGCCGGGGCTCTTCAATCCCAAGACGATGCACTCCGTGCAGAAGAACCATTCCAGCAGGGTTGCTCACATCACTGGGTTTGTAGATTCGGTACCTGAGCTCTCCTGAAGCAGCCTGGGCCGTCCCAATCTCTTCGGTAAAAGGATGTCGCGCAAATCGAACAGAAAATCCCGTGGACCGCGGATTCGAAAATCTCAGAAGGACCGACATCGCCCGCAGGTGCGTGCTGGCAAAATGTGAAAGCGCCAACGTACCGCCGGCGAGAAAAATCAGGATGATCAGGACGATATTTCTGCGCCGCTTAAAGAATCCTGCCACTAGATCTCCAGGATGACCGGCATGATCAGCGGCCGCCGGGAGGTTGTCTTGCCGATAAACCGTTTCAGGTCGGCGCGAATTTTTTCCTTGATCACTCCATAGTCCGCGATTTCTTCAGGCGTGGACGCCTCCAGAGTGTTGGCAATAATCTTGCGCGCCTCATCAACAAATCCGTTTTCTGTGACGGCGGCAAAGCCGCGCATCACGATTTCCGGAATCGACTCTACCGATCCGGTCAGCTTATTGATCGCGATAATCGGGAGTACGAAACCATCTTCACTGAGATGGCGGCGGTCTTTGATGACCAGGTCTTCAACCACATCGCCGCGCGAGCCGGAATCGATGCAAATTCGTCCCACGGCGACCTTGTCGATCTTGCGCGCGCCCAGTTCATCGAATTCCATCACGTCTCCGCTTTCCAGCAGCAGCACCTGGCCCACCGCGCCATGCAGGGAGCGCGCGAGGTCGGCATGCAGCCGGAGCTGCCGGTACTCGCCGTGAATCGGAATCAGGTAGCGCGGCTTCACCAGGTTCATCAGCAGCTTGAGTTCTTCCTGGCTGGCGTGGCCGCTCACGTGGACCGGCGGCGAAGAGCCGTCCTCATAAATCACATTGGCTTCGCGGCGGAAAAGATGGTCAATCATGCGATAGATGGCTTTTTCATTTCCCGGAATGATACGCGAAGAAAGCACCACAGTATCGCCGCGCTCAATTTTGGCATGTTTGTGATTGTCCACTGCGGCGCGTGAAAGCGCAGACATGGGCTCGCCCTGCGTCCCGCCAATCAAAGCGCAGACCTGATTGGCAGGAAGCTCTTTCATCTGCCCCGGATGAATGAACGTGCCCTCCGGAACCTCCAGATATCCGAGATCCAGTCCGATTTCCGTTGCTTCAGTCATAGACCGGCCGATCAGCGCTACTTTCCTCCGATATTCCCAGGCCAGATCGATGGCCAGCTTGATCCTGTGAATGGAAGATGAGAAGCAGGAGATAAACAATCGCTGCTCAGCCCGGGCAAAGATCTCATCGAACTTGCCGCGAACCGCGCGTTCGCTGGGAGTATAGCCGCGGCGCTCAACGTTGGTGGAGTCCTGCAGCAGGGCCAGCACGCTGCGCTCCTTCCCGTATTCGGCGAACGTGTGCAGGTCAAACAGCCGGTTGTCAGTCGGCGTGGGATCAACTTTGAAATCGCCGGTATGAATGACAACCCCGAGAGGTGTGTGAATGGCCAATGCCACACAATCCACCAGACTGTGCGTCACCTGAATGGGATTGATGGTGAACGGCCCCACATTAAAGCGGACGCCAGGACGGATTTCCCGCAAGTCGGCATCGTCCAGCAGCAGGTGTTCTTCCAGCTTGTTTTCCACCAGGGCCAGCGTGAATTCCGTGCCAAAGACCGGCACGTTGAGTTCAGAGAGGATCCACGGCAGCCCGCCAATATGATCTTCATGCCCGTGAGTCAGCACAATGCCGCGAACTTTGTCGCGATTGGCTAAAAGATAAGTGATATCGGGAACGACAATATCAACACCCAGCAGTTCAGATTCAGGGAACATCAGGCCGGCGTCGACGACGATGATTTCGTCGTTCCAGCGGAAGACCATGCAGTTCATCCCGAACTCGCCCAGTCCGCCCAGAGGCACCAAATGTAGTTTTCCTGCCGGCATAGCTAACGCCTGATGCTATCAAATGAGGGATCAATTGGGGGGAGATGAACACCTATTGTGACACGAAATCTTGCCCCACGAGCGTTCTCCGTGTCCTCACTTCGCCCCTGGGTCCAGTGTAGTTGGGTTTAGGTTTGACTTTGTGTCGTCGTCAATTTCTGCGCTTCCTCTATTCCTCCATGAAGGGTCTTGGAGTTGGTTTTCCTTTCCCTATTTCTTGCCTTCTCCGTGACGTGTAGCCTGTCCTCGAGGTGAGGTCGCCATGCGACCGCATCCGAAGGATGTCTCCGTGGTAAGGTTTTGATTTTGCTGATTCGCGGCTACAATCTTCCTTCCAAATTCCACGCAAGCCTCCACCGTCTCCTCATTCGTTTGCGCTCCACGCATCAACTCCAGTGTCGTCATCGTGTGTGCCGGAACCACAAATTTCATCCCAATGCACTTCTCCGGACGGTACGTGACGGAAGCAATCTCGCTGACGCTGAGAGTCGCCGTAATGGTGGCCAGAATCGTTGCCGGTCTGCAGATTTTATCCAGCAAGGTAAAGATTTCGATCTTTGATTCCAGCTCATCCGGCACCGCTTCAATCGCCAGATCAGCCTGGCGTGCCGCGTCTTCCACCGTCGAAGCATATTCCAGGCGTGCCGAATCTTCTCGCAGCTCTGCCTCAGCTTTCCGCAGCTTCGAAGGCAAAATATCTTGCAGAATGGTTCGATATCCGGCAAGTAGGGCGGCGCGGGCAATATCGCGTCCGGCAGTGCCTGCCCCAATCACCGCCACGGTGCGGATTTCCCCCACTTACCGGCTTTTCTCCAGGTTGTCCAGAACGGTGATGAAGTTAGGATCTGATTTCCTCATGTATTCGGCCAGACGCTTGCGCTCCTCGTCGGTCATGATGGTAATGCCCACCTGGACGCGCCGCAGCGTTGCCGCAATATCGTCAACGTAATTCATCATGCGAATGAGTTCACCCGTAGCTACCATGCTTGCTCTCGCTCTCCTGTTCGAATCTACTATTGTCGGCCCTACGCCGTGTTTTAGTAAAGCCGCCCGCCTTTCAAATTCGCGTGTATTCGCGTTGATTCGCGGCCAAAGCTCGCCTTGAGAGCCAGGCTGCAACCACTGTTAGCGGAAAGATAATGGCAATCAGAATCTGTGAACTCACGCAATAGATACACCACACAAGCAGAATTTTCCATTCAATCCACGTCATCCGCAGGCTGAAAACCAATGCTGCCAGAGCAAGGACGGCCGTCGTCCAGGGAAAACGTCCAGCCAGCACCGCCAGCAGCGCGTATCCTAAAATGCCGATCATTGCCACCGGCACCCCGTGAATTGCCGCATACGGACTGTGGTTCACGGTTCCGCAATCCCACACATCATTGATATTGCATGGAGAAGAATCTGTGCTGTAGTGTTCGCGTAGCACCACACTGGAAACCGCAACACCCGCAAGACAAAGAACCACAATCACTACAGTGAGCAGCTTTGAGATTCCGTTGGCCGTCGCCATCTTTCCTATTCTAAAATCCTCTGTGTCCTCTGTGGTCAAAAGCTGTTGCCGTTGTTTTTGCTGTTGCTGGCTGTTGCCTGTTGCCTAGCCTGTTGCCTGCAATTCTGTCCCCTGTCACCTGTCCCCTGTGACCTGTAACCTAGTTCCCTATTCCCTGCTGTTTGTGGTCTTGCCGTTGCTTTTGCTTTAGCCAAAAGCTAAAAGCCAATAGCCAAAAGCGAGCTTTTTGCGTTGCTTTGAGCTGGCAGCTAGAAGTAATAGCCACTGGCTGGTTTTTATGCATCTAACCTACGGGCTTCATTAGCAATACTGCCGACGTGAAGTCCGCCGAGAACGGCACGGACGTGCCATGAGATCCAATCCAGCCATCCTTATCACCGAATCCAGCGGCATCTCCGAATGTCTTGACCGCCTGGCGGCCCAGAAGCATACTGCGCGCCCATTTTCCACCTATCGTTTGCAATTCAATGCCGGATTCCGCTTTCAGGACGCGCGCCGTCTCGTCGGCTATCTGCACGCACTCGGCATCTCGCACGTTTACTCGTCGCCCTTTTTGAAGGCCCGTCCCGGTAGCATGCACGGTTACGACATCACGGACCACAATGCCTTGAATCCCGAAATCGGCAGTGACGCCGATCTGCAGGCGTTTGTGCACGAACTCAAGAGCTACGGCCTGGGACAGATTCTCGATCTCGTTCCCAACCACATGGCAGTCGATCCCGCCTCCAATCCCTGGTCGTGGGACGTGCTGGCCAACGGACGCGCCTCCGAATTCGCCGAATTCTTCGATATTGACTGGAAGCCCCTGAAGTCCGAACTCCACAACAAAATCCTGCTGCCCATTCTCGGCGACCAGTACGGCGCCGAACTGGAAGCCGGTCACCTGCGCCTCCGCTCAGGCGAAAATCATTTCTACATCGAGTATTACGACCGCAAACTGCCTGTCGATCCTCAAACCATTCCTCTGATCTTTGAAAGTGTTGGCCCTGACCTCCGTGATCCGGAGTTGCGCAACATCCTCTCCGGACTGCGCAACCTCCCGTCGCACTCGACCACAGACGGTGAATTGGTTCGCCAGCGCCAGCGCTCGGTTTCCCCACTCACCGAATCATTACATCGGCTGATTCATCACGCGCCGGAAGTGCAGCAGCTTACAGAGAAAGCGTTAGCGCTGATGAACGGCACTCCTGGCAACGCTCGCAGCTTCGACGCGCTGCATCGCCTGCTGGAGGCCCAGGTCTATCGGCTGGCCCACTGGCGCGTTTCCGGCGAAGAAATCAACTACCGTCGCTTCTTCGATATCAATGACTTGATCGGCCTGCGAATGGAAAATCCTCGCGTGTTTGCCGCCACGCATCAGCTTCTGCGCAAGCTGCTGGCGGAGGACGCCGTGCAGGGCATCCGTATCGACCACCTCGACGGACTGCTCAATCCCCGGCAATACCTGGTGCGCGTGCAGATGCTTTTTGCCGCCAGCCAGTGCGTCGGCGCGCAGCCCAAGCCGCCGCTGGCGGAAAACGGTATCGAAACCGAACTGCAGCAGGTTTTTGGCCAGCATGAGTGGATGAACCGTCATGCGCCTCTGTATACCGTCGTGGAAAAAATTCTCGAGCCGGGCGAGGACCTTCCCGAGGAATGGCCCGTTGACGGAACTTCAGGCTACGAATTTACCAGCCTGGTCAACGGCCTCTTCATCGACCGCCGCAACGAGCGCGCCTTCACCAATATCTATCACCGCTTCATCGGCAGCTCGCCCAACGTGGATGACGTGATCTACAACAGCAAGAAGCTCATCATGCACGCCTCGCTGGCCAGTGAAGTCAACGTGCTCGCGCACATGCTGGATGAAATCTCGCTCACCGATCGCTATGCCCGCGACTTCACGCGCAAGGCGCTGCGCGACGTGATTCGCGAGACCATCGCCTGCTTCCCTGTCTACCGCACATATATTGACGAGCGCGGCCACATCACTGACCGTGATAGTGGCTACATCAACGAAGCCATCGCCCGCGCCAAGCGCCGCAATCCGGATAAAGCCCCCGCAAGTTTTGATTTCATGCGCGACATTCTCCTGCTTCGCCACAGAGCGTCGCAGGAAGAATCCGAATTCCATCGCAGGAAACTTTATTTCACTTTGAAATTCCAGCAGGTGACTGGTCCCGTCATGGCCAAGGGACTCGAAGATACCGCGTGCTACGTCTACAACCGCTTCGTCTCCGTGAACGAAGTCGGCGGCTCTCCCAAACAGTTTGGCGTCTCCCTGGACGATTTTCATGAAGGTAATCGCAAGCGCGCCCAGCGCTGGGCCTTTTCCATGCTCACCACTTCCACGCATGACACCAAGCGCAGTGAAGATGTGCGCGCGCGCCTGAATGTGATTTCAGAAATGTCCAAGCTGTGGACGTCACAGGTTTTCAGGTGGCGCAGGACCAACCGCACACGCAAACGCATACTGCCGGATGGCCGCACGGTTCCGGATTTGAATGAAGAATACCTGCTCTACCAGACGCTGGTCGGCACCTGGCCTTTCGATCTCAGCACAGACGCGGCGCGCCAGGAATATGTCGGCCGCATCAAGCGCTACATGACCAAGGCCGTGCATGAGGCCAAGGTCAATCTGAGCTGGATCAACGACGATCCCGCCTATGTGGAAGCGCTGCAACAATTCATCGAGAGAATTCTCACTCCCGGTTCCCGCACGCGCGCAAACTCGTTTCTCGACCAGTTCAAAGCGTTCATGCCGGCCATTTCCTTCTTTGGCGCCATCAATTCCCTGGCCCAGCGCGTCATCATGATTACCGCTCCGGGCGATCCAGACATCTATCAGGGAACTGAGCTGTGGGACTTGAGCCTGGTCGATCCCGATAACCGCCGGCCAGTAGACTACGCGCTGCGTAAACAGCTCTTGAGTGACCTCGATCGCCGGGCGGAAGGCGGTGACCTGCCCCACTTCTGTGCCGATCTGCTTGAGAACTATGCTGACGGAAGAATCAAGATGTGGACCATGGTGCAGGCGCTGCGCTTCCGCCGCGAGCGCCGCGAGATGTTCCAAATGGGGAAATACCTGCCACTGCAAGCCTCGGGTACGCAGCGACAGCACGTTATCACCTTCGCCCGCGAAAACCACCGCCAGGTTGCCATTGTGGCTGTGCCCCGGCTTGGCTATCTATTAGCGGAAGGCGCCATCCGGCCGCCTCTGGCCGAATTGTGGCAGGACACAGAAATTCCCGTCCCATCACACACGCCGGAGTTCCTGGAAAATGTCTTCACCGGCGAAAAAATCAAAGTCACCCCTAACCGTACCCTCTTATGCCGTGACCTCTTCGCCCACTTCCCGGTCGCAATCCTCGCCAGCTGAAAAGCTGCTTTGACTTTGCCGTTGCTGTTGCTTTCTCTATTCCCAATCCCCTAATCCCTATTCCCTGTCTTTGTGGTTTTGCTTTAGCCAAAAGCTAAAAGCCAATAGCCAATGGCCTGCTTTTTTGGTTTTGCTGTTGCCTGTTGCCTATTGACTGTTGCCTGCTGTTCAACAATCGCATGAAACCAGCGTGCCGGCCTGCTCCCTGGGTCTGGCCTCGAACACGCTAGTCCCTACGAAAAAATTTCCCTTTAACACCGCCTCGAACGCTGGCAGCAGGTCCCGGTTGGCGTTGGATTTCACCACATAAGCATGCGCTCCGGTGCGGATCGCCGCGCAAATCACGTCTTTACAGTTATTCTGCGACAGGAACAGGATTTTCGTTTGTGGCGACAACTCCAGGATCTGTTTCGCCACTTCAATTCCATTTCGATCGGGAAGTCCGATATCCAGGACCACGATATCCGGCTGCAGTTCAGCCGCCATCTGGATTCCAGTCAATCCATTGTGCGCTTCACCGACAATATGAACGTCTTGCCTTATTGCCAACATGTCCACAATAAGACGCCGCCACAGCGAATAATCATCTACGATAAGAACCCGAACCATACAACTACAAATCCTTCCCTATACAAACCCGTCCAGTGGGCTAGTCTCTCTCATGGCTGCATTAATCTTGTAATAGGTTCGCACTGGTGCGGCTTCAAGTCGTTGCGCGAAAACAACTTCAAGCGTTTTATCGTTAGCGAAACCGCATGGAAGGATCTCGTGAAGAAGTGCTACTCCGATTCATTCTCGGTGACGATGAGCTTTTCCGGAGACCGCAGCAGAATTTTGCCGCGGGTTTTTATCAGTGCGCCGCGTCTCTGCCACTGATTGATGAGGCGGCTGGCTGTGAAATGAGTCATATTGGCGGCCTGGGCCAGCTCTTCATTGCTGACCTCGATTTCAATTCCGTTCGGCGCCATGTGTCCAATGCCTTGCGCCAGATTGAGCAAGATCGCGGCCAGCCGTTCCGCCGCCGTCTTGCACGTCAACGCGATGTGCGCGGCTACACAAAACGTCAGGTACTCTGCGGCCAAAATTAACCCATTGTCCAGCAACCGCGGGTAGCGCATTGCCAGCCGCCGTATGGTCGGACGGTCCCACACCAGCACCGTGCTGTCTCTGATCGTCTCTGTGCTGGCAATGTAATCGGTAGGGTGGTGGTGCATGGCCATGCCGCCAAATACTTCACCTTCCGGAAGCCAGAAAAGCAGGATCTTGGTTCCTTGCGGTGTCAGGACGAAATACCGCGCCCTTCCCGTGACAATCAAAAACATCCGGTCCGCCGGCATTCCCTGTGAGCAAACCACGGTTCCCGCCGGAAATCGGCTATACCGGGCGCCCGCCAATACCGCGTTCAGCTCCGCTGGAGCCAGCCCTTCGAAAAATGTTGATTTAATCTGTGCCCGGACGGCAGCAACTTGCGCGACAGTCATGGTCTTCCTCCAAGACCATCCTGTCATCTCAAGCAGCGCAAAGAATCTGATCATTCTCCCAGTGGTTGCCGTTGGAGTTTATCCCGCCTGCCCCGGCGTGCCGTGGGAGCGATGGGGAGGTTGTTGGAGTTTATCCCGGCGCAGTGAGGGATCCCTATGTGCTTCGATAGACTCTCAGGGCGCATGCCCCGAGAAGACTTAATGTTGAATTTTCTCTCTGCCAAGAGCCAAGAGCTAAAAGCCAAGAGCGGTTTTCAGATCACGCGCGATCACTCCGCCCTCAGCGCCACCACCGGATCCACCGCCGAAGCGCGTAGTGCAGGAAGATAGCTCGCCAGTGCAGCCGCCGCAGCCAGGCCCGCCGTGACGGCAATGTACGTCAACGGATCGAGCGGATTCACTCCATAGAGCAGCGATCCCAGCACACGCGTCACTGCCGCCGCGCCCGCCAGACCACAACCGATGCCAATCGCCGCCAGCAGCAATGCCTGGCGTACGAACATCCGCGTCAGCCCGGTCTTCTGCGCGCCCAAAGCCATTCTGATTCCAATCTCACGCGTTCGCTGCGAAACCGTGTACGAAATCACGCCGTAAATTCCCACCACGCCAATCAATAAAGCCATGGCGCCGCCAATCGCCAGCATCACCAGCGTGAAAGACGTTCGCGCCAGCGACTTGTCGAACACCTCCTGCATCGTGCGCACCCGGGCAAGAGGCAAGTTCGAATTCAGGGACCACACTGCCTGCTGCACCTCCGCCAGCAGATTCTGCGATCCTGCCCGCTTGCTTCGCGCCACGTAATAGACAACACGCCGCGCCGATACCGCGCTGTTTTCAAAATCATTCATCAGCAGCGGATAGTACGCAGTCGCCGGAGCGGGCGCCTGCACGCCGTCCTCGCGCTCGTCATTGACCACGCCAATCACCTGCCGCCACGGGCCTTTCAAATCTTCCCGAATTTCTTTGCCCAACGCGTTTTGCGGGTCCTGCCACAACTCGCGCGCCAGATTTTCGCTCACCATCGCCACCGGCCGGCGCTCCATTGTGTCCGTCCAGGTAAACTCACGGCCTGCGACCAGCCGGTTGCCCATCGTCGCCAGCAGTCCGGGCGAGATAAATTTTATGCGCCGCAGCGGCGGCACTTTGGAGTAAGTCTTGTCGCTGGCATACACCACGTCGCTCCCACCTGTCTCGGTTGGAATCACGCTGGTGATTCCTGCCGACGTTACTCCCGGGATCGCTCGTATCTTCTCCACAATGTCGTGCTCCAACTGAATCGCCGCCACCTGGTCTTTCACCTGTGAATTCGGTATGGAGATGCGCAACGTCAAGAGGTCCCGCGGATCGAATCCCGGATCGACGCGCCGCAGCGCCTGAAAGGTCCGAATCATCAATCCAGAAGCCACCAGCAGCACCAGCGCCAGCGCAACCTGAACTACTACCAGCGCGTTGTGCGCGCGATGCCGGTCTTTGCCCTCGGTGCTCGTGCGTCCGCCGCTTCGCAACGAGTTTTCGAGTCGCGGCCCTGCATACTTGATCACCGGGATCATCCCAAACAAGACTCCGGTAATGAGCGCGATCCCAAAAGTAAACAGCACCACCGCCGGATCGATGGCAATCTCACTTAAGCGCGGCAATTTTGCCGGCGCAATCGCCACCAGCAATCGGACCGCGCCATAGGCCATCCCCAGCCCAAGCGCGCCGCCGAGCAGCCCGAGCGCAACACTTTCCGTCAACAGTTCCCGCGCAATATGACGCCAGTCTGCGCCCAGCGCCGCGCGAATCGCCAGCTCCTGCTGCCGTCCTTCCGCGCGCACCAGCAGCAGGTTCGCCACGTTGGCGCACGCGATCAGCAAAACCATCCCCAGCAGTCCCATCAGCACCCACAAGGTTTTTCCTAAGTCGCCAACCACCTTCTGCTTGAGCAGTTGCAATTTGGGACCAAGCCGGACCTCTTCAAATTGCTTCACCGTGAATCCCGGGGAGGGAGGAAAACTGTGCAGCGCGATGGGTATCATTCGCGCCACATCGCCGCTCGCCTGCTCCAGGGTCACTCCCGGCTTCAGGCGCGCGATGCCCGGATAATCGAAGTCGCCAAGAATCGCCTTACCACGATCAAGCTGCAACGGCACCATGAAGGCTGCATCGCGATCCAGAAAGCGGAAGCTCGCGGGCAGCACGCCGACTACCTGCCGGGAAACTCCGTTCACCATGATTTGCCGCCCGATCACCGATTGGTCGCCTCCAAATCGCGTCTGCCACCAGTCATGCAGCAGGATCATGGTCGGAGCGCTGCCGGGCGCATCGTCTTTTTCGGTGAACAACCGTCCCAGCTCAGGCTGGATACCCAGCATTGGCAAAACTTCGGCAGTCACGTTCAGGCACTGTGCCTCTTCCGGCTCGGCCCGTCCCGTAACCGTACGCGTATCCCAGCGATACACGCCAACGCTCTGGAATGAGCGCCCCTGTTCGCGGTAGGTGAAATACAGAAACGGCGCAATATAAGTATCAGGAAAATTCACGCCAGGAGCGGTGTGGTTCAAATCCACCAGTTCCTCCGGATGCTGATACGGCAGCGGCTTCAACAGAATGCCATTGATCACGCTGAAGATTGCGCTGTTCGCCCCAATCCCCACCGCCAATGTGATCGCGGCAATGATGGTAAACATCGGCGTGCGGGCCAGCCGACGGAAAACATGCCTGATTCTCATAATCTAGACAGACGCCCGAAGGTCAAAAAGGTCGTCACGACAGGTTACAGGGAACAGGTTACAGGGGACAGCAGAGATCAAATCCTGAGTTGGCCTTTGTGTCCTTCGTGGTAAAAAAGGTGTTGCAGTTGATTTTCAGATCACGCGCGATCATGGCGATCACGTGCGATTGTTAACGGCCGCCAAAAGTTTGCGCAAGAGTCACAGATTATTCAATCCGGTGGAACCGGTGGCGGGGCTGACTTCTGACTTCTGGCTTCTGTCTTCTGCTTCCCTATTCCCTATTCCCTGTCCTTTCCCCTCTCCGGACGAGTCGTCCGATTCGGACTACTTTTTTGACCCGCAAATTGGGTCCGCGCATCATACCCGATTGTGAGTTCCTGAATTTTGCGCTGAAGTCGGCATAAAAACAGGAACCCAAAGCGGAATCACCGCCTGCGGGAGTTACGGCAACTGGCTGAACGGGGGGAGCCATGCAATCCCAGAATTTCGCTGAATATAAGG
>DATDNH010000143.1:0-4995 GCA_036518395.1 Candidatus Angelobacter sp. | reverse complement strand
GTCGCCATCTGGCCAACTACAGCAACGGCACAACCTACTTCCCGCTGACTGACTGGCTCGGTTCGGAGCGAGTGCGCACGGATGTCAACGGGAACAGCGCCGGAACCTGCACGACAAATCCCTATGGCGACAATTATTCTTGCTCGGCGTCGGGTACGACCCGCATCGGATACGCGGGGATGGAGCACGACAGCGAAAGTGGTCTGTATCATACGCATTTCCGCTATTACAATCCGCGCCTCAGCGCCGGAACCTGCACCAGCAATCCCTATGGCGACAATTATTCCTGCTCGGCGTCAGGAACCACTCGCATCGGATACACGGGGATGGAGTACGACAGCGAAAGTGGTCTGTACCATACGCATTTCCGCTATTCCGCCCTTATCAGTATCAGTCGCCATTTTCTCTTAACATTCGCTGCAATAGCATGAAAACAAAGCCTATAAACTTCTTGACATGCTTTTATATGTTGTGTTTAGATAGTTCATGGCCCTTAGGGGCTTTGATTTAGTTTTGGCTGCTGAATTTGCTGTGGCCTGTTGCCTATTGCCTATTGCCTATTGCCTGTTGCCTGGGTTTATGCTGTCACGGATTCCCGCACGCATTTATTTGAGGCTTTAAGGGCCAATTGCTAATTGCCAACTGCCAATTGCTCATGTCGTATTCCGAGGGTTCAGCGTTTTGTTTTCGGCCAATTGCCAGCTGCCAATTGCCAATTGGATTTTGACGTAGCTGGGTTTTCGGTTACGCATTCTAGAAATCAGAAATCGCCAATAAATACGCGGGTTGTTACGCTGTTACGGATTCTCGCATGGTTGTGCTGTTGGTAGTTTATCCCGATCCCGCTTAGCGGGAAGGGATCCCTATTACCTTCGACGCGATATCAGGGCGTATATGCCGACGCGTGAATAGATTCAGCGGTCCGCGCCTGGTTACGGATTTGTTGATTCAATTTTCGCCAGTGTTTACGGGGGTTGTCACGCTGTCACGGATTGTCGCGCAGTTCTTGTTCCGGGCGTTTGTGATTACGATTTGCTTCGTGTCCTTCGTGGTTGAAAGGTGTTGCAGTTGATGTTGCTTTTCACCTAGCAGCCAGAAGCTAGCAGCTAAAAGCTGGCTGTCCGCGACTTAACACCCGTATGTGTGTTCTATCCAATAGAGCAGTTTTTTCGGAGTTTTGTATGGCTACCTGGGTAGAAAAACACATTGGCTCAGTGCTGGCGTTGATCGCCATTTGCTGGGCCGCTTACCACGTGGCGACGGTTCACGAATTTCATAGCGCATTTTTTCGGCTCGGTCCGTTACAGCTTTTCATGGCAGGTCTGATGGTCTGGTTGCATGGTAAGTACAGAGCAGCGCACTTCACCCGCAGGCGACGCGAGTTTGAAGTCCACTTTCGCGATTTCTGATATCAGCGTTCACCTGTCCCAGCGGCGCCGTGGATCAGCGTGATTAACGGCAAGGTCCGCCGGTTGGTGCTGTTTCTTATTGAATTTGCTGTTGCCTGTTGCCTGTTGCCTGTGGCCTATTGCCTTTTTTTTAGTAGAATCGCAAGCGCCACACCCTGACCATGAAAAAACTTGTCGCGCTCTTGCTGCTGGTAGTCTGTCCACCCACGCAATCCTTTGCCTGGGGTTTAAAAGGACACCAGATTGTCGGCGACATCGCCCGCAACCATCTCACGCCCACAGCCCGGCAAAACCTGATCGCTTTGCTCGGCAATGATGACCTGGCCGCGATTGCCAACTGGGCCGATGAGGTCCGCCCCAACCGCCCGGAAAGCTACGCCTGGCACTTTGTCAACATTCCCAGGGATTCTGCCGGATTTTCGGAAGAACGCGACTGCTATCGTCCCGATGCCAAGCGCCCCACCAGCAAAGACGATCACCACAACTGCGTCGTCGACCGCATCACTATCTTCAAGAACCTCGTGGCCGACAAAAATGCCCCGCAACCTGCTCGATTGGAAGCTTTGAAATTCCTCGTCCACTTCGTAGGCGACATTCATCAGCCAATGCACGCCGTCGACGAAGGCCGTGGCGCGAATGACATTCATATCTCCGAATTCGGCTCCACTCAATGCGGCAAATATCCCTGCAATCTGCATTACGAGTGGGATACCGGCTTGCTCGAGCACACCGGACGCTCCGAGCAGGACTATGTCTCTTACTTGGAAAAGATGATTGCCAGCAAGAATCTGCATGCAGGCGGTACACCCGAGACCTGGGCCAACGAATCCTTGCGCCTTGCAAGGCAGGCATGGCTGAATGATGGCGGGTCTGTAGATGAAGCCTACTATCGCGCAAACATCGGCATCGTAGACGAGCGACTCGCCCTTGCGGGTCTCCGCCTCGCCGCTGCCCTGAACGACGCGCTGGGAAACCCGTAGCGATTTCATTCCGCCGATGGCATCAGGCCACCGGCGGAATCCTTGAGTGAAGCTCTTACTTTCTCTTCTTGCGAGTAGTTTTCTTCCTGCCAGTCTTGCGCCCCGGCTTCCTGCTCGGCTTCTTCTTTCCGCCTGGCTTCTTCTTTCCGCCTGGCTTCTTCTTAGCAGGCTTTTTCTTGGTCGGCTTTTTCTTCTTCTGCTTCACTGATGGTGCGAGCTCCGGGATCGGTCCCGGACGGCGCGATGGCGCTACCTCAGTTACCGGCTTGATGCCGGGTCGTGACGGTGCCATCTCGGTAATCGGCTTAGGCTGCGGTGTTCTGGCCGGTGCTACTTCTGTGACCACCTCAGGGCGCGGCGGCTTTCCCGGTGCAACTTCGGTCTTGATTTCGGGATGCGGTGGCCCTCCCGGCGCGATCTCCGTTTTTATCTCCGGATGCGGTGGTTTCTTCCCCGGGGCAACCTCGGTCACGACCTCCGGATAAGGTTTCTTCCCCGGCGCGATTTCCGCTACGACCTCCGGCCGTGGTTTCCTCCCCGGCGCAACCTCGGTTACAACTCCGGGCTTCTGTGCTGGTGGTTTTCTCTCCGGCGCTACTTCCGGTCTGACTTCGATGATGACTTCCGGCCGGACCTCAGGCGGCTTCTTTGCCGTAAGCGCCGGTACAAATTCGGTTTGCTGTGGCTGTTCTTGTGGTTGTTCGAACTCTCTCATTTAGCGTCCTCCAGGCTTGAATCCATTTGTTGTTGTATGAAACCGGGCCCGATTCTTTCCCGCCGGCAGTTCTCTTCCCATTCCCAAATAGGAACACAGGTCGAGAACACCGGCCAGTGAATGCTGCACAAAATCTGTTCGAATGGCGCTGCTGGTAAGGCTTGCGCGCACACCGCCCAAAGCATACGCCGGATTGGGCAAAACTGTATCGTGCTCCGGCCGATAAACCAGGTTTTTCAGAAATCTCAGGCCATTCCTGCACGATTCCAGATAGGCTTGCTCGCGCTGATTATCACCGCACTGCCGCGCCAATTTGACGCCCGCGGCCAGGCCCTCCAGATACAACGCTGTCGTGTATCCGGGGCCGTCAGCTTGATGATCGGTGATGAAGCCGCCATTCTTTTCCAGTTGAAACCTGCGAATCCAGTCGCCGATTTCGAAGGCCAGATCCGCCCATTCCCGGTCACCCGTCACTTCATGCCAGCCCCGCGCCGCCTGCATCAGCCAGGAAACCTGGCCGAAGTTCCGCTTATACCGGTAGCGATGACGATAAAACCGCAGCGCCCTCCGCAACTTCTCTCCGTCGACCGTCGAAATCCCGGCCGACACAGCGCCGGCCAATGCCAGCAAAAGCTGTCCCGGGAAGTAATCTTGGAATTCGTCGCTGCCCGCCTCGGCATTGCGGTGTGTGGCGATCCTGCCATCGCCGTCAATGCGAGACCATAGCAGAGAAGCAATGGCCTGCGCCAGTTTTCGTTCTTTGCCGCCTTTACACCGCTCGCACAGCGCCAGTAGCGTAAATGACAATTCAGATACCGTCGGTTCATCATCAGCAGCTTCAATCCACAGCTCCTGTTTATGTTTGCGCAAGAGCTTGAGATGAAATTCCAGGAGCTTCTCCGCCCCTTTGCGCAGATCATCGCACTTGAGCAGATCGGCTGCCCGCATCAGCACCCACGAAGCATGTGCCGATCGAGGCGTGCCGCCGCCCGGATAGATCCAGTTTTGAAACGGCGCATAGCTGAAATACAGCGACCCATCCAGCCGGACGTTGCGCCAAATGTACGACGCGTGCCAGTCCGCCAGTTGCGGAAGCTCATTTTCAAAATGGAACTCAGCCGGAGCCGATCGAAACCCGCATTCCAGAGGGTTCGTGCCGTGGTCGTCCGCAAGCCAGGTAGTACAGTCAAAACGATCCCACCGGTACGGCGGCCGGGTGATTCCTGCCTTATCGATCACTTCAGCGACAAACCCTTCGCGGTCAAGATTGTGAGTAGCCGCCAGAAACGGCAGCAGCATTCCTTGCCGCTCGCCCTGGTGGACCCCGAGGGCCTGTTTCCCCAGTTCAAATCGAGGGCACACTTCCTCGGGCGTAAGCTTTCCCAGTTCAAGAGCATTGAACAGCAGGGATGCGGTAATAGCCACATCTTCGGGATCGGGAGACGCATTCCCCGCAAACCGGTGATCGTGAAGCGCCGACTCGACTAGAGTGCGCAGGTCGCCATCAAGATTCTGGATCGCGGATCCTGCGCATCCCCGCACTTTTCCATCGCAATAGACTGTGATATAGAGCGAATGCAGTTCTCGCGGCAAAAATTCGGCGGGCAACGACGATTGCTTTTCTTTCACGCCCTGGAATTTGGCCAACGCTATATCACGTGCCCGCTCCGCAAGACGGCCTCCGATTGCCGGATCTTTGTCCCATCCGCGCTTCACATTCGCCGCAACCCCGGACGGCTGCCACTGCACTCCAGGTTCCACCGCTTTCAGCACGTCATGCCGATAGAGCGTGTACGGCTCAAAGGAAAACAGCGTAGCATTTTTTCGCCAGGCGTGGCGGAATTGCTCCCATTCATTGCTGATGCCCGGCATGCGAGGCAGCGCCCCGCCC
>DATDNH010000142.1:0-40787 GCA_036518395.1 Candidatus Angelobacter sp. | reverse complement strand
GGGTGATGGCCCCGGTTTTGACGGTCCCAGCCTGCGGCGCAACCGAGCCGATGCCGTGATCAATGGTCACGGAAGTTGCGTTCGACGAAGACCAGCTCAAGGTGGAGGCGCCACCGGAGGCCACCGTCGTCGGCTGCGCTGAAATTTGTATCGTTGGCGGCACCTGGTTCACCGTGACGGTAGCCGTAGCGGTCGCGGTTGCGCCGTTCGCGCCCTTGGCAGTCATGGTGAAAGTGGTGGTCTGCGCCGGCGTCACGGCGCTCTGGCCATTGACAGGCAGCGAGTTGGCGTCAACGGTGGGAAGCGCAGGCGAGAAGCTGACGGAGGTGGCATTGGTGGTGGTCCACTTCAGCGTGCTGAATTGCCCTGCGGTAATCGTCGTCGGAGAAGCCATGAGCGTGGCAGTTACGCTGCCCGGTGTTTGCGGTGGCTGCGTATTTGAGCCACCAACACTGCCGCATCCGGCAATGGCAATGGTTAACAACAACACAAAGATCAAACTGTAAAAAGTGACAGTAGCAGACTGGGCCCTGGACATAGTTGGTTCCTTGAAATATTGGAAGATCAGAGCTGCGGGCGAGTTGGCAGGGGTAAGGTGCTATTTATTACTTAGTTAATAGAGGTATTTAGTAATTAGTAATTAGCGACCGGCAACAGCAACACCTCTTGAAACGCAGAGGAACAGAGTAAACGGAGGAAATGTGGGGGGGATTGTTCCTCTGTTTGTGATCTCCATTTTGAGCTTTGTCTGGGGGCCTTTAGCGAGTTCCTTGGGACGTCAGGCATTTCTTGTCTTACCACCCTTTCGGTTGTGAACTAGCCGCAAAGGCAGCAACAAAAAACCAAAACCGGAGGTCGTGGGGAGAGTCAGCGGTTTGGGGTTGACGAAATTCCAAATTTCCTCTGCTTACCCCCCGACTAAAGTCACGCGCTACGCGTTGCTCGCGCTGGGGGCTGACACTGGCCGCAAGCGGCGTAGCCGCTTACGTCCTCTGTGCTTCAAAGGTTTTCGAAGGGCATCCAGAAGCAGCAGTTCTGACATCACAGCATAGGCCACAGGCAAGAGCACAGGTCACCGGTGACAGGGACCGAAAAGCAAAGGGCCACGGGCAGCACTATGATCTCGGTAGTAGTTCCCATCTACAACGAAGAAGAGATCGTTGTTTCATTCCACAAAGCGTTGGCTTCGGCTTTAGAGAGTCTGGAAGAGCCGTGGGAAGTTCTTTATATCAATGATGGCAGCCGCGATGCCTCATTGCCTCTGCTGCTGGAAATCAAGGACCGCGACCCGCGCGTGGTGGTGGTTGAGTTGTCGCGCAATTTCGGGCATCAGCCCGCGCTGACGGCGGGCCTGCACGTGGCCCGCGGCGATGCCGTGGTGCTGATGGACGGCGATTTTCAGGACCCGCCCGAGGTAGTGCCAAAACTGGTGGCGGCGTGGAAGTCGGGAGCGAAGGTGGTGGTTGCTCAGCGCAGCAGCCGGGCTGAAAGAGGACTGAAAGGAACTCTGTTCGCGCTTTTCTATAAGCTTCTGGGACTGATCTCTGATTTTCCTATCCCGCTGAATGCCGGCATTTTCGGCCTGCTGGACCGCCAGGCGGTAGACGCAATCAACAACCTTCAGGAAGGCAATCGCTATCTGCCGGGATTGCGCGCCTGGGTGGGTTTTCCCACCGTGGTTGTGCTCTATGACCGGGCGGAGCGTCCAAGCAGCAAACCCAAGCAGACCTTTCTCAGGCTGTTCAAGTACGCCATGGACGCAATCTTCAGCTTCAGCTTCAAGCCATTGCGGGTGGGGCTGACGCTGGGGACGATCATGTTTGTGTCGGGGTTCGGGCTGGCGGCGGCGCTGGTGTTGAGCGCCTGGTTTAAATGGAGGCTGTTTGCCAGCGCTCCGTGGAACAAGGCCATTCTCTTCTTTATTCTCACGCTCGGCGGCGTCCAGCTTATCTGTATGGGATTGCTCGGCGAATATATAGGCAGGATCTACGACGAGGTGCGGCGGCGTCCGCTGTACGTGATCCACGAGATACACCAGGCAACAGGCAACAGGCAACAGGCAATAGGGGTACCGGCCAGGGAACAGACCACTACCGCGGCGTGAAGAAGAGCAACAGGCAACACGCAACAGCGAAAATCCAGCAATCAGCAAACGCAGAAACAAAAACCTTTTCCAGCCACGAACTAAAAGCAGATTCCTCCGCTACGCATCGGACTAACAAACGAAAAGCTAAGAGCCAAGAGCGAAGCTGCATGGACAGACTGGACTGTCTGGACGGACTGGACCGTGTGCAAGGGCTTCGCTGTCCCTGTCCCCCTAAGTAGGGTCGACAAGGTTTTACCTTAGTCCTTTGTCTAAGAGTTTTTCTCTCCTTAAGAATCAAAACTGAATTCACGTTGGTGAGTTTGCCTATACATCCAGAGTAGATGCTGCCGTAGGGTTCCTCCTTCACTTTCAAAAACCTTAATTCTTTGAGGAGGAACCCCCTTCGTGCGAAAAGTTATCGGGTACGTAATTGCCAATCTGCTGCTGGCGGCATGTGCGTTTGCCGGCGTCACGATCAGTTCGCCCGCGCCCGGATCGACTCCAACTTCTCCCGTCCACTTCATTGCTTCGGCATCGTCATCGCTCCCGATTGCGGCCATGCGCATTTACGTGGACAACACCAGCGTTTTCACGACCTCCAACAGCCAGCTCGACACCTTTGTGACCCTGTCGACCGGCACACACAACGTGGTCATGGTGGCCTGGGACAACCAGGGGAACCCGCTCACGGCTTCGGAGAGCATTACGGTAACCGCGGGCACTGCCAACGTGAGCGTGAGTGCGCCGGCGAACAATGCGACGGTGGGTTCGCCGTTTCAGGTGGTGGCTTCAGCCACAGCACCGAGCGGCATATCCGCTATGAATATTTACCTGGACGACCAGGTTGCTTTCAGAACCAGCTCTTCGAGCTTGAACACGCCGATTACGGCCGGAGCGGGGAGCCACTCGGTGGTGGTGCAAGCCTGGGACAACAATGGCACCGTCTACAAGACTCCGTTGACGGTGAATGTGAGCGCAAGCACAAGCAGCGGAGTGAAGGTGAGCGCGCCGGCGAATAATGCGACGGTCAGCTCGCCGTTTACGGTGACGGCGTCCGCCAGCGCTCCGAATCCGATTGTGGCCATGCACATTTACCTGGACGACCAGGTTGTCTTTCAAAACAACGCGAGCAGCCTCAACACCCAGGTGAGCGCAGGAGTGGGAACACATTCAGTTGTGGTGCAAGCCTGGGACAATACGGGCGCGGTCTACAAGCAGCCGCTGACGGTCAACGTGAGTTCCACGGCGCCACCGGCGAGCGGCGTGACCATATCGTCACCCGGAAACGGAGCAAGCACCAGCTCACCCATTCATGTAGTGGCCTCAGCCAGCGCCAGCCAGCCGATTGCCGCTATGCGCATTTACCTCGACAGCAACAACATGTACACCGTCAACTCCGGCCAGATTGATACTTCTGTAAGCGCTTCCACTGGCAGCCACGACCTGGTCGTAGTGGCGTGGGACACTAATGGCAATCCCTACAAGCAGGAACTCACAGTGAACGTGACTGGGAGCAGCGGCCCGCCGTCCGGCGCCACCACAGTCAAGGAAATCCAGCAGATAGGCGGCTGGGGGAGCTGTACGGTATGTGCCGGCGCGGGAGGGAATGGCCCGGCGGCACAGTACTCCACGCAGCAGGGCGTGGGTTCGCCTTCGCTGAGCGGATCGTCCATGCAGTTCAACATCTGGGGGAGCACACCCTGGTCAGATGTGCTGTGGTGGAAGGACTTGACGCCGAACGACAATGCCACCAACTTCCAGTATGATCTGGACTTTTACATCACGCAGCCGCAGCGTTCACAGGCGCTGGAGTTTGATGTGAACTTCATCGACGGGAGCACCGGCACCTATTACATTTTTGGCACGCAATGCAACATTGGTGATGGCCAATTCGATGTGTGGGACACGGCGGGGAACACGTGGGTGCATACCGGCATAACGTGTAATGCTCCCGCGGCCAATGTGTGGCACCACCTGACCTGGGAGTTCAGCCGTACCAGCTCGAAGGCTAACTTCATCGCCGTCACTTTTGACGGAGTGAAGCACTACGTGAACATGACGTTCTGGGCCAAGCCCGGAGGCAACAGCGGAGTGGGCATCGCGTTTCAGATGGATGGCGATGCCAACATGGATGCCTACAGCGTGTGGCTGGACAATGTGACTTTAAGTTATTGGTGAAACAACGGCCCTTGGCTCTTGGCTCTTGGGAAAATTCAAAAGCCAAAAGCTACTAGCTGCTGGCTTCTAGCTGCTAGAAAAGCCAAAAGCAACAGCGAAGACGGCAACAGGCAACAGCGAAAAACCAGGGAATCCGCCACGGCGGACCTGCGGCAGGGACCAGGACAGAACAGCAAGACCAAAACCTAAAACAGCAACAGCGCTACTCGCCCGCTTTGGAAGTCGTAAAACCGAAGCGGGCGGGTTTTTTTGTCGGCACTCGATGCGATGGCGGGTTGCATTCGCCTTAGCCGGTAGAACTAAGGCGCCGGGGCTGGATTCTCTCGGAAATCGGGGGTCTCAAACCGGGACTAAGTTGTAAATTGCCTTGTCAAACCTCACTAGTATCTGTTATGTGCAGCTTACGTTTATCCCTCCGGCTTAAGTGACGTACTTAGTACCTGACTAATCCTCTGTTTCCGGTTTTTTCAGCTACTCTGGAAAAAGAATTGATTCAGAGTAGATGCCTCCGTAGTCTCCACCCTTCGCCGTGAAAGGAGCGGCGATACTTCCAAACAATTCTTCCCTGGAGTTGAGTAGAAGATGAGAATCAATCGAATACAGCGCTTGTCCGGCTTGGTGGTCATGTTCCTTGCGATGACCGCCGCCGCTTTTGCCGGGGTTTCAATCAGCGCGCCTTCCCCTGGTGCAACGACCGGTTCGCCGGTCCATTTTGTCGCGTCTGCCAGCGCCAGTGCTCCCATCTCAGCGATGCGGATCTATGTTGATAACAACAGCATGTACACAGTAAATGCTTCCTCTCTGGATACTTACGTAAGCCTCGGCAACGGCGGCCATGACGTGGTCATCGTGGCGTGGGACACCAACGGCAATCCTTACCGGCAGGAAGAGACGATCACGGTAAGCGGCTCCTCAGGTGGCGGAGGGGGAGGCGGAGGCAGCGGAGTGTCCATCAGTTCTCCCGCATCGGGAGCGACGGTAGGCTCTCCAGTCCACGTGGTTGCGTCGGCGACGTTTGGCGGCAGCGTGGCGGCAATGCGCATTTACATTGACGGCAACAACATGTACACCGTGAATGCCGGCTCGATCGATACCTACGTGAATGCCGGGACAGGCAGCCACGATCTGGCTGTGGTGGCCTGGGACAACAATGGCACTGCTTATAAGCAGGAATACAACTTCACCGTTGGCTCCAGTAGTGGGGGAGGCGGCGGAGGCGGCGGTTCAGGCAGCGGCGTGTCAATCTCAGCGCCATCCAGCGGCGCGACGGTCAGCTCCCCGTTTACCGTGACGGCATCGGCCAGCGCAAGCACTTCTATTTCTGCCATGCGCATATATCTTGATGGCAACGATATGTACACGGTTTCGTCCAACCAACTCAATACCAGTGTGAGCGCTTCCTCAGGAACGCATGATCTGGCTGTGGTGGCGTGGGACTCGAATGGAACGGCGTACAAGCAGGAGTACAACATCACCGTAAGCGGCAGCGGGGGTGGTGGTGGCGGTGGTGGCGGAACACCCAGCGGTGCGACCACTTTCTGGGAGATCCAGCAGATGAGCGGCTGGGGAAGCTGCACGGTTTGCGCCGGCGCAGGCGGAAGCGGCCCGGCAGCCTCATACTGGACATCGCAAGGCGTAGGTTCACCTTCGCTAAGCGGATCGTCCATGCAGTTCCACATCTCCGGCAGCACCCCGTATTCAGACGTGCTGTGGTGGAAGGACCTGACTCCGAACGACAATGCCACGAACTATAAATACGATGTGGACTTCTATATCGCCAACCCACAGTATTCGCAGGCGCTGGAATTCGACGTGAACGTGAACGTCGGAAACGCCGGGACCTATTTCATCTTCGGCACGCAATGCGACATTGATGGCGGCGGACAATTTGATGTATGGGACACGGCCGGAAACAGGTGGGTGCCGACGGGCGCGTGGTGTGGAAGACCGTCTGCATATACCTGGCATCACCTGACGTGGGAGTTCACTCGCACTAATTCCCAGGCTACCTTCATTGCTGTCACGCTGGATGGAAACAAGCAGTACATCAACTACACGTTCTGGGGCAAAGGCGGAAGCTGGCCCGCAATCAACGTAGCCTTCCAGATGGATGGCGACTCGAACATGGATGCGTACAGCGTGTGGCTGGACAACGTGACTTTAAGTTACTGGTAAAACAACGGCTCTTGGCTATTGGCTCTTAGCTCTTGGGAAAATTCAAAAGCCAAAGCTACTAGCTGCTAGCTAAAAACCAACAAGCAGATTCCTCTCCCGCCCTTTCGCTCGGGTTCTCGCAGAACGGCGAGATGGACGGGGCGGAATGACAATACTTAACGGCTAACACAATCCCCTCCCCCAATTTGCTCCCGGACTCCGCAAGGCGGACCGGGAGCTTTTTTTGTCCTGCGACATCATTCCCCTGGGCTAAGATTACGGGAACCTTCAACCGCCAAACGGTTTCTCTCTTTCAGGGAGGAAGGAATGCGCTCACGTCGCGAATCGCGAATCATCCGGCCATCCTTGTTGTGGGTTTTTCTATTTGTTCTGGCCATGGCCTGCTCTTCACAGCTGAGAGCCCAGGCCGCGCTGGAATATACGGAAAAGAAGGAAAAGGCGCTTGGCCTTTACAAGCAAGGCAGGTTCGTGGAGGCGGCGCCAATTCTGGAAGAACTGTCAGCGGCCAATCAGAATGACAAAGAAGTCTTTTCGATGCTCGGCTTTTGCCTTTACAGCACCATGGGAACCACGCAGGACGAAGACAAGCGCAAAGACCTGGCGGACCGCGCGCGCAAAGCTTTGTTGCGTGCCAGAGCGCTGGGAGACAAGTCAGTCCTGACCGACCAAATGCTGGCCAACCTGGCAGGGGGAACGCCGGGCGTACACAAATTCTCGAGCAATGCGGATGCCGATCAGGCCATGTTGGGAGCAGAGAGACTCTTTACTTCGGGCCAACTGGAGGGCGCGATTGAGCTTTACAAGAAGGCTTTGAGCGCCGATCCCGGCCTCTATAACGCCGCCTTATATATAGGCGACTGTTATTACAAAGTTCCCGGCAAGATGGACGAAGCGCCGGAGTGGTATGCCAAGGCTATCGCCATCGACCCGAACCGGGAGACGGCCTACCGATACTGGGCGGATGTGCTGATGAAGCAGGGGAAAGCGGATGAGGCGCGCGACAAGTATGTTGACGCCTATATCAGCGAGCCGTCGGACCGACTTGCAATCTCGGCATTCAAGGCGTGGGCGAAAGAGCAGAAAGTGACGCTCACGCATCCGGCAATCCAGATTCCGACGAAAGTAGAGACCAAAGACAACAAAAATACGACCATCACGCTGGACAGTAACGCGCTGTTGAAAAAGAAAAAAGATGATGGCTCTGAAGGATGGCTTATTTATGGAATCACGCGCTCGCTTTGGGTGTCCAGCAAATTTGCCAAGGAGTATCCAAACGAGAAGACCTATCGCCACAGTTTGAAGGAAGAGGCAGACGCTCTGCGCGCAGCGATCGCCGCCGTTGGCGACAAAGCCCGAAAATCAAAAGACCTGGATCCATCGCTGGCAACCTTAATTCGACTCGACCAGGATGGCGTACTGGAGCCATATATTCTTCTTGCCAGGTCGGATGAGGGTATTGTCCAGGATTATCCAGGCTACCTGAAGGAGCATCGCGAGCTTTTGCGCCGCTATGCTATGAAGTGGATCATCGGCAAGAGCCAATGATACCGGGAGATTTTGGGGCGAAAATAAATGATTCTCTTTTTGTTCGCCTGAATGCTATAATCGTCACTGTAATCAGCCCGCGTCAGATTTTCGATTGAAACTGCTTAGCGCAAACGGCATTCCTGGGTTCGACAATAAAGCACGGTTTCGTGGCTCGGCCTGCGGCCTCAGGAAGTGCAGCGGAGCAGATTCCTCGGCCCTACGAGCGCGCTGATGACAGCGCGCGCTCGCTTTACGGGCACTTCGGAATGACTCGTGTTGAGAGACTAGTGGTTTTTATTTTCCAGGAGAAAAACAAACATGGCGGACGAGAGAGCGGAAAAGAACAGAGCGGTTGACCTGGCGCTGGCGCAGATTGAGAAGCAGTTTGGCAAAGGCTCAATCATGCGGCTCGGCAGCAAAGAAGCCATTATTCCCATAGCAGTCATTTCAACCGGCTCGATTTCCTTTGACGCTGCTCTGGGTGTGGGCGGGTTTCCGCGTGGACGCGTGGTGGAAATCTTCGGGCCGGAATCCAGCGGCAAGACCACGGTCGCGCTCCAGGTCATCGCCGAGGCACAAAAGCAGGGTGGCATGGCCGCATTTGTCGATGCTGAACATGCGCTTGATCCCATCTATGCAAAAAAGCTGGGCGTAGACGTGGACAACCTGCTGGTATCGCAGCCGGATTATGGCGAGCAGGCGCTGGAAATCGCTGAGGCGCTGGTGCGTTCCGGAGCGATTGACGTGCTGGTGGTTGATTCTGTGGCGGCGTTGGTTCCCAAAGCGGAGCTCGATGGCGAGATGGGCGACAGCCACATGGGATTGCAGGCGCGCCTGATGTCGCAGGCGCTGAGAAAACTTACGGGAATTGTCTCCAAGTCACGTACCTGCCTGGTGTTCATCAATCAGATCAGGGAAAAGATTGGAGTGATGTTCGGCAATCCGGAGACCACGACCGGAGGCCGGGCGCTCAAGTTTTATTCCTCGGTGCGCGTAGACATCCGCCGCATTGCCGCCATTAAAGAAGGAGACCAGGTGGTGGGATCGCGCACCAAGATCAAAGTGGTGAAGAACAAGACGGCGGCCCCGTTCCGTGAGGCCGAGTTCGACATTATGTATGGCGAGGGAATTTCGCGCGAAGGCGACCTGATCGATCTGGGTGTTCTCAAGAACCTGGTAGAAAAGTCAGGAGCGTGGTTCAGCTATAAAAGCGACCGCATTGGCCAGGGACGTGAAAATGCCAAGCAGTTTTTGAAAGAGAACAAGGATGTGGCTGGCAAGCTGGAGCAGGAGCTGCGCAAGGAACTCGGGTTGAAGGGCAGCGTTCCGGAGCCGCCGGCCCCTACTCCGGAACAGAAGCAGGCAGCCGCAGTGGCGCATGGGAAGGCGCCGGTGGGGAGAAGGTAGCTGAGCTGGCGACTCAATTGAACAACTTCTCTTTGAGCGACAGCACAGCTTTTGCCTGGAATCGCGCGTGATCGCACCGTGATCGGAACCGGGTCGCGCAAGCGGCCTTCTCATCCTCGAAAGCAGCTTGCACCCCATCACACGCGCCTTCGTGAGAACGTCTTGACGCAGCATGGTTGAGGACAGATTCTCGGGGTTCTTCGACTTCGTCCTCACCCGCCGCAGCGGGCCCGGACTCCGCTCAGAATGACAGGGTTTGAGCGCGACAATTCACCACGTCTTCATATAGTCGCTCAATTAACGGCAACTCATTTACTTTGGCGGGGCGCCCGTGGTTGACATTTCCGGGGCGTCGCTAACGTCCATTAGCTCTACGCCATCGCCCACACGGATATCTTCGAAGGCGGTCATGATCATGGCAGTTGCGCTTCTGGGATGAACGTGCAACACGATCATGTCTCCCAAGGTCCTTCGCGGCAGCTCGTTCAGCTTGCTATTGGGGAACTTGGGCGGCTTGAGCTGGGTTTCCTCTGCTTCCTTTGCCCGAGCGGAGAGACCGGCTTCGCGGTCGTGGTAGCTGTAATCGTAGGTGCGGGTGACTCGCAGGTAATCGCCGACCTTCAATCCCTTGTCTTCGCCGATATTGAGATACACCTTCTGCGTGGTGGCCACATTGGTATCAAATTCATTGGCCATAACGATGCGGCCGGTGGGCTTGCCGTTGGGAACAGCGAAGCGATCCAGAGTCACTGAGCGAAATACCGGCTTCTGACGTTCGACCAGAGGAATCGCGATATCGCCGGGCGCCATGTCCGCGCAGCTCAGCTCAGGAATGGCGATGGCGATGTTCTTCTGAACTTCCAGCACACGCACGTAGCCACGCTCGAAGTAAGGCTGGCCGACCTGGCTGATGGCGTTTCTTGCACCGCGGTAGGCCTGGTAGGTGTTTGGGTCCTTGACACGGCGAAGGATGTGCAGCTTGTCGCCTGCTTTGAGGCTGGAGCCGCCATAGATGTAGATATAGTCGGTGGCGCCGGCAAAGTGGGTCTGGTCAGGGCTGAACCATCCGCCGACAACGTAGCGGTCTTCCGAAATCTTTTCCGTGGTGATGAAGCCGGAACAGTACATATCGTCCGGGGCCGGAGTATTGGCGACGGCGATCTGGGTATGTGGCACCCTCCGCTCCTGAAAACGCTGAGATTGCTGTTGGGTTTGTGCGAAGGCAAAAGTGGAAAGCGCCAGCAGCGCCAGAGCGAATGATTTCATGGTTCCTCTCATGTACGGCAGGACTTCAAGATTAATGGAGTCGGGCTAACAAGCCGGTGGGGGAATTCCGTGCCTGAAAAGCATTTTAAGCCGTAAAAGGAGCGATTTTAGTAACTTCGATGGTGCTTTTGGGGTACAGAAGTACATGTCACTCTTGAATTCAAGTGTTGCATCTGTGATTTTTCCTTGTATGATGTCGGCCTTTACCGAATGATTACAGCCACAGGCAGCTACGCGCCACGGTTCCTTCCCGTGCGGCTACCGCGCATCTGTGTACCAATCATGGGGTCGAACCCGGCTGATATGGTGCAAAAGGCCGATGCCGTGTTGAGGGATAACCCCTTTATTGAGTTCAGGTTAGACTACCTGCCCAAGCCCGGCTTGGCGCTCCAGAAGATCAAGACTTTCGTGGAATACCATCCTGAGGCAATCATCATAGCTACCTGCCGGCGGGCGGCCAATGGAGGCAAGTTTCGCGGCTCCGTTGCGTCAGAGGTCGACATTCTGGTAAAGGCGGCCAATCAGGGCTGCCATCTGGTGGACCTGGAAGTAGAGTCCGCCGCCCAGCTCAAACCGGGGGACTTCAACCGGCTGCGACGTTCAGCCAACCTGATCCTTTCCTACCACGATTTTCGGGGAACAAGAAAGCTGGAAGAGACGCTGGCCCGGATGACGGAATATCCGGCGGACTTTCTCAAGATTGTAAGCACGGCGAATACGCTCTATGACAACGTGGTAATGATGAAGTTCCTGGAGCGGCACAGCCATGAACATTCGATGATCGGGCTATGCATGGGCGAGCAAGGGATCATCAGCCGCGTGCTGGCGGTCAGGGCAGGAAGCCAGTTCACGTTTGGCGCACTGGGGCCGGGAGAAGAAACCGCTCCGGGACAGATTTTCGCCCGCGCGCTTCAGGACGTTTATCGCATTGAACAGGTGGATGCCGCGACACGTGTCTATGGCGTGGCCGGTGATCCGGTGGCGCACTCGCTTTCACCCACCATGCTGAATACCGCGTTTCGGCGGGAGAATGTGAATGGCGTTTACGTTGCGCTGCACGCCAAGTCCCTCGACGACCTGCTGGCATGTGTTCGCGATATTCCCATTCACGGGCTGAGCATCACCATGCCTTATAAAGAAGAGATCCTCAAGCACCTGGACAAGACTGATCCGCTGACGGCAAAAATTGGCGCCTGCAACACGGTGGTGCGGTCGCAGGACGGAAAACTTTATGGCTTCAATACCGACGTGAATGGGATTGTGCGTCCGCTGGAGACGCGCATGGCTTTGCCGGAAGCGAAGGTGCTGGTGCTGGGGGCCGGAGGCGCGGCGCGCGCGGCGGTGTTTGGATTGAAGGAGCGAGGCGCGGAGGTGTTTGTGTTCAATCGCACTCCCGGGCCGGCGCAGAACCTGGCGAAGAAGGCGCGCGCGAAGGCAGTGAACAAAATGCAATTGCGGAAGCTGGCGTTTGACGTGATCATCAATGCTACTCCGGTAGGTATGGAGGGCAATCGCGAACCCATTCCCATTTCCGAACAGGAATTCAATGCCAAATATTTCTTTGAGATGGTTTACACGCCCGCCGAGACCAAGATGGTCAGGTTGGCGCGCGCCAAGGGGATGCATGTGATCCTGGGCGCGGAAATGTTCGTGCAACAGGGAGCACGACAATTCGAAATCTGGACCGGCAAGCCGGCGCCGGTCCTGGAAATGCAGCGCGTGGTGGAGTATGCGCTAACAACAGGCAACCGAGCAGGCAACAGGCAACAGGCAACAGGCAACAGCAGGAAATCGCCGTGATCCACACCCCATCACACGCAAAAGCGGCGAGCGCTGGGGACCCCGTGATCGCACCGTGAGCGGAATAAGAATCCTGCAATATTGTCGCTCGGCCTTCGGCCTCAGGAAGTGCAGCGGGGCAGATCCTTCCTACATGATCGTGCTTCGCCCGATCATGCGTCAGGATGACAAGTGTTTAGGGGTTTGCTCGCCCACTGGCTTCTCTGTAACACTTTAACCATGCAGTATCCACGGGTTAGAGGCATTCATCTGCTTTCTTGCGTTTTCCTTTTCTGCACCGTGGCGCTGGGGCAGGATGCTGCGGCGCCGGTCACGCCTCAATTCCCTCCCACCAGTGATCCCCAGGAGATCGTGCGGCGTTCGGTGGAGATTGATCATCGCATGATGGAGCGGGCGCGCAATTACACATGCCAGCAGCGCGAAGTGGAGAAACATCTGGACTCTCATGGAAGTGTGAAATCGACAGAAATCAAGACCTGGGACGTTACCATTCTTTACGGCGAGCCTTACGATCGCCTGATCAAGAAGAATGACCAGCCGTTAAACGAAAAAGACGAGAAAAAAGAACAGGAAAAGCTGGACAAGTTCATTGCCAAGCACAAGGGCGAGAGTGACGACGATCGCCGGAAACGTGAAGAGAAGCAGAAGAAGGAGCGTGAGGAGAGCCGCGCATTCTTGCGTGACGTGGAAAAGGCGTACGACTTCCGCATTGTAGGAGAAGAGCCGGTGGACGGGCGTCCGACGTGGGTGCTGGAGGGCACACCGCGCAAGGATTTCCATCCCACGCAGCCCCGCGCCGATATGCTTACCAAATTGAAAGGCAGAATCTGGATTGATAAACAGGAATATTACTGGGTGAAGGCAGAAGCGGAAGCGATTGACACGATTTCTTTTGGATGGTTTCTGGCACGAGTGCATAAGGGCTCGCGTTTAAGTTTTGAGCAGATGCGACTGAATGATGAAATCTGGCTGTTGAAGCGCTTTTACCTGAACGCCAGCGCGCGCGTGATGCTGTTCAAAAATATGGGTGTGGAACAGGAAGATACGTTCTTCAATTACAAGAAATTTACTACCGGAACGAAGATTCTGCCGGGAATGAGGGAGGTGGATAAATGATCGCCGGGATCTGAAAGCAAATTCCTCACAGGAAAGCCGCAAATCGCAATTGGCAATTCGCTTAGCAAGGCCAAGAGCAATAGCAAAACAAAAACGTGAAGCGGGCGGGATCGGACTGACAACAATCGGCGTCGTCGAGCGAGCCGTGAACGCTAGCGGCAAAGGCCAAATTCATCGCTATCGCGATGACGTCTGCCTAAAGGCACGTTCCGCCTGCGGCGTAACTAGACGCTGATACGGGGTTGTTGGTCAGTCGTTCCAACTGACCAACAACCCGAACTGCTGCTACTCTCATCCAAACAAGAGCGGTAATACAGCCATGAGGCAGGGTCTGTTTTTTTGTGGAGTCATTGTTGCTCTTTGGCTGGCGGCGGGCTGTGCCAAGCCGAACCTGAGAGACTCGCTCAGCACCCTCCAGGCGCCGGACAGCGGGCCCATGCTGCTGGCCATCTATCAACCGTGGTTCGGCCAGAAAGATCACCTCGACGTAGGCTACTCCTGCCATGATCCGAAGGTGCTGCGCCAGCAGATTGCCAAAGCCAGAGAGATGAACATCGGCGGCTTCGTGGTGAACTGGTACGGGCCGCGGCAGGAATTCGAAGACCGAACTTACGGCCTGCTGCAAAAAGCGGCAAGTGAAAACCATTTCAAAATCGCGGTGCAATACGACGAGGCGGTTGACCATCCGGGATACGCGACGGACGCAGTGATCGTTGACTTGCAGTATCTGTACGACAAATATCTCAAACCGGAAGCAGGGCCTTCGCGCGACGCCTATCTGCGTTACAACGGGAAGCCTGTGATCTTTATTTTTCCCAAGGATGCGCGAACCGACTGGAACCACATCCGCGAAGTCACGCAAAGCTGGCCTGATCCTCCGGTGCTGATCTATGAAGATGACAGCGCAAAATATCCCGACGCGTTTGACGGATTTTACGCGTGGGTGCAGCCCGGCGAAGCAGGCTGGGCACGTGATGGCAGCAACTGGGGCGGGGACTACCTGAAGGATTTTTATAAGAACATGCGCCAGCACCATCCGGACAAAATCACGGTGGGAGCGGTCTGGCCGGGATTTGACGATACCAAAGCTTCCTGGAGCCTGAACCGGCACATTGCCAATCGTTGCGGGAAGACATTTGAAGACGGGTTGAAACTTTTTCGCCACTATCAGGCGAATGAGAAGGCCCCGTACCTGTTGATCGAAACCTGGAATGATTACGAGGAAGGCACAGCGGTGGAGAAAGGCATTGATAGTTGCCACCAGAGCGGAGACTCTCGGGCATCAAGTTGACGATATTTACAAGGTAGGTAGTAACTATTTAGTTCACATTTGCGAAGCATTCAAGGTAAAATGTTTGTAACTTAAGGTGTTCGGTGTATCGGGCGGTAAATCCAGTAAGCCGTCCTTAATCAATGATTTAGCAATTCAGGGAAGTGCTCAGTTGACTGCTGTTCCGCCGTTCAAAGAATCCTCGCGCGAGTTGATCATGGAGGTGGCCCGGGCCCTCGAACCTTATTTTCCAGACATCACTCACGGTTGGCGGGAGCGGTGCTCTGCCGAATTTGGTTTTGATGGCCGAATTCTGGCTGCGCTGGAGCGGCTTACGCTAGCTGCTGGCTGCTCCTACTTCTGCCATGGGGATTTTCCCGGGTTCCAGGAGAATCTCCAGTATTTTGGAACCAGGCTCTCCAAACTCCAGGTAGATACCCGCGCTGTTGCCCGCTCTCTCGATCTCTACCAGTCACTGTGTGATCCATATCTTGTGGCGCTATTTCCCGAGCGTGAAGCTGAGGTGAAGGCCGCAGTAGAAATGCTGTCGTCGGTTTCTTTCATCATCATTTCCGGGGCATATTTTGACAGCAAGACTCTGGAATCCAATGCGCTGCTTGCATTGCTGGACGCGGAGTTGTCTGCCGGCGACCTTACAGCGCTGCTGCAAAAGGTTCTGGACGTCACCACGCAGACTTTCCAGGCTTCGCTGGGTGTTGTGCTGTTGCGTGAACCGGAAACCAACGTGATGAAGGTTGGGTGCGCCGTAGGGATGGGAATTGAGCTGCCGGAGGACTTCCGCGTGCCCGTAGGAATCGGCTTTTCGGGAAAAATTGCCGCTACGGGGGAGCCGGAGACGATTCTTGAAACCGCCAGTGATAAGGGACAACTCACGTTGCGGATTCGCGACAAGGCCAAGACACTTTGGGGCGTTCCGTTAAAGGCGGAAGGGCAGACCATTGGAGTATTGATTATCGGGTTTCTCAAGCCGTACGAGTGGATGCCTACAGAACGAGAGCTGATGCGGGCGATTGGCGACCGCACGGCGCTGGCGATCGAGCGGGCACGCATGACGGACGCGTTGCGTGAGCGCGAGCAGCGTATTGCCGATCTTTCCGGGCACCTGCTGCGAGTGCAGGAGGAAGAACGCAAGCGCATCAGCCGCGAACTACACGATGAAACAGGACAGGCACTGATGGTGATCCGCTTGTACCTGGGGATGATGGAGACCGGGGTAAATGCGCGCAACGTCAAGGCCAAGATTCGCGAGACGGTTGAAGTAGTGGACCGCACGATTGAGGGGATCCGCCGGATCATTGGGAAGCTATCCCCCCTGGTATTGCAGGAATTGGGGCTGGTGGCGGCCATCCGCAAGGAGGCCAAGGACCTGGCGCGGAATTCCGGGGTCAAAGCGCGGGTGGTCATTTCCGGGGAAATTGGCCGCATGGCGCCGGGAACCGAACAAGCCATCTACCGGGTGGTGCAGGAGGCCCTGCATAACGTGGGCAAGCACGCTAAAGCGCAGAACGTAGTTGTACAGGTGTCGCGGCAGGAACAGATGGTCAAGGTGGCGGTGGAGGACGATGGAGTAGGAATTCAGTCGAGAAGCAACTCTCGTGGCCACTCATTTGGCCTGGCAGGAATCAAAGAACGTGTAGCGACATTGGGTGGAGTGTCGCGCGTAATCTCCACCAAGGGAAAAGGAACGCGCGTTGAAATCAGCGTGCCCGCCGGCGATCCGGAAGCGAGTGGGCAACCACCAGCACACGCCGCAGCGCAGAGCGCGGCACGATTGAATTGAGCACAAAGGACCAACCATGCCGAGAATTAAATGTTTACTCGTTGATGATCACACACTGTTTCGCCAGGGCGTTCGCCGGCTGCTGGAAACGGAAAGCGATTTTGAAGTAATTGGCGAAGCTGCGGACGGCGGCGAAGCCGTGGAGAAGGCGCGTGAAGGGCGCCCTGACGTCGTGCTGATGGACATCGGCATGCCTGGCTTGTCATCATTTGAGGCGGCGCGGCAGATCAAGAAGAACCGTCCCGAAACGAAAATTCTTTTTCTGACAATGTATGAAGATGAAGACTACCTGGTGCAGTGCCTCGAAGTTGGCGCTTCCGGATATGTGCTGAAAGATACGCCCGCGCCGCAACTGCTTACTGCAGTGCGTGACGTTTACAAGGGCGGAAAATATCTGAGCTCGCAGGTGCTGGGAAAGCTGGTGGAAGATTTCCGGTCACGCGTCCGCGATACGCGCATGCGGCCGCGAATGTCCACGCTCACGCCGCGAGAGCGCGAAATTCTGAAGCTGCTGGCGGAAGGAAATTCGGTGAAGGAAATTGCGGTGATCCTGGGTCTGAGCGTGAAGACCGTGGAGGCGCATAAATTTAATTTGATGCGCAAGCTGGACATTCACAATAAGGCGCAGCTTGTGACGTACGCGATTCAGAAGAAGATTATTAAGATTCCGGTGAATCAGTAAAAACAAGCCTTTGACCCTTGGCTCTTGGCCTTTGGCTAAAATCAAAGCAACACCTCTTAGATTTTTTCTCGGCTCACGCGCGGCTGCAGCAGAGCAAATCCTTCCTACATGATCGTGCTTCGCCCGATCATGCGTCAGGATGACAGCGGTCGGGGGCTTGGGGCTCGCCGGTGGACAATCCCAATTGTCAATTTCTTTTTTGCTAAGACGGTGCTCCACCCAAAATGCGCAAAACCGGCGCATATTTGGGGCCCCGGTGCGGAGCACCGTCTCTACCAACTCGCCTTCTGCTGATCCTTCAAAGCATTATTCACGTTCCAGTGTGGATGCGATATTCCGGAGAAACAAAAACCCCTCTGCCGGAGCAGAGGGGTTGGCTGGTCGATTGCTAATCAGCTACTTTTGCGGAGGTTTCGACGGTGCTGAGGGGGAGGGCTTTTCCGTCGTGACTCCGGTATTGCCTTGGGGTTGCTGAGAAGCGGGTGCAACATTGGTGGCCGGGGCTGCCGGCTGTTCGCCCTGAGTATTTGCAGGGGCCTGATTGCTGACTGCGCCACTTACGCCACCGGTATTCCCGGAGGGGACTGCGGCATTGGCAGGAGCAGTGGAAGCCAGGTCGCCCAAGCCATTCTTCAAGAGGCTGATTTCGACCCTGCCGCCACGAGTGCGGACCTGTTTGCCGTCAACCGTGACCGGGGCGTTACCCATGCCAACAGTGTAGATGCGGAAAACAGGCACTTCATTGTTCAAAACCAGGTAACGGACAACGGTCTGGGCCATCTGCCGCGAGTTCTCAATGGCTGCGCCGCCGCGACCGGAAGAGAAGCCCTGGACTTCAACGATGTAACCGCGCTGACCCTTCAGCGAGTTTGCCATTTCGTCGAGAGCATCCTTGGCTTTCTTGCTCAGCGTCGCCTGACCGGGACGGAAACGGATTTCAGCCTGGGTTACGGGCTGATACTGATCAATCTTGGTGACTGCCTGCTCGACGCTGCCAATGCGGGTAGTCGCCTGCTGGGCGGTTTGCTGCGCCTGATTGGCGCGGTTTCCGGCGTCTACGGCGTGGGAGTCGGCGTCGTTCGCCTTGGTCATGGCCTGACGGATGCCTTCAGTCGCGCGCGAATCCACGTCGGCGATCATCTTGGCGTTCTTGGCCGTGAGTTCATCCAGCTCATTGACGCGCCCGCGAATAGGATCGAGCTGGCGGTTGACATACTTTTTGCGGGCAAAAGGATTCAGGTGACCCCAGAAGCCCTCATGTTTTTCATACTTCAGGGGCTCGTGGCCGGTGGCCTGCTGATCGGAAGGCTGGGCCTGCTGGGTTTGCTGAGACGGCTGTGCCTGGTCCGACTGGGGCGGCTGCTGCTGCGCATCTGAGCTGCTTGATGTCTGTGCCGCTGCCGGTATCACCAGGGCCACAGCCAGGGGAAGTGCCAGTACAAAAGACTTCTTCATTGCGGAATTCCTCCAAGACCGGGTTCGTTCATCGGCGGGGCTCGGACAGGGTTCAGTGAAGCCCACCGCTGCCTTGGTTATTACATTCCTGTTGCCAAACCTCTAAATGGGTGAGGTGAAACTAATTCTTTGTTTTCATGAAGTTAGGAACATGCCAAAAAACGCCAATTCGAGTACTGCGCGTAAATTTTGCCTAGGTAGGCAGTAATGGCAATGGAAGTGCGCACTTACAAACGGAAACTACACACCCACGCGTTTCCGCTCTGTGCAGAAGCGCTGATGTTGTTGCTGGATGTAGTTGTCCGTCATCCCGGCGATGTAGGCGCAGACGATGCGGTGCAATGGTTCGTGCTGCATTTTTTCCTGGTAGCTGGAGGGCAGCTCTTCCGGCGATTTCATGAAGAACTCAAAAAGTTCGGCGACGATCTGTTCAGACTGCTTTTTATCTGCCTGCAAGGCTGGGCTGTAATAAAGGTTGTGGTAGAGAAAGCTTTTGATCCGCCTTCGATCTTCTTCCACCTCTGGACTGAAGCCTGCGAGACGGCGCGGATGCCTGCGCACAGCGTCAACTGAATCGATGCCATTGTGTTTGAGCCTCTGCCTGACGGTGGCGATCAAGTCGCTGACGAGATAGTCCAGCACGCGTTTGAGCGTCTCATTGAACTTGAGCTTTTCTGATGCATTGGGATAGCGCTCTTCCACAACGGAATACAGACTGGCAAAGAGCGGGACTCCGTCGCGAATCTGCTCCAGCGTGAGCATTCGGGCTTCGAGACCGTCGTCGAGATCGGCGGTGCTATACGCGATTTCGTCAGTCAAGTCGATGAGTTGGGCTTCGAGAGGCGGCTGCTGGTCAAGCAGGTATTCGGCAAGCTGAGGAAATTCCGCAGGATTGTAATTAGAAGAATGCTTGATGATGCCTTCGCGCACCTCGAAGGTAAGGTTCAGGCCGGGGAAGTCGGCGTAACGCTGCTCAAACTGCTCCACAATATGCAGGGCATGAAGATTGTGGTCAAAGCGGTCGTTGTACCCCTGCATTGCGGTGTTGAGAGTCTGCTCACCGGAATGTCCGAAGGGCGGATGGCCGATATCATGGGCCAGAGCCAGGGTCTCAACAAAGTCCTCATTCAGTTCCAGTTCGGCGGCAATAGTGCGGGAGATTTGCGAAACTTCGATGGTATGCGTGAGGCGATTGCGGAAGTGGTCTGAATAGCGGCGCGTGAATACCTGGGTCTTGTTCTCAAGGCGGCGGAACGCGCGCGAATGGACTATGCGATCGCGATCCCGCTGGAAATCATTGCGATAGGGATGGGCAGGCTCCGGATGGCGCCGTCCGCGGGTCTGCTCCGGCGGGAAGGCAAAAGGGGCCAGCATGGGTTCAGTGTAACAAATGCGGCCCTTGGCTCTTAGCCTTTGGCCTTTGGCTGAACCGAAATCACGAGCAAGGGCTTCTTGAGATCTTTCTCGGCTCACGCGTGACTGCAGCCTGCACCCCATCACGCGCAACCCAAGAAAAACCGCGCGCGCTGGGGGACCCCGCCAGAGCAGATCCTTCCTACATGATCGCGCGCTACGCGATCATGCGTCAGGATGACAAGAGTTTGGGAGTGATGGACTCGCCCGGTGAACGTTCGCGGTTGTTTCTTTCGCCAGTAGCTAGCAGCCGGAACCTCAAGCTTGATTATTGTTCCTTCTGCTGAGCCAGTTTGACCTTGGTGCTTTCGAGTTTTTTCTGCACCCGGGTCACGTCCTGTTGATCCACGTCTGCGGGAACGGATTTAGACCATTCGTTCAGCGCACGCTCCCAGTGGGTTGCAGCCAGTTTCAGACGATTGGTCCTGGCATAGAGTTCGCCAAGATGGTCCTGAATGGTGGCATCGTTGGGAGTTTTATCGGCGGCTTTGCGCAGATTCTCTTCCGCCAACTCGTAATTGCCGAGACGGAAGTACGCCCATCCGAGCGAATCAAGATAAGCGCCGTTTTGCGGATCGAGAACGAGAGCTTTCTTGATCAGCGTGAGCGCTTCCTCAAGACGGGTATTGCGATCCGCCAGCATGTACCCGAGATAATTCAGGGTCATGGTGTTATTGGGATCCTGTAGCAATACCTGGCGGAACATCTGCTCTGCCTGATCGTATTTCTTCTGGCGCTCGTACATGGCGCCTTGCAGGAACAATACGTATTCTTTTTCTTCCGGCCGGGTGGAGAGTTTCTCCGCCTGCGCCAGGGCTTCGTCGGCGTCCTTCCAGCGCTTCAGGCGAGCATAGATCTGAGAAAGACCAATGTAAGTCTCGCGATCTTCGGGCTTGCCTGTAAGAAGAGCTTTTGCGGTCTGAATGGCTTCCTCGGGCTTGCCATCATCGGCGAGCTGCGTGGCTAGAACGATTTTCAGGGACTTGTCTTTGGGGAGCTTAGTGACAGCTTCCTGCGCGACGCGAGTGGCTTCCGACCACTGTTTCTGATCGCGATAGGACTCTATCATTTCCTGGTATCCCCGGGCCGACTCGTCGCCTCCCAGGTCAACAATCTTGCGGAAGGTTTCAATGGCCAGAAGCGGGCGCGACTCTTCACGATAAATGTTGCCCAGGCGCTCCAGGAACAGAGCGCGATTGTTGCGTTCGCCGGCCGTATAGTTGTTGTCAGTCCGCGCGGTGCGCGCCAACAGCCGCTGAAGTACGGTGGCCGCATCGTCATACTTACCCTGGGCTTCGAGCACCAGCGCCTCGTTGTATGGGACTTCAAGAGAATCCTGCACGGAAGCTTCGGCTTTCTTGAGGTTTTCCATGGCGAGATCGAACTTGCCCAGGCGCCGGTAGATTTCCGCGATTCGCAACGCTGCCTGGGGATCTTCGGGATCAGCCTGCTGAACCGCCGTGTATTGCTGAAGAGCGGCATCGATCTGGTTATCGTTGGCGAGGTTCTGGGCCAGACCGCGCATCGCGTCCAGATTCTCGCGGTCAAGCTTGACTGCCTCGCGATACGCATCAATGGCTTTTTTGAAATCCTTCTGCTGTTCGTAGGTATAGCCGAGAGCGGCGTAAATCTTGGCAGTACGCGCAGCCTCAGGAACTGAATTCAATATCTCGATTGCTTTCTTATTGTCGCCTTCTTCGTTGTAGAGATACGCTACGTTGGTGACTGCCTCTTCCGAATTGGGATCAAGGTTGATGGCGGTCTTGAATTCGCTCTCCGCTTTCAGCAGATCTTTGTTGAGGATGTAGAGACGCCCGAGGAGCAGGTGATTATCCGGATTTTTTGGCTCCAGCTTGACGATGGACTCGTATTGCTCAATGGCCAATTTGAGGACTTCCTGCGATTGCGTACCTGACTGGACATCGCCCAGCGAGCGGAGATAAATGCGGCCCAGAAGTTTGCGCGCTTCCAGGTTATTGGGATCACGCTTGATGATTTCCTGCGCCTCGACAACGGCGTCACGGATGCGACCCGTCTTGGCATAGAGCTCGGCCAACCCGGCATTGAGGAACTCAGATGAGGGATCCGCTTCAATGGCGAGGCGGTACTCCTCGATGGCCTTGGTGGCGTACTCGGAGCGGCCGTACATTGCGACCATCTCCTCGTACATGTGCGCCAGGCCATAGTGATAGTAAGCGGCGGCCCGATCATTCTTTTTGGGCGCTGTAGCCTGGGTACCCGCAGGCTTCGCGGCGGCCGGCTGACCGGCCGAAGGCGGCGCGGCGGTTTTCTGCTGGCCCGGAGTTGCAGGTGCATTTGGGTTTTGCTGCGCGAACAGTGAAAAAGACGCCAGGAGAATCCCCAGCAGGAAAACACGAGGTTTTATCAACGTCATAGCGTACAAACCGGCCCCAAGTCTTAGATGCGGGGAGTATCCGAGGGGCTTAAAGTTTTATTACTAGTTCATTGTAGCCGTAATTCCGGTAGTTGTAACGAGGTTTGAGCAATTTTACCCGGCGCTTACAAGGGGAGCGCTATGCCTCTTAGGCGCAGAACCGTGGGAAGTTTCTGGCATCGGAAGTTCCCTTTCTGCCGAGAATTGGTAATTGGCTAAATTGGTAAGTGGGTAATTGAAAAACAAAGCCAACCCCTCACCAACTAGTGCCTGAAATGGCGGACCCCAGTGGTGACCATGGCCAGTCCAAGGCGGTTGGCGGCGTCGATGACTTCCTGGTCACGTACTGAGCCACCAGGCTGGATGATGGCGGTGGCGCCGGCTTTGGCGATTTCCTCAACGCCATCAGGAAACGGGAAAAAGGCATCCGAGGCGGCGACTGTACCTTTCAGGGGCAGCACGGCTTTCATGGCGCCGATCTTGCAGGAATCCACGCGCGACATTTGACCGGCGCCGATGCCCACGCTCTGGCCGTCGCGGGCATAAACGATGGCGTTGGACTTGACGTGCTTACACACCTTCCAGGCAAAGAGCAGAGCTCGCATTTCTTCTTCTGTTGGCTGGCGGGTTGTAACTACCTTCAAGTCTGCAGGGGTAAGCGGACGAACGTCGGAATCCTGCACCAGCATGCCGCCAGAAACATACTTCATTGTCCATTTGTCGTTGGCGGGCTTGATTTCGACTAACCTTAAGTTCTTTTTGGCAGCAAATTTCTGACGCGCAGCGGCGTCGAACCCCGACGCAACGATCGCTTCCACAAAGAGCCTGGCAATCTCTTCCGCTGCTTCGCCATCAATAACTCGATTTACTCCGATTACGCCGCCGAAGGCAGAAACGGGATCGGCTTCCAAGGCGCGCAGATAGGCTTCGCGCAGGGTTTTGCCGGTTGCGGTCCCACAAGGATTGGTGTGCTTGATGATCACACAAACCGTCTCGTCAAATTCCCGGGCCAGATCCCATGCCGCCTGAAGATCCACGATATTGTTGTAGGAGAGTTCCTTGCCTTGAAGCTGTTGGCCGTTGGCTATGCCGGCGCCCGATCCGTCTGAGTACATGGCGGCCTTTTGGTGAGGATTTTCGCCATAGCGCAGGTCCATAACTTTGTTTAGTTCCACACGCAACAGTTTGGGAAATCCATCCTGGCACTGGCCTAACTGGAACTGATCGCCGGCCAGAGAAATACGGGACAGGGTAGCTGCGATTGCGCCATCGTAGGCGGCGGTGGTAGCAAAGGCCCTCCGGGCGAGACGCCACCGTGTGGCCAGACTGAGATCTGCGCCGGAAGCAGTCATCTCATGGGCGATGGCGGAGTAATCATCGGGCGAGGTCACGATGGCGACATCGCGGAAATTCTTGGCGGCGGAGCGCACCATGGACGGTCCACCGATATCAATGTTCTCGATCAATTCGTCAAAGTGAACGCCGGGTTTGGCCGCGGTTTTCTCAAACGCATAGAGGTTCACCACGACCATGTCAATGGGCTGGATCTGATGTTCTTTTGCCGCTGCCACGTGAGCGGGATTGCTGCGCACGTGCAGAATTCCACCATGGACTTTGGGATGAAGAGTTTTGACGCGGCCATCCATCATTTCCGGAAATCCCGTCAGCTCGGAAATATCTTTCACAGGCACGCCAGAGTCGCGCAGCAGTTTAGCTGTGCCACCAGTGGAAATCAGTTCTACTTTTAGCTCGACCAGCTTGCGGGCGAATTCAACGATACCGGTCTTATCGGTAACACTCAGGATGGCGCGCTGAATTTTGGGCACTTTATTCCTCGGAAGTGAACGAGATGAAAGAAGGAGTACTAATTAAGTTATCAGAAATCAGGTTACAGGGGACAGGTTACAGGGGACAGGGAAACTCATTGGCTTCGATAATCGGGTGATCAGGTGAATCGGCTGGTCGGAAAAAACCGCCTAGGGAGTTGGTAATTGGAAATCCACCCCAAAATTCTTACTTGATCCATCTGCTGTACGCGCTCTTTCCTGCGTATTGCGCTTTGGAGCCGAGTTCGCGTTCGATTTCCAGTAAGCGGTTGTACTTGCAGACGCGCTCTCCCCGGCAGGCTGACCCAGTTTTAATCTGTCCCGTACCGGTAGCGACTGCGAGATCGGCAATGGTGGTGTCTTCTGTTTCGCCTGAGCGATGAGAGATCACGGCGGTGTAACCATTTTTCAAGGCCAGTTCAATGCACTGCAAGGTTTCCGTTACCGTGCCTATCTGATTGAGCTTGATGAGCACGGAGTTTGCTATCCCCTCCTGGATACCTTTTTGCAGGATTTTGGGGTTAGTGACGAAAACATCATCTCCGACCAACTGGATGCTTCTGCCGATTTTGCGTGTAAGGTTTTGCCAGCCCCGCCAGTCGTCTTCAGCCAAGCCATCTTCCAGGGAATAGATTGGATACTTTTGCGCCCAGTCCTGCCACAGGGCAGCCATTTGCTCTGAAGTTCGGCGAGAGCCATCCGACTTGGTGAAAACGTAGTGGCCATCTTCGTAGAACTCGCTTGCCGCTGGATCAAGATTGATTCCTACGTCCGTTCCGGGCTTGTAGCCAGCCTGCTGAATGGCATGGAGCAAGAGTTCCATGGCTTCCTCATTGGAGCGAAGTTGCGGAGCAAAGCCACCTTCGTCGCCAACGCCAGTGCTATAGCCCTTCATGTGCAGAACCTCTTTAAGCGCGTGAAAGGTTTCCGCGGCCGCACGCAAAGCTTCAGCAAAGCTGGGTGCGCCTGCCGGAGCAATCATGAATTCCTGAAAATCAACGTTGTTGTCAGCATGCTTGCCGCCATTGAGTACGTTCAGCATCGGCACAGGCATGGTGTAGCCGCCATCGGGGTTGAGGTGCGCGTAAAGCGGAAGCTTCTTTTCGGCTGCCGCTGCCTTCGCCACGGCCATGGAAACACCCAGAAGAGCATTGGCGCCCAGGCGCGCTTTATTTTCCGTGCCATCAAGGGCGATCATCTTTTGATCGAGCTGCGCCTGATTGGCTGCATCCATACCCTTCACAGCATTTTGAATCTCGCCCGTTACATGGCCGACGGCCTTAAGGACGCCTTTGCCGCCATAACGGCCCTTGTCGCCGTCGCGCAGCTCGACGGCTTCTTTTTTCCCGGTCGAGGCGCCCGAAGGAACCTTGGCGATGCCCTGAGCACCGCTGGCCAGAGTCGCTCGAACCTGGACCGTTGGATTACCGCGCGAATCGAGAATTTCTATGGCTTCCAGTTGTGAGATTTCAGACATAGTTTGTAAGGTGGTATCTAGAACCTACATTGTACGTTGAGCGATGCGCAGATTCGACTGCGCTGGATGGTTGTAAGCTGTTATGTCTTGGGTTTGGCCTTCAGCTTTACCCGGCCGCCTTTGAGCTCGACAGAATACTCGACGGCGGGACAGCCGTACTCCTTGCGAATCTCAGCAGTTTTTTTACGCACAAAGTTCCTGAAAGAAGCCAGGTTGCCGGAACTGGTATCACCCGTCTGCTCGCGGGCTTTTGACAGGACGCTAAACAGCGCCTCAACTTTTTGCGGCTCGGTGTCGACGTCGGCACAATCGATGCTGAAGGGCTGATCCGAACCAGAGGTGGCCGGCAGATCGTGATGGTGCAAGGCCGCTTCGGCGGCATGCTGCTCCTCTGCGCGCAAGCCCTGGATACCCAGTACGGCATCCTGCGGCCGCCGATAACCTTCCTCCTTAATGCGCAATTTCTGCTGCCACAGAGCGGCGAAGAGAGCGTATTTCTGCTGGATAGTGTTGAAACGAAAGCGCTGGCCGAAGCTCATGTTCTGGCCGTCAGTATGTTTCTTGAGCAGGTTCTTGAGCCTCCATTCAAGCTCCGCGGGAGGCTTTTTGGCGCCGCCGCCGAAATACACGTCGTACTCCACCTTGAGACGGCGAACGTAGTCGTCAAGCTGGTTAAGGTCTTCGTCAACACCCATTAGCTGCAACTCCGCGGAAGTGAATACTAATCTGCGCGCCGAATAATCGGGAATATACCACGGGAGGGATGCAGGCCGGATAATCGGTAGTCCATGGCACGCGGGAAGGAGAATGGGGGCGGACGTGAGTTTCTGCTTCCGGGGGCGGTTGCGTCAGCTCTGAAATGCATCTAAAAATGTGTTATGGCCGCTAAGAACTCGTCCAAACCCAAAATCCGCATTGTGGTCGCCGACGATCACGCTGTTCTGCGGGAATCACTGGGCGCGTTGCTTTCCACTCAGCCAGAGTTTCAAGTGGAAGGACTGGCCAGCAATGGCCAGGAGGCGCTCGCACAGGTGCAGCAACATCATCCTGATGTGCTGGTGCTTGATTTATTCATGCCGGGAAGCGATGGCTTTGAAGTCTTGCGCACTCTGGACCGGGCAGGAAACCGCGTGGCCGCAGTTGTGCTTACGGGGTCTGAGAGTGAACTGGATTACGCGCAGGTGGTGAAGCTTGGGGGGCGCGGACTGGTGCTCAAAAGCGATGGTCCGGAACGTCTCTTTTCCGCCATCCGCATGGTTGCGAACGGAGAGCTGGCTTTTTCTGATGAGCTGGCGCAGCAAGTGCTTTCTACGATGACAGCGGAGACCAAAAGTTCGGCCAATGCGCTGACGCGTCTCTCGGAGCGTGAACGACAGATTGCCTACTACGTGGCGCGAGGAATGAAGAATAAAGATATCGGCGAGGAACTCAAGATCAGCGAGAACACGGTCAAACGCCATCTGCAGAGCATCTTTGCCAAAACCGGCGCACGCGATCGTCTGGAACTGGCAGTGCTGGCGTTGAGTGAGATCAGCAAAGCCGCTTAAACAAACAGTCATCACTCAGCACGCAGCATTCAGCCAATTCAACATTCTCGTCAAAAGAGTAAACCTCAAGGCGGACAGGAAACCTGGTCCAGTTCGCACTTACTTTAGAACCAGCAAGACCCCTGCGGATTTCAAGGATGTTTCTTGGCTGAGCGCTGAGTGCTGTTTGCTGAGTACTATCTTCCGGAGGCGGCCATCTTCTTGACCATAGCGATGACTAACTTGCGGTCGCTCTCATTCAGATTCGAAGAGTAGCGCCGTATCTGGCTGAGGAAGCGAACCTCTTCTTCAGTGAGGCGGGGCAGATTTCTGGATGCACCATTCGTGCGTCCTTCGGCAAAAAACTGGCCCAGAGGCACTTCCATGGCAGAAGCAATTTTGGCAAGGGTATCGAGCGAGGGGATGGTGTGTCCGTTCTCTACGCGAGACAGGTAACAACGAAGTAAACCAGTTTTCTTCTCGATGTCCCCCTGGGACATACCTTTTTGCAGCCGATGATTTCTTATAGTCTCGCCGATATTCATGGGAATCTACTCTTGAGCATTACTGCCAGGGGGTGCGTGAATAGTAACCAGAGTAGAAGGTTTGCGCAAGTACTATTTTCAAGAAATTATTGCGTAGATTTTTTGAGGGTTTTTCCCAGTAAAATTGCTTATTTGAGAGCTTGTGAGCAGTGAAGATTGTGCAACAATGCACAGTTTTCGGGAATAAAAAGCAAGCCGATGAGTTCTGGACACTGGGGACTGCAGGCTGGGTGACGTGGACCATCAGCAAAAGCTGGAAAAATTCGAGCGTGTAGTCCTACGCCACATGGATTCAGCATTCAACCTGGCGCGCTGGTTTACCCGCAATCAGGACGATGCCAAGGACCTGGCGCAAGAAGCGTTTCTGCGGGCCTTCAAGGCCTTTGACCGGTTTGAAGGCGAAGACGGGCGAGTGTGGCTGCTGACGATTGTTCGCAACCTTTATTACACGTCGGTTTCGCACAAGCCGCAGGAGCAAACGGAGTTCGATGAGCAGATCCATTCAGCCGAGGAATTTTCCAGCAGCCCCGAAGTTCTACTGTTGAGAGGTGCTGAGGCGCAAGCGGTGCGGCAGGCGATTGAAGAGTTGCCATCTGAATTTCGCGGCCCGCTGATTTTGCGCGAACTGGAAGGACTTTCGTACAAGGAGATTGGCGCAATTATGGATGTGCCGCTGGGAACCGTGATGTCCAGGCTGGCGCGGGCACGGGATTACCTGAAGCGCAAGCTGATTGCCTCCGGGCAAAAAACGGGCCACGAGAAGGATGGGAAAAATGCAGTGTCAGGAAAGTAAGAAGATACTCGACGCATACGTAGACAATGAAGTCGACGTGGTGCAGAGCGCTGCGTTCGAGGAGCACCTGGCGGGCTGCCCGGAGTGTGCACAAACTCTGGAGAGCCGCCGTTCGCTGAAAGATGCGATGCAGAACGCCGATCTGCGCTATGCCGCTCCACCGGAACTGGTGAAGAGCGTCCGGCAGCAATTGCGCTTGCCGGAAGAAAAGAGCGCAGTACCAAAATGGAACTGGAACTGGTTCAAGAGCGCAGCCTGGGGATTTGCCGCGGCAACGGCGATGTTTGCTCTGGTAGCGATCTCGCTGGTCTGGCATTTCTACACACAACAGGACCAGAAGATGGCCGCGTTAGTTGTAGACGGACATGTTCGCTCCATGCAAGCCAACCATCTCGTGGACGTACCATCTTCCGACCAGCACACAGTCAAACCATGGTTTCAGGGAAGGGTGAGCTTCTCGCCCAAGCTGGCTGATTTCAAGGACAAGGGATTCCCGCTGGAGGGAGGCAGACTGGACTACGTCGATAACAAAACTGCGGCAGCGGTGGTCTACAAGCGCAACCAGCACATCATCAATGTATTTGAATATCCTGGTAGTGGCAGCTCGGGCATAGCGGAGTTTCAGCAACGTGGCTACAACGTTCTGCACTGGACCAGAGATGGCATGCAGTTCTGGGTAGTTTCCGATCTGAATGAATCCGAATTGCGGCAGTTCGGGGAACTATTGAGGGAGTAGTTGGTCACCCCATCAGCATTCCACCGTTCACGTTGAGCACGTGGCCGGTGATGTACCCGGCTTCTTCGGAGGCGAGGAATCTCACGGCGTAGGCTACGTCCATATCGGAACCAGGACGGCCGAGCGGAATCATTTCACTTACTTTCGATTTCAATTCAGCCGAGAGTCCTTCAGTCATTGCAGTTTCGATGTACCCGGGGGCAACGGCATTCACCGTGATGTTGCGTGAAGCTACTTCACGGGCCATGGACATGGTGAAACCGATCAGGCCGGCCTTGGAGGCGGAGTAGTTGGCTTGTCCGGCCTGGCCTGTCTGCCCGAAAACGCTGGTGATATTAATGATCCTTCCCCAGCGCTGGCGCAGCATCGATCCAATCACCGCCTGAGTACACAGGAAAGGGCCAGTCAAGTTTGTCTGAATCACAGAATCCCAGTCAGCGCGCTTCATGCGGAGCAGGAGTGTGTCGCGGGTGATTCCGGCATTGTTTACCAGAATGTCAACTTTGCCCAGCTTTTCGATTGCTGCCTTGAAAGTTGCTTTGATTTCGTCTTCGCTGCTTACGTCCATGCGGAAGACACTGGCCTGACCACCTTTGGCCCGAATTTCAGCGGCCACCTGGGCCAGCTTCTCCTCGTTGCGGGCGGCCAGGGCAACGGAAGCGCCGCTTTCGGCCAGCGCGATGGCGCAAGCGCGTCCAATCCCCTGCGAAGCGCCGGTAATGAATGCTACGCGACCTGCGAGACCAGCCATGTTTTTGTCTCCGGAACGAAAATTATACTTAAGCACTCAGCACTCAACCAAAGATCGGCTCATCGGGGTCGTTAGGTCATCAGGACGAAGCGCGAAGGGGACTGCGAATGCTTCCTTCACATCGCGGTCCGGCGGCGCTCGACGAACGGAGGTTGCGGCGGAGAATCTTCGCGGAAGACGAGCCGCATGATTGGAGGCGCAATGAGCGTGGTGGTTGCGGTCATGAATACCACTAGCGCGTAGGCCGATTGGGAGATGACGTTCATTTGCAAGCCGACCAGGGCAACAATCAATCCAACTTCGCCTCGGGGCGTCATGCCTACACCTACCTTCAAGGCCGTCTTCCAGCCAGAGCGGAGCACCGGCAGTCCGCAGCCAACAAGCTTGGAAATGAATGCAAGCACGGAAATGATGATGGCGGAAGTGATTAATTTTCGGTCAAATACCGCCAGGTTCAAACGTGCTCCCATGCTGAAGAAGAAGAATGGCGCCAGAAATTCGTTGATGGCCAGGGCCCTGGGGCGCAGGTTCCAGCGCGGAGAATACTCAGCAAAGGCCAGCCCGGCAAAGAACGCGCCGATGATGGCGGCCATGCCGATCTTGACTGCGGCGTAAGACAGTCCCAGGCAGATGGCAATGGCAATGATGAGCGGAGCGTCGTGAGTGGACATACGTTCCAGTCCCGGCTCCATTCTTCGTACCACGCGCGGCGCATAGAACATCATGACCAGGGCAAAGCCGACTGCCTCAATGGAAGTAACAATCAACTGTGCCCAGGCCATTCCGGTAGTGGAGACCATGCCCACGACCACGCCGAGGAGAATGAGACCCAGAATGTCGTCAAATACAGCAGCGCCCAGGATGATGCGCGCGGGCAGAATTTGAAGAATATGCATGTCGCCGAGCACACGCGCTGTAATGCCCACGCTCGTAGCTACCATCGCCGCCGCGACAAAGACAGCTTCATGCGGAGAGTCATGGCGCAGAATCATGTAACTGAAGCCCAGCAGAAATGGGACAGCAATTCCGGCCAAAGCAACGTAAAGGGAGGTAACTCCTACACTGATCAGGTCCTTGGGGTTGGTTTCCAGACCGATGGTAAACAGCAGGAAGATTGCGCCAATTCCAGCGATGGCATAAATCGTGTCATCGGGCACCACGAAGCGCACACCGTAAGGGCCGACCAGCACCCCGGCGAGAATCTCGCCCAGCACCGCCGGCAATTGCAGACGTTCAAAGACCTCGCCAAACAGTTTGGCCCAGACAAAAATGAAGAACAGTTGAAAAAGGAATGGGTCAGCAGTATGCATAACTTACTTGCATTCGGGGGGCCCTGTTCAAAAAACCTTACCTTGTTAGGATGCCGCGCGCCAGCAAAATCCAGAGTAGAAGCTGGAAAAAGAGCATGCAGCGGTCAGCAATCACCCCTCTGACCCTTGGTCCAGGGTCGAAATGGAATTTGGGCATTAATAGAGTGTGCTAAATCTCGCCCAGTGTCCGAGGACCGGAGGGCGGCTGAATGCCGAGTGCTGCTCTTCAGCTCTCGATTTTTCCCACAGCAACCCTGCCTTCTGTCATCTTAGAAACTGTGGGGACGGGGCATTTCTTAAGGAGTACAGAGTTGTTCGTTGACGAGCACAACCGCCGTTTGCGCCAGGTACTGGATGCGACAATAGGAGCATTATTGTGCACCGCGGCTGCATGGGCTGTTAGCGCAATATCTCAAGGACGCCCCTGGGAGGCGTGGGCGCCTTTGCTTTTTGTCATTGTCCTGCTGGCAGTTGCGGGCGTATTCGGCGCACTCGCAGGCATTCTGGGAACCATCCTGGCCGCAATCATTTTCGCCGCTTTTCTGTTCCCGCCCCTGGGGAGCATTCATGTGGGAGACTCGGCGGCTCGCACAAATCTGGCCTGGATGTCATTGGCTGGGATCTCATATGCATTCCTGTTCGCACCCTCGAACAGCATGTTTCGCCGCCACTAGCCGACTGAAACAACAGAGCTGTACAGTCGGGCATCTTAGTAAAATTCAGGAACTGTGAAGTTGGGTGACCCCAGACTTGAGGAGGTTCATGGCCACGGCACCACAAACCCCGGTTGTGCGTCCTCGATGGGCGCGCTCTCCTTTTTATTTCAATTCGGCGTCGCATCTATTGCGAATCGGCCGGGACAAAGCGACCAATCTTCAGGAACTGCTGGAAGCGCTGCGCACATGCCCTGACGCTTCCATTTTTCAGCACACGTTCCAGACTCTGGAAGAACATCACTTCATTAGAGAAGGCTTTTCCAACGATTTTTCGCACTGGGCGTTCGCCGCGTGCAATGAAGTGGAGCTGGCGGAGAGGCTCTCCGCCATTGACATCCGGGAGTTCACTTCCATTCCGGCATTGCGTGAACGGCTGATCCATCTGATTGACACTTACCTGCAAAAAAATCCGCGTGCAGCAACGCGGCTGGCGATGGAGCCTTTTTATCTCATGGCTGCCGACCTGGTGGTGGTGCCAACGCCCTACGTGGCCCGCAACCTGGAGGAGTTTGCAGAGGGATTGCACAAGGTGAGCATTCACAGCATTTATTACCACTTCATCGACGCGCGGTTGCGGTTGAAACTAAACACCAATGATTTCTCCATCTGGCTGGAACAAGAGCTGGATTTACACGCGGCGGGAGAACGACTGAACCGCATTGATATTTACACATCCACGCTGGAAGGAGTCCGCCGCAGCATTTTGAAGGTCATTGAAGCGGAAATAGGCCGCGCCTGACCGGGCGGAATCGTGGGAGATAAATCATAAGATGAATGAGAAAAATCGGGACCAGAAATCAGTGGCAACGGAAGACCAGAATGCCGCGACACAGAAAGACGCGGTAACTGACGAACCATCCGTGACTCCTGCACCCTCGGGGCCGAAGGAAAGGCGGCTTCGGGATGCAGAGCTTCCACCGCATTTCATCGAACGTCGCAGGCACCCGCGCATCAGCACCGCACCACCTCCGCCTGCGGCGCCTCCGCGACTGGAGGACTATGCGGCAATCATCGGCCGTCCGGAGCTGGATGAGATCCGTTTTCTGGCACGGCATCTTCAGGGCAAAACGGTGAAGATGGTGAACTCTACGGCGGTGGGTGGTGGAGTGGCTGAGATCCTGAACCGCCTGATTCCACTGCTGAATGAGCTGGAAATTCCTACGCGCTGGGAAGTGATTACCGGCGGAAATGATTTCTTTGAGGTTACCAAGGGCTTCCACAACGCCCTGCATGGCGGCGATTACAACCTGACGAAACAGATCCAGGAGATCTTCCTCAGCTACAACGAGCAGAACCGCCAGCGCATGCAGTTCACTGAAGATTTGTTTGTGATCCACGATCCCCAGCCGGCAGGGCTGATCCGCTCGCGCAGCGATAGCCGGGGCCGCTGGATCTGGCGTTGCCACATTGATCTTTCGAATCCGCACTCGGGAGTGTGGGAGTTTCTGAAACCCATGGTGGAGCAATACGATGCCGCTATCTTCTCTGCTCCGGCATTCACCCGCCAGCTTTCAATACCGCAATATCTTTTTTACCCCTCGATCGATCCTCTTTCGGAAAAGAACAGAGAGCTGGAAGAGAGTTTTGTCAACAAAGTCTGCGATGACTTTGGCATTGACCGCGCTCGCCCCGTGATTACACAGATTTCCCGTTTTGATCGTTTGAAAGATCCTGTAGGCGTGATTGAGGCCTATAAGCTGGTGAAGAAATATGTTGACTGCCAGTTAGTACTGGCAGGCGGTGGCGCTACGGACGATCCGGAGGGCGCAGTGGTGTTGCAGGAGGTGATGGACGCCGCCGGCGACGATCCCGACGTGATTATTCTGAACCTTCCTCCCTGGTCCGCGCTGGAAATCAATGCTCTGCAGCGCGCGTCAACCGTGATTGTGCAGAAATCGCTGAAGGAAGGCTTCGGGCTCACGGTCACAGAAGGATTGTGGAAACAGAAGCCTGTGGTTGCGGGAGCGGTGGGCGGCATTCCTACCCAGATTGTGCACAAGTTAACAGGAGTGCTGGTGCATTCCGTGGAAGGTTGCGCGTATCAGATTCGGTATCTGCTTACGCATCCGGAATTCGCAACGCAGTTAGGGAAAAACGGACGCGAACACGCGAAAGAGAATTTCCTGATCACGGTGAACCTGAAGCGCTGGCTGCTGCTGTTCCAGATCTTGCTGGGGATGGCAAAGCCGAGTAAAACCATCTAGGCAAGAGGCAACAGGCAATAGCAAAACCTGTCAGCGACCTAACGATTACCGCAGGTTCAAAGGATGCCACCCACTCTGGTCTTTCAATGCTAATTGAATCGGACGAGGCGGACCCTTCTTTGGAATTGTGACTTCCGCCCAAAGCTCCCGCGTTGCGTCTGCCCGTGGGATTTCAGCGTGCTCGGGTATGAAAAAAGGAACACCCTGATCCAGAAAAATCTCCTGCGGCGTGGAGCGCGACCAGACTCTTTGTCTCCACGAGCTGATAGAGAGTCCAGTGGAGAAATCTGTCTTGGAGGCGATCAGCTCTCCGTTGTCGACGGAAAGCTGCACATCAGTCGTCTGATATTCATTGCCCGGATGGAACCACGGGGCCTTCACTTTCACTCGCAGGGTGAAGTATCTTCCGCGAATGGGCAAATCCGGATCAACGGATCCCGTTTCGACCCAAACCCTGGGCCGGTACGCTCGATCGTATAGCAGCTTGCCGCCGAGACTGAGAACGATGAGCAAATGGAGAACGGCTACGACTATTCCTTTTGAAAATGTACTCATTGCGTGCCTCCTGCGGTGGCCCGGGCGATCAAGCTGGTGCGCAAGCGTAGCAGCACCCATCCTCCGGCGAGGAAGATCACACCGAAAAGAATGAGGCCCATGGAGCGTCCCAGTTTGTCCAGAACTTCAGAAAAGTAGAAGCCGATCACCGTCAGCGAGAAGATGGCGATTCCGTAATTGATGAAGAGCTTGCGGTTGTCGAGTACTCCACGCAGGCACAGGCCGCACGCTCCCACCGCGAGCCAGACAAAGAGCCAAACGTTCTTTTCAACGTAATCATGTCTGCTTATCACTGTCAACAGATATACCCAGATTGCCGCGCCAAACATCCAGACTGAGTCCCGCTTCCGCACGATTACCGCAAAAATAAGAATCGGCAGGTAGGCGACAGAGTAGCCGAAAACAGCGCCCGAGAGCGGCACGGCTGTCCGATGGTCCCAATTCGAATAGTAGCTGTACGTTCTCGCCGTCTCAATCACGTCTCCGAGGAAGGGCAGGAGCGACACAGCTCCGACCCATATGAGCGCCAGTCGCAAATGGCGGTTCCTATCTTTGAGCGGCACGGACATGTAGAAAATTGCCAACAACAGGAACCCTTGCGCTGCGATGTTCCACGCACCGAAATATCTTTCACTAGCGACTTCCCATTCGCCTCCAAGCCACGCCGGGATCAGGAGCGCGGCCAGTAAGGCCTGCGGCCATTGCCGGAGGACGACCCAGGCGAGCACTGCTCCAATCGCCCAGAGGAGAAGCCCACTGGGCCAGTGCTCTTCCAGGTTGAAGACTTGCCCCGCCAGAAAGATTCCAGCGCCCAGCGCTGCTGTTCCGGCAAAGTGCAGCGCTACCCCAACTGATTCCACTTTTGAACCAAGAAGACTGGCGGCGAGATGAAAGACTGCTACCAGCAGCAGAACCAGTGTGAACCGCGACGCAGGAGCAAGATTGTCCCAGTGTGCCGCGACGAAGAGAAGGACGCCGGCACAAAGCATGAGGGTTCCAAAGCCGATGGCGAGAATGGCGGGCCAGCGGCGTCGTTTGCCGGTTTCCTGCTCAAACTGGAGAATGCGTTCTACCGTGGCGGAGTCGATGAGCTGGGCATCCTGCCAACGGCGTAAGTTGCGTTCCAGGGCGTCCATACGCGTGCAGCATATTACGCCCTTCGGAGGTAAACAAGCGGCAAAGAACGGCATCGCCCAGGAACAACTCATGGGTCCGCCAGCGCGAAGAGGGTTTGCCTAGGCCTTGGCCAGCGGCCAAATCAGCACCTCGATCATTCGTGAAAAATGCAGCAGCGGCTTTGCCGCAGGGAGTTCGATGCCTGCGGCTTTAGCCATGGTGTTGAGTTCGATCTCGGCTTGGGCATCCTGCAACGGCCACGGCACATGATGGATATACGCGCGGTGCACTCTTCCCCCGCGAACCACGTAGAGGCAGTAGCGCTCAGTCAGGAAATATTCCAGCGAGTTCTTTTCCCGCTGGCGAGGAGGGGAAACCGGCCAGTAGCGTCCGCGAAATTCGGCTGGGCCGGGCGATTCCAGGCGATGGCTCAAGTATCCAATCTTTTCGCCGATGCTTACAGACATTTGTGCGTGTAAGTAAGGAAGCCCATAGCTCCGTCGTGCTGCCTTGACGGCGAGCCGGCTGCCCGCGTCGAGGCTGAAGAAACACACGCCGGGGATATTGTTGTAGCGAACGTAGGTCCTGACGTTTAGTTCCGGGAAATGGCTCAATCCCGGCAATGGCGGAAGGAAGCGCGCGCGTATCCCGCTCATGTGGAACGGTGTGACGGCGACGTACGCTTTGCCTTCATGTAAATCCAGTTCAAGCTGTGCTGGAACCAATCGTCGGATCTGCTCTGGCGGCAAGGCCCAATGGGCAAAAAGCAGATCATGCCAGGTTTGCACCATGATCCAGGGCTTAGCCGGCAGCGGAATGGGACGGTGGGCGGTTTGTCGGAGAAGCTCGTGCATCAGCAGAGTAGGATACAGGTTACAGCTGAGAGGCGATAGGATAACCTGTACAGAACCATGGCGGAAACAACCCTTACCAAAATGCCCACAAACGAAAAGAATGGCGCCACTTCAGCCCCGCAGGTCAACGTCTTTGCAGTTCATGGCGTTGATCCTGAAGTGCAGGCTTATGCCATGGCGAAGTATTCGCGGTCGGCGCTTTCGATGAAGGAGTCGCTGAAAGAGATCAGCGAGCAAAAGGCCGAACAGTTCCTGAATACGTTTTACTTTCAGTATGGGCATCGCTCCATCGCTGACTTGGCGCATCTGGCGTTTGCGGTGGAGAGGCTTTCAATCCTGGCGGCAATTGTGCTGGTAGACGAGCAACGCTGGGACGGCCAGGAGCGCTCGACACGTTATCAGAACTTCAAAAAGAGCGGCTACTACATTCCTGACTTTGATGGAAATGACCAACTGAAGGCTGAGTATTGCGCCACGCTGGATTTTCTTTTCAGCGAATACGAAATCTTCAGCCAGGAGATGCTGCGGTATTACACCCGGCAGGTCGTACGTCCGCCGGAGATGCCGGAAGAGGCTTACACGCGGACACTGCGCGCGAGAGCGTTTGATAACTCGCGCTATCTGCTGCCGCTGGGCACCAATACTTCTCTGGGGCAGATTGTGAATGCGCGCACGCTGGAGTCGCAGATCGCGCGCCTGCTTTCCAGCCCATATAAAGAGGTCCGCAGCCTGGGCGAGCTTCTGAAGCAGGCGGCGCGCGAGCCGGCATTCAACGTTCATGCCGAATCGGTTCGCGCGCTGGTCGAAGAGATAAGGCAAGTGAGTTCAGAGCTTGGTGGACGCGCGGCGGAGCAGCTTCTGCGTCCGGTGAAGGCGGCGCCCACGCTGGTGAAATACGCGAACGTGAATGATTATGAGATTCAGTCGCGGAAAGAGCTGGCGCAGGCTGCGGCGGAACTTATGGGCAATGCCCCAATCGAATCCGCGCCGCTGGTGGACCTGGTGGAAGGCGAGCCGCTGGAAATCGAGATCGCGACGACCTTGTTGTACTCAGCCTGCCATTATTCTTATCGGCAGGTGCGCGAGCGGGTGGAGTCTCTGGATGCAAAGCGGCGAGACGAGATCATCGATCTTGGCGCGCGGCATCGCGGCCGGCATGACGAGCTGCTGCGCACCTTCCACTCCGGGCAGCAGTTTCGTTTTGACATTCTCATGGACGTTGGCGGATTTCGCGATATGCACCGCCATCGCCGCTGCACGCAGATTGAGCAGGGATTTACGGCGCTTCACGGCTATGACGTGCCACCGGATGTAATCTCCGCCGGCCTGGAAGCACGTTACCGGCAGGCCATGGACAAGGCTTTGGCGGCCCACAATCAGCTTGCGTCCGCCGCTGATCCGCATGCGGGGCTGTACGCGCTGCCACTGGCGTTTCGAAAGCGCACGCTTTTCAAAATGGATTTTGCCGAAGCGCTCTATATTTCTGAATTGCGCACCACGGGCGCGGGACATTTTTCCTATCGCAACGTTGCCTATGCGATGTATGAGGAAGTGGCAAAGAAGCATCCCGCGCTGGCAAAGTATTTTCGCGTAACCAACGTGAACGATCCCATCGACCTGCTGCAGCGATGAAGGTCTCGTCCACGCCACCATCTAAGCTGAAGATATTTTCATGGCGGCGGTTCTTCATCGCCCTGGCTGCAGTAGTGCTCGGGAACGGTATTTATCTTCTTCTCCTGCCATTGCTGCCGGAGCGCGCGCAGCACGATCCTTTCCGCCTGGATTGGGGACTGGTGCTGGATTTCTGGATTTGCCTGGTGATTTACAATCTGCTGCTGATCTTCTTCAAAACGAAGAAAGATTAACGACGATTTTCGCCGCGGATTTTGCGCAAGATAAGCTAAGATCAGGGATTGGCCGCGAACGCGAGTTGGAGAAAAAATGCGCCCTCGTCGGCGAGGGCGCATTCTCTTGAATAATTACTTTGGCAGACCGAACTGGAACGTGATGGTAGAACCATCGTTCAGTTGGATCTGGTAAACATATGTGGAGTGGACGCTCAGCGGCTTAGTGCTGATGTTAAAGATCCACTGCTGGCCCGTGGGATCCCAACGGAACGCGGTATCAGGAGTAGTCGAGACAACCGTTTCGTCTACCTGTTGCGTAACCGTGCCGGTGATGATCTGTACCAGGTTGAAGGACTGCACTACACCCGGCGTGCCGATTGAATTCCCGTTGACGTCGCACACGCGGAATTTGGCAGGAACCGTGCTGCCCTGCTTAAAGGTGCTGGTGCCATCGGCATTGACTGGCTGCAGGATTTGGTGACCTGCGTCGCCATCGCAAATCCCGCCCGTCGCGTAGAGGACACTGAGCGTACCGTTAACATACACGATGGTGTAGTTGCCAAGGCCTGTACCCACAGCCGCACTCGGTACGATTGGGTAGCCAAGCGGTTGTGGGGTGGCCGTCGCTGGCGCCCCGGCACTGGTCAGCGTGACGCTGGTTACCGTATCGCCATTCACAAGACCGCTGGTAGTGAATTCGGTTCCGGCGAAGGTCACAGTTTGTCCGAGTGTCTTGGTTCGGTTGTTGGCGGTGATTGTCAGCGTCGCCGGCGTGATCGTAAGTGTGCTGCCAGTAAAGCTGAGCGTGTAGTTGTTGTTGGCGACCAGCGTGCCCTGCGTGATGGCATACGGACTGCCCGCAACTGTCTCGCCCGCAGCGCGGGTGAGAGCACCGGTCAGGACTGAGGCCGCGGTGTCGCTGAACTGGAAGCCGCTCGCCATGTAGGTCAACGCCGGATCCACGTGACCGTAGATCTTCGTCTGCGGGTTAGCCTTGACCGTCAGCGTTGCCGGAGTGATCGTCAGGCTGCTGCCTGTGAAGTGAATGGTGTAGTTGCTGTTGGCGGCCAGCGTGCCTTGACTAATCGCGTATGGGCTTCCTGCCACCGTTTCGCCCGGAGCACGAGCCAGTGTACCGCTCAAGACTGAGGCTGCAGTGTCGCTGAACTGGAAGCCGCTCGCCATATAGGTCAACGCCGGATCGGGTTGACCATAAATTTTGGTCTGCGGATTCGCCGTAACGTTCAGCGTTGCTGCTGTGATCGTGAGTGAATTGCCGGTAAACGCGATGGTGTAGTTGCTGTTGGAAATCAGCGATCCCTGAGTGATCGCGTACGTACCTACCGCTTCGCCCGCCGCACGCGTCAACGTACCGGTCAGCACCGTTGCTGCGGTGTCAGTGAACTGGAATCCACTTGCCACATAGCTAAGTGTTGGGTCCGTCTGACCATAGACTTTGGTCTGTGGGTTGGCTTTGATGGTCAGCGTTGCCGGAGTAATAGTGAGTGAGTTGCCGGTAAAGGCGATGGTGTAGTTGCTGCTGGAAACAAGCGATCCCTGAGTGATGGCGTATGTACCGACGGTTTCACCTGCAGTTCGAGTCAACGTTCCCGTTAGGACTGAGGCTGCGGTATCGGTGAACTGGAATCCAGTGGCGATGTAGGTGAGCGTCGGATCAAGCTGCCCGTAAACCTTGGTTTGCGGATTGGCGTTAATGATCAGTGTCGCCGGTGTGATGGTGAGCGAACTGCCGGTAAAGCTGATCGTGTAATTGCTGTTCGCAGTCAGCGTACCCTGCGTGATGGCATACGGACTGCTCGCTACTGTCTCGCCCGAAGCGCGGGTGAGCGCGCCGGTCAGGACCGTGGCTGCTGTATCGCTGAACTGGAAACCGGTTGCCATGTAGGTTAGCGCGGGATCGGCCTGGCCGTAAATCTTGCTCTGCGAGTTGGCTTTGACG
>DATDNH010000141.1:0-72378 GCA_036518395.1 Candidatus Angelobacter sp. | reverse complement strand
GGCGTGACGCTCGCCATGGGCTTGCTGCGCGCCATGGTGCCGTTCGCGCCGCACGACATGCCTCGCCTGGAGCGCGTATCGGTGGATTGGAGTGTGCTGTTGTTTGCGCTTGGACTCTCGCTCGTGACCGGACTTCTCTTTGGCGTATTGCCGGCGCGGCGCCTGGCCCGGGTTCATCCCATTCTGGCGCTGCGCGATGCGGCCAGAAGCATCAGCAGCTCACGCGGGCAAAACCGGATGCATAACTGGCTGGTCATTGCCGAAACAGCGATTGGACTGGTATTGCTGGTGGGCGCGGGGCTGTTGATTCACAGCTTCGTTCGTATCCTGAACGTCGATCCCGGCTTCAACGCGCGTAACATTCTCACTGTGCGGCCGGGGCTCTCGTCTGACCGCTATGACGGAATCAAGCGGTACGAGTTCTATAACAATCTGCTGCCGAAGCTCGAGGCCTTGCCCGGTGTGCAATCTGTGGCCGCATCGTTTCCTTTGCCGCTTTCAGGCGAGATTGATATCTCATTCAGCATTGAGGGCCGCCCGCTGGCCAAAGGCGACCATCCCAGCGAACAACTCAGCGTAATCACTCCAGGTTTTTTCCATACGTTGGGCATTGCGGTTTTGCAAGGCCGCGAGTTTACGCCGCACGATGGCGTGCACGAGAAACCAGTGATCATCATTAACCGCAGCTTTGCCGGCAAATATTTTCCCGGAGAAGACGCCCTGGGCAAACACATTCAGCCGGACCTGGGAGACGGTATAACCGAATCAACCATGCGTGAAGTTGTCGGCATTGTCGGCGACGTCAAGCGCAAAGGCCTGACTGAAGTTGCTGAACCGCAATACTATCTGCCCTTTGCCCAAGCGATCATTACTTCACCGCCCATCTGTATCCGCGCTGCCGGTGATCCGCAACTGCTGCTCAATTCCGCGCGTGCCCGCGTGGCAGAGCTGGATGACAGTGTTCCTCTCTACCAGGTGTTCACGTTCAATGATCTGATGACAAGATCGTCTGCCGAGCCGCGCTTTCAGATGCTGCTTCTGACCTGCTTTGCTGTCATCGCGCTGACGCTCGCGGCCGTGAGCCTCTACGCGGTACTTTCCTACATGGTGGCCCAGCGCACAGTCGAAATTGGACTGCGCATGGCACTGGGAGCGGAGCGCAGGGACGTCCTGACCATGGTGCTTAGGCGAGGGCTGAGTCTGGCTCTGGCCGGAGTTGGGATTGGCCTGATCATCTCCATCTTCGCTACACGCCTGATGAGCAGCTTGCTCTACGGCGTGCGCCTCAGCGATGCCGCAACTTATATCGGAGTGATTGCAGTGCTTTTGCTGGTTTCATTGTTGGCCGCGGGCGCGCCCGCCTACCGCGCAGCCCGGCTCGATCCCATGGAGACCTTGCGGAACCAATGAAGCACTCAGCATTCAGCACTTAGCCCACGGCACGCCGGGATCTTCGACATTCAGCCCGCGAACTCTCCAGGCTAAAGAATGCATCTTTGTGGGCATGGTCGCGGAGTCGCTAGTCCTGCTCGAGGCCAGCCCAGCGCGTGAGCGCTGGGCAGCACTAAGGAAAAGTTTTCACCATTTAACCAGTTTCAAATCCGGACCTACGATGTGTCCGTGCACTCCCGGAGGCTCCCCCTGCACATCGTGCGTGAAGTGAGCGCCATACCAGATCACCACATCCTGGTTCGCGATGGATTCACCGTTGACCCATGGATTTAAGCCAACCTCGAAGGGCGGCCCGATCGCAACCGAACCATCATCGATTTCGTTCCCGTGATAGCGCAGGATCCAAACGTCTCCTTGCGGATACGGCCAATCAGGTTGTGCGGTCGCAACCCCATCGTTCGGCCCAGGAATAATGTCATAGGCCTCGTGAGTCACCGTGTTTTCGACACGCCATTTCCGCTTGCGCGCCGGATCGCGCGGCCGTTTAATCTCGAAGATTTTGTCGTGCCAGTTGGAAGGACAGAACCCGGGCAGGCATGGATCATTAAACTCGCGCACCTGGTTGTTTCCCGGCGTCCGGATATCAAAATCGAACCGCCAGTAAGCGTGGTGGTGATGCACATTGCACACGCAGGAGTTTGCAATGGCGCTGAAGCCGAAACGCGGACGAATGGTTCCATCAACATGGAAACGCCATTCGCTCACATAGCGATACCAGCCGGCGTGCATCTGGCTCACCAGCACGGCCTCCTGTCCCTGGACGTACACTGCAACGCCCAGGAAGTTCCCTCCGTCCGATCCCGTGTCAAGAATGGTCGTTGCTGGAGCATTGCACAAACGAAATCCCGGAACCGGATCTACACCGTTGGCCTGGAGCACGCCTTCTTCGTTCTGCCAGTCACGGTAGGGACCACAGGCGTTTGCGTCATACTTTACGTTCAACATAGGAACATGGGCCCGATACAGTACTCGCTTGCCACGGTAGTCAACGAATCGAAGCTCAACACCGGTGCCGTTAGTTGAAAGACCCGCGCCCTGCGTCGCGGCGGGACGTACAGCGAGAAACTTCCAAAGGACGGTATTGCCCTGCTTGATCGTTACCCATGCCTGGCCCGGAACAAACGCCCGGCCGGTTGTGGCGCCTCCCGCTGGGGGCGGTCCACAAATAGGGTTGTGTGCTGCCGAGGTCGCGGGAGCCCGGTTCGGAAATCGGATTACCTCATGGTGGACCAGGTTGACACCGACAATTTCGTGCGGGACCTGGTGCAAGGGACTGGCAGGGAGAAGTCCAACGGCAACGGTGCGTTGTATTCGGCCATCGGGCAACTCTGTCGCCACCAGGGGCGGCATAGCCAGGTAAGGCAAAAGGCTTTTCTCACGAAGATGTGTACCCAGTTCCGGGTGTTCTCTGAGCTTCGCCACCGCTTCGTCAAATTCCGCCGCGGTCGGTACCGGCTGGTCTCCGAATTCACCTACCTGCAGAACTTTTGGTTTGGCAATGTCTCCCGTCGCGCGGATGACGCGATTGTTCGTGTAATCGTAAAAAGTGGCCATGAACTGGCTTGGTTCTGCCGGCCGGCGTGCTCCCTTGTCCTCAAGCCCGGGTTCCAGCAAGTCCACAGACAGCAGGCGGTTTCGGGTGCCCTTCAGAAATCGCTGTACGGAGGCATGCTGCTGCACTGCCTGGGCAATAGAGTCTATGACTTCCTGTTTTGGGCCTCGCGGTTCAAATGCGACCGTCAGACCCTTGCCACGCCCAGCGTTGGCCACCTTGGTCGTCTTTTTTATCGCCATAACAACCTCCTGTTTTTCCCGAAAAGAAACAGCAGATATGACTGTTTCCCGACACGTGGCTCCTTCCGTTGCCCTTAAAAACGTGAAAAACTGCACTTTCCCTAAACAAGACTCAACATATTTCTCGTGAACTCGCTCTATTCGTCATATCCAGTTCGGTTCGCATTCCTGAAAGGGAATCCTTTGAGAAATCAGGGCTTATCTGCGAAATCAGCGGCAAAGACTTGTGTGGGTTACTGTCACCTATGACCTGTGGCCTATCACCAAAGTTGGCCAGGACGACCAGACCCCGTGTAGCTAACGGCTGCGACCGAGTACAATCCAAATCGCAATATTGGGGGCGATGGTTTGCTGGTTCTGCATGGTGTCTATTCTTTGTGGCGCAAGGTCGTCGCTTATCGAAATGATTTCTGCCTCTCGTGCGGGATCCCGCGACGTGCGTATCAAACCAGGAGTCTGGACATTCTTCACCTCTTCTTTGTTCCCATCCTGCCTCTCGGATTTTGGGGTCACTGGAGATGCTCGGTATGCGGTCGCGACCCCCATACGCACCCTCACACTCGAAAGAGTTTTAAGTGGGCCGGTGTTGTAGTGCTGGCAATTTTCACGGCTGTTGTATGGACGCCGGGCATCGGCGTCGGGGACCCAATTGCGGCCATCTGGTTGATGCGTCTGGGATTCCCGATCGCATTTATTGCCGCGTTACGCAACACGCTCAAGAGCAAACCTGATCTTTCTTTGGCCCAGAAACTTAAGGAAATCACGCCAGCCGACGACAGCATCTGTCCGCTCTGCAAGGGGACCATCGCGCTCGGTCATGGATGGCACTGTTCCCAATGCGGCCTCAAAAGGACCGCAGTTAATTCTGGCTAAGCACTGACGCGGCTTGTCACTCTGTCAGGATCTTGAGACGTTTGAAGAAATCAGCGCGAATCTGCGGAATCAGCGGTAAAGACTTGTGGGTTTCCTGTGGCGTGTGGCCTGTTGCCTGTAATCTTGCCTACGCTCTTCCAAAGGCCACCTGGGAACCCGAGCTGTCTTTATTCGAAACAATCTACTTACAGGGAATGTGCAGCCGTTTTGGGACAATACACAACTCCGGCCTGAATTCGGCAAGAAGATCTGACACCCAGTAACCGGCGGCATTGGTGCCGGCACGCTGTAGCGTTGCCGCCCATGTTTTTTGCTCCGGTGGCTGGTACAAATTCGAGAATCCCGCAGCCGCAAATGAAGCGGGTACTCCGGAAAAGTTGATCCTGTACCCTCCCGTGTTCAAGACAAAGCTGTGCAGTGTCGCGCGTCCCACCCGGTTCCAGAATGGCGCAGCCGGTCCTTCACGAACATACAGCACATTTTGCCGCGCCAAAGTAGGAAATACGAAGGTGCGAATGAATTTGCCGCTGACATTGTCAGCGATGGCAATACCGAAGTGTTCCCCGTATCCAATTGCTCCGCTGTCAAATCCGGCTGGCCTGGAGACAAATTGAGAAAATGTTGCGCTGGCTGCGGGCATGAGGATGGTGCCGGGCGAGACAACGGCATGCATGAACTGGTTGAAGTTCTGACTGGCTTCTGTTGTCTGAGCCACTGCCCTCCCCGCAATCGCAATCACCAATAGCAGGCCCAGGCACATACCCAACGGGTGTGGTGCCGCAATCCCCTTTTGCTTATTTCTCATGATCGTGAATGCCCTCGATGATGGAAACACCCGGCAACTCCGGCGGCTTGAGCACGTATTGCGTTGCCTTCCTTCTTCAGATCTAAGGAACGTTCCGACCCGTCTTTTCCCTATATGAAATTTAACTTTAAGAATTGCGGTCGCGGATTCCCAGACATTTTGAGAAATCAGGGCTGATCTGCGAAATCAGTAGCGAGACTTGTGGGTTTTCTTATGGGTTTTCCTGTAGCCGCTTGCGGTATTGCCTTCACTTCCCAAGGGCCAGCTCATCGTAATACTCGAGAAAGTCGGTGACCGCAGGCTCCGCGCCTAATTGGCGAAGCAAAGTCGTGACCTGTCCGCGATGATAGGTGGAATGATTGACTACGTGGACCATCTGCTGCCAGAGAGGATATTCATAGCGCTTCCCGAGTCGGTTGATGTACGCGAGACTCTCGCGTAGCCGCTCGGGGGTAAGACTATGGATAAATTGATGGTAATCCTCCGCCAGGTCTTCCCATCGTGTTTGCAATGATTTCGGTGTGGGAAAATCGGCGGCGCTCAACAAAGCGGTGGGAGAACGCCCCATCCAGCGCTCCATCCAGATCCATTCCGCCCCGAGAATGTGCGCGAGGGTGTCGCGCACGGAAGAAAAGCTATTGCCCATGGGCCGGGTAAACTTCTCAAGGTCCAGCCGGGCAGCAGCAGCCAGCGTACGTTGGTTGGCCCAACGGTTATACACGTAGAGTTCGCGGATGTAGCTCAGTTCCATACCAACCTGTAACGTATCACGAAACGGCTGAGCGGTACTTGTCACTTGCGAGAAGGAAGAAAAATCGCGCCCCTGGTTACACGCCAGACTGTCACTTCTTAGCGATTGGAATTATTCCGGTAACATGACCTCCCAGAAATCCATCTCAACCTCACCGTTGTTCGAGTCGCGGATCACCTGAAGAGTGCGCTCGCGTTCATCCGTTGAAAGTGGGTTCTCGTCCACCGCCACAGGATTCTCTCGACCGACGGAAATCTGGCGGATCGCTCGCAGTGTTGTGGCGAAAGCTTCGAGCGATTTTGCAATTGGCCGAGGCTCCCAGGAGCCCTCACCTTGCATGGCTGTCATCACCTGGAAGTTACGACCGGATGTGTCCAATATGATTGGATCACCCAACCCTGTCTCGTATCCGATGACGACCCACTTTGGCTTCCACGAACCTTCAGCGCCGTCACAAAGCGAGTCCCCCTCTGCCGAACGGGAATAACCGATTTGAGCTTCGTCGATTTCAGCAAGCGGGAAAATGCGAATCCCTCCGGAACCGAGGCTGAACTCATCGAATCCGATCGATTCACGCCAGGCTAAATATATGTCAGGAGTTTTCATGTCAGCTTCAATTTCTGCTCGAAATCAGCTGCGCCTCCCACCCGTCGTACTCTGCATCATGTCCGATCGTTGCACACTGAAATGCGACCCGACTAAAACAAAACCAGTTTAGCCGTCCCAGAGAGTTCAGTAGTCTTGTAAGTTTCTTTTTGGCCAAGATTCATCGCCGGTATGACGGAGAAGCGATGCTCTGTGGTAATACCGATCGCATGAATCTGCGCTGTGTGGGAGGAGTTGGCGAGTCTCACGGTGGGCAGCAGCAGGGTGAACGTCGTCGAACCTGAATCTACAGTCATGCGGATTCTCACTGTCACCAGAGTGCCAATCTCTGATTTCTCCTGCTGAATCTCTTTCCCTTTGAAGGACAATTTGTGATTGCCATCCTGGTAGGAGAAGTATGGCTGTCCAGTCATGCTGGTGGTGGCGTAATTCACATGCAAGTCGCCGCCGCTCAGTTCATACACGTCCGGAGTGACTGCCTGATTGCTGTTCGTCTGGGGATTGGCCAGATTGATCGCCGAAAACAGCAGAAGGAATGGGAAGAAGAGTTGGGCTTTCATGGCCTGAGAGTAGACAATCTGGGGGCAAAGTCAAGAGCTGGAGACATTTAGCCGCGAATTCACGCGAAGAAACGCGAATTAGAAAATCAAGATTCGTTACGCGGTGGAACAGAGGAAGCAGAAGGAAAGGGATGAAAGCAGGCGATGCGGCTGGTGAAAGGCCGCGTGCTGGACATCGGGTGTGGCGCCGGACGACACGGGCTCTATCTGCAGCAGAAAGGTTTTGACGTAACCGGAATTGACAATTCTCGGGGAGCGGTCAAGGTTTGCAAACTGCGAGGCTACAGGAAAGTCAGGCTGATGCCGATTACAGAAATCGACCAGCTCGCGTCGCAGTCGTTCGATACGGTCATCATGATGGGCAACAATTTCGGGCTGATGGGAGGCTACAAACAAGCAAAGCGTCTGCTCAAATATCTGTATCGGATCACATCGGACAATGGACGGATCATTGCTGAAACCGTCGATCCATATCAGACTAAAGATCCATTACATACACACTATCACCGGCTGACTCGAAAACGCGGCCGCATGGGCGGGCAGTTGCGGTTACGAATCCGGCACAACAACATCGTAGGCCCCTGGTTTGACTACCTGCTGGTCTCCCAGGCGGAAATGAAAGCCATTGTGCGCGGCACAGGCTGGCAGATTACGCGGACACTCGGAGACAAAGGCCCCGGCTACACCGTTCTGTTGACCAAGACGAGACTCGCCGCAGGAACGCTTAAATTGATTAATTAGATCTTGCCTGTTGCCTGTCTTCATCCCGCTTTGCCGGTGCGTTTGGAGACGGGCATGATGAATGGTTTGGGTTCGATTCCGGCGGCCCGGGCCACGATTACCGCGTTCAGCGCGCTTTCAGGATTCTCTTCGTGCTTGAAATACGCAAACACTTCTTTCTCTTTGCTCTCGGCAATCAGTTCATCGGCAATTTTCTGCAATTGATCTTTTGAATATTCGGGCACACGGAACCTGTAGTACAGAAAACTTGCTGTCGCAACCCGAGGTGTACGGATCTTTTCGCTTTCTGCCCAGCACAGCGCGGCATTCTGCTTCTTCAGGATTTCAAAGACCGCATCAACGAACCATGATTCATGCCGAAACTCAAAGGCAAACTGATAGGCCTGCGGAAGCAGTTGCGCAAAGTCCTCGAACAGCTTAATGTCCACATGCAGATTGGGCGGAACCTGAAAAAGAATGGGCCCGAGTTTGCCTGACTGGCGCATCAGTTCCATGCTTTGCAGGAAGCTGCGCAGGGGATCAACAGCATCTTTCAGCCGACGGAAGTGAGTGATGATCTGGTTGGCCTTGGCGGCAAAACGGAAATCCGGAGTAGTGCTGGCTATCCAGTTTTGCAGCGATGACGCTGTGGCAAAACGTCGAAACGTGGCATTCAGCTCAACGGAATTGAGCTGCGTGGAATAGAACTCCAGAAACTTTTTCTGCGGCAGCTTTTCCGGAAAAAACGCGGGCTTCCAGCTTGGATACGACCACCCGGAAGTCCCAACATGCAGCGGCATGGGAAAAGTATAGCAACCAAGCCACGGCGCGTGACCCCACCCCATCACGCGCAAAAACAAGCGCGCGCTGGGGACCCCGGTGATCGCCCGTGATCGCGCGTGATCGGAGATACACAACAAAACTAGTAGCTAGGAGCTAGAAGCTGGTTTCTTCATCAGCCCTGTCATGGCCCAGATGCCCAGCAATGGTCCCAGCGCCATGCTGGCCACGGCTATCTGCCAGCCGAAGCGATCGGCAATTGTGGCCATCAGGCGGATGACGACGGCAGTAAGCAAGAATCCAAGAGCGGTTTGCAATGTCAGCGCCGTCCCCATGTAGCTTTTCTCCGCCACCTCGCTGATGATGGCGGAGAATTGCGCGGAATCCGCAATCACCGATATTCCCCAGATGAGAGCAATCAACAGAAGAAGAACCGGCGAGTGAAAAACCAGCGCGGCAACAATGCAGCAGGCGGCGCTCACGGCCATGGCGATCACGGTGACTCGTGCCCGCTGGGCGATTCTCGCCGATTCTATGCTGTTTTGCAGGCGATCGCTGGCTACTCCGGCCCAGATGCAGCCGACAGCGCCGATGGCGATGACCAAAGTTGTTTCCAGTTCAGATTTTGATTTTGACCATCCGCTCGATGCTGCCACAATGACTGCAATCCATCCCCACATGGAATACAGCTCCCACATATGGCCGAGATACCCGAGATTGGCCAGGCGGAGTGGACGGTTGCGCACAATTTCGCCAATCTGGGAAAGATCCAGGCGTGATTGCGGCATGGCATAAGGTCCTTGCCGGACGGCAACAGCCACAACCAGCGCTCCAATTACGGCCTGCACGCTGCCCAGGAGCACCACGGTCCGCCAGTCAATCCCGCCAAAGGAATTCACTCCATGCGGAACGGCCGAGCCCACCGTGAGCGCCCCAATCATTATTCCGAGCGCCAGCCCTCTCCCTTTTTGGAACCACCCGGCAATGATCTTCATGCCCGGCGGATAGACTCCGGCGAGAAAGAATCCCGTAGCAGCGCGGAGAAGAATCGCCGGGACCGGGTGAGGCGCAGCCCAGGCGAATGTCGCATTTGCGGCCGCTGCCGCAATGGCCGAAGCCACGAATACCGTAATGGGACTGAATATATCGGGGATATTAAAGAGGGCGAAGGTGAGCGCCCCTACGGCAAAGCCGATCTGCACCGCCACCGTGAGCCAGGCGCCGAGGGCAAGGCCGCTCTGCCAGATCCTGGTCACCTCCGGCAACACCGCCGTTCCAGTGAACCATAGCGACATGGCGAGCAGTTCCGCCAGGGAAAGCAAAAAAAGAACCCGCCGGGAGGAGGTCTCGCGGCGGGTGTCGGTGACAACCGATACGGTCATTAACCTTTGAGTTTCTTGCGTTCGCAGAATTCCACTGTATTGCTTGGATCAACGGCATCGCGGTCCGCCTGAATATTGGCGATCTTGCCGTCTTTATCAATCAGGAGATTCACGCGACGGCCAATCTTCCGGTTCTCGTCATACAAACCGTATTTCCGAGTGACGTCGCCACCCCAGTCACTCAACAGTGGAAAGGTTACGTTGATCTTTTCTTTCCAGGCCTTGTTGCTGAACGGGCTGTCCATGCTTATACCCAGCACCTGGGTATCTGCAGCTTCCAGTCTTTGCAAATTCTTCTGGAAGTTCTGCATTTGCATGGTTCAACCACCGGTGAAGGCAAAAATGTAAAACGCCAGCGCGACGTTCTTTTTGCCTCTGAAGCTGCTCAACGTGACTTTGGTGCCGCCGTCGTCGGGCAGTGTGAAGTCAGGCGCCTCGTCACCTACTTTTAAAGCCAGTGGTGGTGGGGTTGGTGGGGCTTTCTGTTGTGCCATAATCCGGCCGGTTTGCGGAACCGCGAGCGCAAGCAGCCATAGGGAGAGGATTGCAGTTCTTCGGCGCATTGTCCAGACCTCCGCAGATCGTCTGCCCAGTTAGCCTACAATCAGGCGGTTATTAAGGTCAAATGTTCTAATCGGGTCGTCCGGTCGTCGGGTCATCGGGTCAGTGGGAAGAGGTGTTACCATTTGCGCAGGAGCAACTATGAAACTTCTCACAGCCGGGATCATTCCCGTTATTCTGCTGTGCGCCGGCGTGGCGTTTGCGCAGTCGCAGTTTCCTGGCAATGCTGTGCCGATGAACAGCGTTTACGTGGGCGCGGACGGCAAATTTGAGTCCGCTCCCGATACCGCTTTGATTCAGTTCAACATTGGCGCCCAGGGTGACACCTCGCGCGCCGCCTACGACAAGGCCGCCGCAGCCACCGAGCAGGTCCGCCAGGTGCTCAAAAGCAATGGCATCGATCCCAAGGCCGCCGAATTTGGTTTCTTCGCCATACAACCTATGTACGACTGGAAAAACCCCAAGCACAAGGTCATCGGTTATCAGGTGGCCAGCAACGTGAGCCTGAAGTTGCATGACTTTTCCAAAGTGGGACCCATCACGCAGCAAATGGCTGATATTGACAGCACGGAAAACCAGTCGCTCAGCTACACGCTGGAAAACATCGACGCCGCCAAGCTCAAAGCCACGGAAGACGCCATGCGAAAGGCGCGCGCTGAGGCCAATGCCGTTGCGGTTGCCGGAGGCCGCACCCTGGGTGACCTGCTCTATGCTGCAGTTGATGTAAACGAGCCGGTCGTGCCAGTGCCAATGCGGCCAATGGCGATGGCGTCTCGAGGCGCCACTCCACCTCCGGCGCCGACTGAGGGATTCACTCCACAGTTGGTGACCATCAACGCGCATGTGAATGCGATGTATGGGCTCAAATAGCTGCAGGCTACTTGAGCCAGCAGTTGGCAACTGGCAATTGGCAATTAGCAAAAGCTTACCCAGCACTGCGTTCGGAACCAACTTTGCATTTTATTGAGCACACCATCCGGCTCGTCGTTCGATGTAAAGCATAGCCGGGCCAAGCTGGGTTTCGTGAGAATGCCTTGACACTGCATGCAAGCGACCAGCTTTGTCGGGATCCTTCGACTGCGCCCTCACTCCTAACGTCGTTCGTGCTCGCTCAGGATGACAGGGGGAAGAAGTGTTCATATCCAAGACATTATGAACACTGCATCGGACATTTTTAGTGCAGCATTGAGTAATTGACAATTGCCATTCGCTGGTTGCCAATTGCTTATTTGTAGATCAAATATTTCGCCCGCACGCTCATGAATTTCTCCAGGTCCTCCCGCCAGCTCTCGGCGATGTTGCGCGGGTCTTCTCCGGCCGCGATGGCATTTAATGTCTGGTGATTGGCAAGAAGGGTGATCATCTTGTCGAGCTTCCAATCATTGGGATAGAGGGTGTGCAGCGCCGATGCCAGCTCAATTCCCATTTCGGGAGAATCGAGGATGTTCCGTTCAGTCACAATCAGGTTTACACCGCCGCAGCGCTGATTGGCATAAGGCCCGCTAGTAGGGGTGAAGGTCACGGGCACAAAGCGCACTCCGGGAATCAGCCGGGCGTTCAGGAAATCAGAAAATCCACGCGCGTTGATCCAGGGCGCGCCCACAATCTCAAACGGTGTGTCTGTTCCCCGCCCTACCGAGATGTTCGTTCCTTCAATCGAAGCCACACCCGGATAGAGGATGGCTTCATTCAGTGATCGCAAGTTTGGTGAGGGATTTACCCAGGTGACGCCGGTGGAATCAAACCAATCGCCGCGCAGCCATCCCTGCATGGAGATCACCCGTAGCCGCGCGCCGATTTTGCGCTCCACATTGAATAGCTGCGCCAGTTCGCCCAGGGTCATCCCGTGGCGCACGGGCAAAGGATGATAGTTGGTGAAAGCAGTGATATCCATCTGCGCAATCGGGCCTTCGACGAACGCGCCTGTAACCGGGTCAGGACGATCCAGCACGACAACGTCAATATTGGCCTGCGCCGCCGCTTCCAGCAGGAAGCCGAGAGTCGTCTCGTAAGTGTAGAAGCGCACGCCTGCGTCCTGAATGTCCATGACCACGGCATCCAGAGTTTTCAGGACGTCGACCGGGGGGCGCCGCTTCGCGTCTGTATTGCCATACAGGGTATAGACCGGAACTCCCGTAGCAGTATCGACAGTATTCTTGACATTCTCGGTGTCCGCAGTGCCGAAAATTCCGTGCTCCGGGCTGAAGATTGCCGCCAGCTTGATTCCGGGAGCACTGGCCAGCACATCGATGGTGCGTTTGCCCTGGGCATCCACGCCGGTCTGGTTGGTGAGCAGCCCGATGGTCATGTGGTCTTTGCCCTGCTTCAGTTGAGCAAAGTTTCCCTGTTCCAGCACATCGATCCCGGTCAGCACATGGCCGTTACGCGCCGTAACGTGCCGCGCAGCCGCACTCGTCTCGTTATAGCCGGTGATGGTAAGCACTTTCTCACGCGCGGCATCTGTCACTTTCAGGTTGAGCACTGAGGCAACAGCATCGGCCACTCGAGCACGCAACGATACCGTTGGCGGTGATGGCGGGCGCGGGCGCACAGTATTGGTCAGCAGGACGATGTAAGTATTGGTGTAAGGATCAATCCAGACGGATGTTCCCGTGAAGCCAGTGTGCCCAAACGAACCAATCGGAAGCAGGTCTCCACGATTGCTCGAGAGCCATGAATCCAGGTCCCAGCCCAGCCCGCGCAGGTCAGTCGAGTTTGCCGGCTGCTGCGGCGTGGTCATCTTTTCAATCAAGTCAGGCGTCAGAATTTTTTTGCGGTCGATCAGCGCCTGCGCGTAAATCGCAAGATCGGCAGCATTGGAGAACAGCCCTGCATGTCCGGCAAGCCCTCCCATGCGCTCAGCCGTGGGATCGTGAACAAATCCGCGCAATATATGACGGTTATCAATCGACAACGTCTCCGCGATATTGGAGTGCCATTCCGGCGGAGGCAGAAAGCGCGTGTGCTTCATACCCAGCGGCTGAAAAATGTGCGCGTCGGCATATTTATCCAGGCTCATGCCGGAAACGCGTTGAACCAGCTCGCCCAGCTCGATGAAATTGATGTCACTGTACAAAAACTGGACGCCGGGAGGCCGTTCCAATTTTTCCTCATGAGCCCGCCGGAAGGCTTCTTGCTCTCCTACCCATGGGACATTCAGATCCAGGTCACCACGAAGGCCGGAATAATGGGTAAGCAGCTCGCGGATGGTAATGCCCTGCTTGCCGTTGGCGGCGAACTCCGGGATGTAGCGGGAGACCTGATCGTTGAGCCTGATCTGTCCAAACTGCACCAGTCGCATCACGCTCGGCGCTGTGGCCACGACCTTGGTAAGTGAAGCAAGATCAAAAATCGTATCCAGCGTCATGCGTTCCGCGCGCGGCGAGGTCGCTCGCAGGCCAAAGGCCTTCTGATGAACGATCTTGCCATCATGCCCGATCAGGAGCACTGCGCCGGTAATTCCCTGCGCTGTGACTTCCTGCTGCACCAATCCATCGACCGGGCTGAAAATAGGTTCTTCCTTGACCACAGGCGCCGGTTTGGTGGGCCTGGGTTTTTTCTTTTTGATTTGCGCGGAAAAGGAATTGGTCAACAACAGAACAAGACAAAAAAGGGCAAATAAGTGCCTGGACAGAAATTTCATCTCTCAAAATTTATCATGCCGCAACAGCGGCCACCGACTTTGGTGCCTTCCCCGTTACGGGTCTATACCGGCGAAGCTGTGTTCTAATACGCATAACAATCGTCGAACATGAGAACTCTTGCCACGGAGCAGTCTAACGCCGCTTCTTCCTCGCTGGACACCGTATCTGCGCTGGAAATCGCGCAAATCTTCAATCGAGAAGACCACAAGGTTGCAGCCGCCGTGCATAAGGCGCTGCCGCAGATCGCGCAGGCCATTGACGCTATTGCCGATGCGATCGGCAACGGCGGCCGCTTGATTTATGTAGGCGCGGGAACCAGCGGACGCATTGCCGCCCTCGATGCCTCCGAATGTCCACCTACTTTTAACACCGATCCAAAAACCATTCAGTATGTGATTGCCGGAGGCGAGAAGGCGCTGGGAAGCTCAGCGGAATTCCGGGAGGATTCGCGCCAGCTTGGGCGTCGCGATATTGCCAGACGCAAGCCGGGGAAAAATGACGTGGTCGTCGGCATCACCGCCAGCGGACGCACTCCCTATACGGTCGCCGCTGTGGAATATGCGCGGGAAAAAGGCGCTCGCACAGTTGCCGTAGTCTGCAACCACAATTCCGACCTGGGACGAGCGGCAGAGATCGAAATTGTCGCCGAAGTTGGGCCAGAAGCTCTTTCCGGATCCACGCGCTTGAAGGCCGGCACCGCACAGAAAATGGTGCTGAATATGCTGACCACCGGCGCGATGGCGCGCCTCGGGTACCTCTATGGCAATTTGATGGTCAATGTCCAGATGGCCAATAAGAAGCTCCTCGAACGCGGTCTGGCCATCCTGGAGCAGGCTACTGGTGTTGACCGGGATACTGCTGCAAAGGCCTTAAAATCAGCTAAGAACGACGTTGCGCTGGCCCTGATCATGATCAAAACGGGTGTGAGCCGGGCACAGGCAGAAAAACGTCTAAAAAATGTTAAGGGAAATGTCCGAAATGCAATTAGTGGCATCTGAGTTAGAATGCTTTGGCGCGCGCCCTTCAGAGCATAAGGAGGAATCATCCCCGTGGACTTCCTTGATGCCAGGCGGCGTCTCCCTTGCAGCAGTGTTACCCACCACACGCCTATGGACAAATTTGTAATTCGTGGCGGAAATCCGTTGCTCGGTACGGTGCGCGTGAGCGGAGCAAAAAACGCCGCACTGCCCGCCATGGCGGCCGCCATTCTTACCGACGAGCAGGTCATTCTGGAGAATATTCCTGATGTCCGCGATATACAGACGGAACGCAATCTGCTGGTCTCCATGGGCGCGGAGGTAGAACTTGGATACGGGCGCGCTCACCATCGCACCACCATCTGCTGCCGGAACCTTGCGAATCCGGAAGCTCCGTATGACCTGGTCAAGACCATGCGCGCTTCCACGCTGGTGCTGGGTCCGCTGGTTGCGCGTATGGGTCGCGGACGAGTTTCGCTTCCCGGAGGCTGCGCCATTGGCGCCCGACCAATTGATCTCCACATCAAAGGCCTGGAAAAACTTGGCGCGACCATTACCCAGGAACACGGATATATCGAAGCCACTGCCGAACGGCTGAAGGGCGGACACGTGATCTTTGACAAGATCACTGTCACCGGCACCGAAGACCTGATGATGGCAGCCACGCTGGCTGAGGGCGAAACGCTCATGGAAAATTGCGCGCGCGAGCCCGAGGTCTCCGACCTGGCCGCGCTGCTCAACAAGATGGGCGCGAGGATCGAGGGCGCGGGCACATCGACTATCCGCATTCAGGGCGTGGAGAAGTTGCACGGAACACGGCATCGAATCATTCCTGACCGCATTGAGGCAGCCACCTTTGTGATTGCCGGAGTGTTGACAGGCGGCGACGTGGTTGTCTCCAACTGCGAGCCAAAACATCTCGGAGCACTGCTGCAAAAACTTGAGGAATGTGGCGTCAGGCTGAAGGCCAACGGCGAGTCAGTGCGCGTTCTGGGCGATGGCCCGCTTCGCGCCGCAGACGTCAGCACAGAAGAATTCCCCGGCTTCCCCACTGACATGCAGGCGCAGTACATGGCCCTGGCAACACAGGCGGAAGGCACATCCATCATTACGGAAAACATCTTTGAAAATCGCTTCATGCACGCGCAGGAGCTGGTGCGCATGGGCGCTAACATCAAGGTGGAAGGAAGCCAGGCTATCGTCCGCGGCAAGACTCCGCTCAGCGCTGCCGCCGTTCAGTGTTCGGACCTGCGAGCTTCGGCCTCGCTGGTGATTGCGGCGCTGGTGGCCGACGGTGAAACCATTCTCGACCGCGTCTATCACGTGGATCGCGGCTATGAGCGAATCGAAGAAAAGCTGCGCAGCCTGGGCGCCCAGATCAAGCGCATTGGTGAAATGCTTCCCAAGCGAATGGCAGCGCCGGTGATTGTGGCGTAAAGAAGCATTCAGCAGTCAGCACTCAACACTCAGCCCGCGTACATCTTCGAGAATTCTTAAGATCTATCCGAGCAAGGATAGATACCAGCCTTCTTCCACGATAATTCGTTCATGACACAAAGATGTTCCATTGGCTGAATGCTGAAAGCTGAGTGCTGAATGCTAGTATTTGAGCCATGAAAACTTCCAAGCTCGCGGATGCCTTCCGCGTCGATCATGGCAAATCTTTCCGCCTGCAAGATTTTGATCCTGCCGACACCGGCAAAATCCATTCCAAGGAAAAGGCCGAAGAGTTGTTGCAAAAAGATATCGCGGTAATGGCGGAGGAGCAGGACAAGCTCTACGCACAAGACCAATGGGCCGTACTGCTCATCTTTCAGGCCATGGATGCCGCCGGCAAAGACGGCATCATCAAGCACGTCATGTCAGGCGTGAATCCGCAGGGAGTCCAGGTCCACAGCTTCAAGCAGCCCTCGGCGGAGGAACTGGATCATGACTTCATGTGGCGCGCGGCATGGCACCTGCCCGAGCGCGGACACATTGGCATCTTTAACCGGTCCTATTACGAAGAGGTGCTGGTGGTGCGAGTGCATCAGGAGTTCCTGGCCAAGCAGCACCTTCCGCCGCAGCTCATCACCAAAAACATCTGGGATGAACGCATGGAGGATATATGCAACTTCGAGAATTACCTCACGCGCAATGGAATTGTGATCAGGAAGTTTTTTCTGAATGTCTCGAAGAAAGAGCAGCAGCGACGATTCCTAAAACGCCTGGAAGAGCCCGAAAAGAACTGGAAATTCTCTGATGCCGATGTGCGCGAGCGGGAATGGTGGGACGACTATATGAAAGCCTATGAAGACATGATCCGTAAAACCGCCAGGCCGCATGCGCCATGGTACGTTGTTCCGGCAGACCACAAGTGGTTCACGCGCCTGGTGGTGGGTTCAGCGATCGTTGAGACGCTCAAAGAACTGAAGCTAAGTTATCCGAAGGTTGAACCGGAACGGCGAAAAGCGCTGGACGCGGCACGGAAACAACTTGAAAAAGAGAGTTAAGAAAAAGACACACAATGCGGCTGGTCAAATTCACACCCCTGTCATCTGAGCAAAGTCCGAGCGCCTTTAGAACCGAGACGAGTCGAAGGAGCCCAATCCTTCTTGCCTGCCTATCGTGGCGCCTGGAATTGGCAATTGGTCGACATCAATACTAATCTTCAGATGAGCGAAGCCAATTTTCAGCAGTCAAGTCCTCGAGAGCAGCAAAATAGCTCTGGGAAAGATTGGACGGTTTTCCAGGAGACTTCATAGTGCGGAACATTTCCTGGCTCAGAATCCAGGCAATGGCGTGGATCGCCTTGTGCCTGTCCAGCCCTTCTTCCATGAGTTGCTGCATCTTGCGTTTGACAGGCAATTCTTCGCCCAGCGCAATCTGGTTTTCCACGATGGTGTGCATTGTGGCATGAAGAGTTAAATTCGGCAGACGAACACGCGCTTTCCGATGATATTGCTCGACCAGATAAATCTTCTCTTGTTCATCCAAGGCCAGCCATTCTTCAGCATCGGGCTCGTTCAAAGGATTGCAAGATTCCATATTCTAATTCTCGTTGTGAAATTGCTATGCTTTTGCTAAATACTAACTACTGCTCTCCATCATCAACACGACTTTGCCTGTGCTCTTTCGCTCCTTCAGCATTTCCAGCCCCTGCGCTGCATCCTTCAAATCCAGCCGCGCGGAAACATGCGGCTTCAATTTGCCTTCGTCGAACCAGCGAAAGAGCTGCTTGAAGGATTCGCGGGGAACCTCCGGCTTGTGGGCCTGGTAGGAGCCCCAGTAAAAACCGATGACATCAATATTCTTGACCAGCGCAATGTTGGCTGGGATCTGGGGGATGCGTCCGGAGGTAAAACCAATAATGATGACGCGTCCTTCCCACGCGACAGCACGCAGGCTGGCATCGAAGGCATCTCCGCCTACCGGATCATAGATCACATTGGCGCCGCGGCCGCCGGTAATGGCTTTCACGCGCTCGCGCAGATCTTCGCGCGAATAATCGATAAGTTCGTCCGCGCCATGCTGTTTTGTAACGGCGAGCTTCTCTGGCCCTCTGGCGGCGGCAATGACCCGGGCTCCCATGGCCTTGCCAATCTCCACTGCTGTCAGGCCAACGCCGCCCGCGGCGCCCAGCACCAGCAGCCATTCGCCCGGCTTGAGGCGCGCTCGATATCCCAGCGCTACATGCGAGGTGCCATAGACGATGGGAAATCCGGCGGCAGAAGCAAAGTCCATTTTTTCCGAAATGGGAAACACGCGATCTGGGTTGGCAACAAGTTCCTCGGCATAGCATCCCAGCTCGCTCATCGCCATGACGCGATCACCGGGCTTGAACCCGCTGACGCCCGCGCCAACTTCCGTCACCACTCCTGCGGCCTCTGCCCCGGGAATAAAAGGCAGTGGCGGCTTTACCTGGTATTGGCCGGCAATCAGGAGAGTGTCGAGGAAGTTGATTCCCGCAGCATGTACCTGTATGCGCACAGCTCCATCACGCATAGGTGGCGAAGGCAAATCTTCCACCACCAGCTTTTCCGGGCCGCCCCACTCTTTGCACAGAATTGCTTTCATACAATCCTCTTGGCTTTCCTGTTGGACATCATTCTTCCGCTCAAACGAAGTTCACCATGGAACGTGCACGTCACTGCGCACTCTGCTTCTTCTCGAAAAGCTGAAAATCGTTCAAGCAAGAGATACGGTCTTGTAGTTCTTTTTGCGGGCACGTCTGCAATTGCCCAATGCGCGTCTCAAATGCTGTACGCACGCAAGCGCGCGTGAGATATGACGGAATACCGCCGATGGCCCCCATAGGGCAAGTCCTGTTAACGAAGCGCAGCCATTGTCGCTCGCTCTCAACCAGGTTCTTGTGCTGCGCTGCCATAACTTCGCCCGCGTCATGATAGGCTTGCGCCAATTTGATGTCCGTCTGTCCCAGCCTAGCATCGGCACAAATCACAATTGCCATGGCCGTTGACGGTTTCTCGCAGTCGAAGCTGGCGCGCGGGTTTGAGGCCGACTCAGCGGCGGATGCTGTATGGTCCTCACCCGCCGGGGATTGCAGACACTCGGTAATCGTGCCCAAGCAGGAATCGAGCATCGTAAAGCGAAGTTCAAACTCGTTTCGAACGCAATTCAGCGACTTTTGCGACAAGGGTACCGCCGAGACTCCACATTTTGCCGGTAGGCTTTGCAGCCATTGCTTTTCACTCTGAATCAGGACCGGCCTGTCTTCCTGGGGATTTTTCAGCCTGGTGGAATAGACCCGCGACAAGACAATATCGGCATGGCCCAGCCTTATGTCGGAGCAGATTGCTTTTTCCAGCGCTGTCTGCGCTTTGTCACAATCAAAGCTGGCGCGGGCGGCGGGCTGGCTGCCGGTCGCAGGGTTGGCAGCAAACTCCGCGGCAACGTCAACCTGGCACCCGGCGGCAATGGCCATCCACATCGTGCCTTCCTGCCGTGCGTACCGGTATGCGCATAACTGCATCTCCTGCGTATACCGCTCCATGGTTGCCGGCGACAATTTGTCAAGAAACGTCTTCTCGCATTTCGCGACGACAATGGGCGTTAATTGGGTATCAGCGCTTGATCCAAATGCGCATTGTTGCCATTTGGCAACCGCGGCGGCGCATGACTTGGCAGCGGACAGGGCCCTCGCCAACACGTCAAATCGATCTTTTGACTCATAATCACAGGCGTCCTGTGCCCAGGATGGGATGCTCGCGGCTAGCAAGAAGGCAGCCCTTACCAATCGTTGCATATCTGCTCCGAACACGCGCAGCTATCCTGCTCTCAGCGGTCGTCTCTGCGCATGCTCCCAATCTTAATCCCGGGAGAGAACCACAGGAAACAGGGAAATGAACAACGGCGATGTCGCAGATTTGTTTGCAGGTAGCCGGGACTTATATCTTGCGTAGTCCCGGCCAGAGTCTCAGCCCGCCATTGCGCCCATCCCGTTCTCTGCGTTTAAATTCCAAATACAGGGAGGTAAATCATGGCCCGCTGGAAAATGATCGCATCCGTAGCGGCCCTCGCCGCCATCGCGCTTACGCTAGTCGCCAAAACAGCCAATGTTTCTATAAAGGAATTTGACGTTCCCACGCCCAATTCGAGGCCACACGACCCGGCGCTGGCGCCTGATGGCTCTCTCTGGTACACGGGCCAGATGGCGGACAAACTGGGTCGCCTCGATCCGAAGACCGGCACGATCAAGGAGTTTCCTCTCAAGACGCCGCGCTCCGGCGCTCACGGGCTGGTCGCTGATCGGGATGGAAATATCTGGTTTACCGCCATCTTCAAACACTACATTGGCAAATTGAACCCCAAAACCGGCGAAGTCACTGAATATCCCATGCCTGACCCGCAGGCTGATCCGCATACGCCGGTTCTGGATCAGCAAGGGAACCTATGGTTCACAACTGAGCAGGGGAACTTTGTTGGCCGACTGGATACACATAGCGGAGAGGTGAAGCTCAAACAGGTTGCGACTCCTCATGCGATCCCTTATGGAATCGTGGTCACGTCCAAGGGTGTGCCGATTTTCTGCGAATTTGGAAGCAACAAGCTGGCCAGCATCGATCCCAAAACCATGGACATTACTGAGTACCCGTTGCCGGAAGGCGCGCGTCCACGTCGCCTGGCGTTGGCCAGCGATGATAGCGTTTATTACTCCGACTACGCCCGCGGCTACCTGGGACACTTTGATCCTGAAACCCGAAAACAGCAGGAATGGCCATCTCCGGGCGGGCCGGCTTCGAAGCCATACGGAATTGCGATAGCTCCGAATGGAATCGTCTGGTACAGCGAATCCGGGGTGAATCCCAACACGCTGGTGGAATTTGATCCCAAGGCAAAGACTTTTGCCAGCACTCCGATTCCTTCCGGCGGAGGCGTTGTGCGAAACATGGTGGCCACGCCCGACGGCAGGCTCTATCTGGCCTGCAGCGGGGTCAATAAGGTGGCAATCGCGCAGCCGCAGTAGAGCAGGGGACAGGTTACCGGGGACAGGTTACAGAGTTTGTAGTTTATCTCGAAGCGAAGCGAGAGACCCATATAGCCTCTATGCTTCGTCGGAGCGAATGCCCAGTAATTGTTTATGTGTTTAGGGTTACCGGGAAGACAGGTGCAAGATGAACAGGGCGACATTCGTCCAAAAATGTTTGGGGCATGCGCCCTGTTACTGTTTATAAGAGGGTAGGGGTTCCCTCACTCCGTTCGGGATAAACTCCAACAACCAACCCTGTCCTCCCAGCCACTGTCCTCTCAGCCGCTCTGCGCTGCACGTTCGAGCAGGAATGGCGTACCTTGGCGCTTCAGCTTGGATTGCCAACGTGTATCTTACTGAGACAGCGCGCCTCCTCCGTCCCAACTTCAGGCAAAGGAGACAATGCCTTGAATTTCAGGGACATCGTTATGACCCAGCCAGCCGTTAAGCTTATTCTCAACGCCAGTCCGGATTCAGAGCTTCTTAGCAGTCGTGCCAAAATGCTGAACGATGCCGGGTACTACACCAGTTCCGCGCGCACGCCCGAAGAAGCCGCACAGTACGCCGCCAGCATGACTTGTCACCTGGCGCTGATCTGCTACTCCTTTCCCACGCAGGAAAAGAAGGCACTTTCTGATTATTTGCACAGAATCAGCCCTAACACATCCATCGTGTGTTTGGAGCAGGGTTCGGATGACAGCACAGGAGTTTTTGTTTCGACCATAGAGGAGGCACTCGCGAAGACCGCATAGGCATCGGTCCTGCGCAACGGGATCAGTGGTAAGATTTTTGTCCTGATGGGCGAAGCAACACACTGCCTTCTGACGACAATGAGACCTTCATGAGCTGGCTCTCACCTGTCACGCTGACCGGCCGTCACGCCATTCTGGCGCCGCTCTCACAACATCACCACGACGATTTAGTTGAGGCCGTGAAGGATGGTGAACTCTGGAAGCTGTGGTACACAACTGTGGCGAAACCCGAGGCCATGCGCGCTGAAATCGACCGCCGGCTTGGGCTTCAACGCCAGGGCACGATGCTGCCATTTGCCGTTATTCAAAAAGATGGCGCCAAAGCCGTGGGAATGACCACGTATATGAACGTCGATTCCGTAAATCGGCGAGTGGAAATCGGCAGCACGTGGTACCGGAAATCGGTGCAGCGAACCGTGATCAATACGGAATGCAAGCTGATGCTGCTCACTCACGCCTTCGAATCGCTGAACTGCATCGCGGTGGAATTTCGCACGCACTTCTTTAATCACAGAAGCCGCCGCGCCATTGAACGCCTGGGCGCAAAGCTCGATGGCATATTACGCAGCCACCAACTGGCGACCAATGGCACGCTGCGCGACACGTGCGTGTACAGCATCATTGCCGCCGAATGGCCCACGGTAAAAGCACACCTTGGCTGGCTGCTCGAGCAAAATGAAACCACGCCCTTTAAGGAATAGGGTGCGCCAGGAATAGATTTCAGTCGCTAATTCGTAACTACTGGTTTCGCGCAATACTTCTCAAACGCGTTCTGCAACGCGGCGGCGATTTCTGCTGGTCCGCTGGATTCGATGTCGCTGCGTTGCATCATGTAGACCAGTTGGCCATCGCGCAGGATGCCGATGGACGGCGACGATGGAGGATATCCGGTGAAATGGCGGCGCGCCGCTTCCGTGGCTTCGCGATCCTGCCCGGCAAAAACCGTAATCATCCGTTCCGGTCGAATACTGTTCTGTACCACCGCTCGTACCGCGGGACGCATGCGGCCTGCCGCACACCCACAGATGGAGTTCACCACCACCATGACTGTTCCCTTCTGCGATACGGCTTTCTCTACGTCTGCGGCTGTGCGCGCCTCCTGAATTCCCGCCGAGGTCAGCTCTTCCCGCATTGGCGCTACCATCATTTCTGGATACATGTTTTTCCCCCGTAAGTAGTTCATGATGATTTTACCAGTTGGCTTTTCATCCGTGAAAATCAGTTGAATCACTGTCATCAGTGATAAGGTGTTGACTTGCTCCTCGAGGAAAATGTCGCTTTGGCGCCGCTGACCACATTCAAGGTGGGCGGAGCGGCCCGCTATTTCGTGGATGCTGCCAATGAACCCGAACTGCAGGCGGCCGTGGCCTACGCAAAACATCACAAGATGCCTCTGTTTGTGCTCGGCAGTGGCAGTAATATCGTCGTCGCCGACGAGGGGTGGCCCGGACTGGTACTAAAAATCTCGATTAAAGGAGTTGAAGAAACTGCGCGCGGTTTTTTCCGCGTAGGCGCAGGTGAAGACTGGGATTCGCTTGTCGCTCACACGGTAAAAGAAAATTATGCTGGGATCGAGTGCCTGAGCGGCATTCCCGGCAGCGTGGGCGGCACTCCCGTGCAGAACGTCGGCGCGTACGGCCAGGAAATCGCTGAAACTCTGGTCTATGTGCGTGTGCTGGAGATTGCGACCGGCAGGGTCCTCGAGTTGAACAAATCCGAGTGCGGCTTCTCCTACCGCAAGAGTATTTTCAACACCACACAGCGCGGGCGCTACATTGTGCTGTGGGTCGCCTGTCAACTGGAACACGATGGCGAACCCCGCATCGAATACGCAGACCTGAAAAAATATTTTGCCCGCAATCCCCACCCAACGCTGCAACAGGTGCGCGACGCGGTGCGCAGTATCCGCCAGAGCAAGGCCATGTTGATTGTGGAAGGCGATGAAGATTGCCGCAGCGCCGGATCATTTTTCAAGAATCCGCTGGTCACACCTGCTGAGGCTGATCGCGTGCAGGACCTGGCGCGAAACAAAGTGCCGGACAGAATTCTGCCGCGCTATCCCGGCGAGCATGGCCTAGTTAAATTGCCGGCGGCGTGGCTGGTGGAGCAAGCCGGCTTCCGCAAAGGCTATGGTCGCGGCCCGGTCGGAATCTCCACCAAGCATTCACTGGCAATCGTGAACCGCGGCGGGGCTACGGCCAAAGACATCGTCGCGCTGAAAGATGAAATTCAAAAACGAGTCAGAGATGTATGGGGAATTCAGCTCGAACCCGAGCCGGCCTTTGTAGGCTTCCCTCCTATGTGATGGTTGGATGGCCTCTGCTGCCTACACGCAACGAACAACGATAGTCTCTACATTTTCGCTGAAGTCGCTCTTTTTTTGCTTACCATAGGCACACTAGGGTAGTCTAACAAGGGTAAGTTGCCTATGGAAAACGAAGCTGCAAAAACCGAACTGCTTCCCGGCACCCTGGACCTCTTGCTTCTGAAGACACTGTCACTGGAGCCCATGCACGGCTACGGCATTGCGCTGCGCATCAAGCAAATTTCGAAAGCCGTGCTCCAGATCGAGGAAGGTACGCTGTATCCTGCCCTGCAGCGGTTGCTGATGAAGGGCTGGGTAAAGGCGGAATGGCGGCGAACGGAAAACAATCGCCGCGCGCGCTATTACCAGCTCACTGCCAGCGGCCGCAGACAACTAGAGGTACAAAGCCACAACTTCGACCGCCTCATGGGGGCCATGGTGCGCGTCATGGAATCTACATAGGCGCCGCAATGAAATTCTTTCGTCATGTCTGGTTCTGGCTACGCCGCCGCGATCTCGAACACGATTTCGACGAAGAGGTCCGCCAGCATCTGGAACTCAAAATTCAGGGAAACCTTGCGCAGGGCTTGTCGCCAGAAGAAGCCTTGCGCCGCGCTCGGGCTGACTTTGGCAATCCTGTGCTGGCCAGAGAGCACACGCGCCAGAGCTGGGGATTTCCATTTTTGGAAAGCATTTTCCAGGATGTTCGCTACGCTACTCGGCAGCTCCGTAAAAACCCCGGATTCACCACCATCGCAATCCTGACGCTGGCACTGGGCATTGGCGCAAACTCGGCGATGTTCAGCTTCGTAGATGCTTTTCTGCTGAGTTCCCTGCCGGTAAAGGACCCGCAAGAATTGGTGTATTTGCAAAACTATGATCGTTATGGGGCCTTCGATCAAAAAAGCTACGAGCAATTGCGCGACCATAGTCGCACGCTGGCAGGGCTGATCGCGCACGACGATGGCACCATCACCATGACGGTAGATGGCAGCGTCAGCGCGATGCCCGTCGATTTTCTCAGTGCCAATGTCTACTCTCTGCTGGGGGTGCCGGCGTACCGTGGCCGTTTGCTCGTACCTGACGATGATCTTCCCGGCAAACCTGCTGTGGCCGTGATCAGTTATGCCTATTGGGAGCGGAGTTTTGGCCTTGATCCATCCGTCATCGGCAAACCCGTCCAGTTCAAGGATGTGAGCTGTACCATTGTCGGCATCGCTCCGCCCTGGTTTCGAGGGCTACGCGTAGGCGGCGCGGCTCCTCCAGTAACGCTGCCGGCACAATGGCACCAGCACCTGACGCTCAAGGACAACAATACATTTGATCTATTTGCCCGACTGGCCAAAGGCGCAGACGTGAAGCGGGCCCAGGCTGACCTGGATTTGATCTACCATCAGGAACTCGAGGCTGAAGCGGGCAAGATCGGCGATCCTGAAAAGCGGAAGGAATTCCTTGGCCGGCACATCACGCTGACGCCGGCTCGTCAGGGAGAGCTTGCCTTTGACCATCGGTTTGCCACGCAATTGCGGCTGCTGGAAGCGGTAGTGGGGCTGGTGCTGCTGGTTGCCTGCGTGAATCTGGCCAACCTGCTGCTGGCGCGAGGAAATGTGCGCCGTCGAGAAATCGGCGTGCGCCTGGCGTTAGGGGCGCGGAGGAGCCGGATTGTTCGCCAACTGCTCACAGAAAATCTCTTGCTTGCCATCGCGGGCGGACTTGTTGGCCTGCTGCTCTCAACACAGCTCACCCACTTGTTGTTGTTTGTGCTGAGAGGCAGGTCTGACACCGCTGCCGTCGGTGTACAGCTCGATGCCACCGTACTGGCCTTCACCGCCATGCTGTCTGTGATCACCGGACTCATCTTTGGTCTGGTTCCTGCGCTACGTTCTTCGCGCGGCTCATTGTCGAGCTCCATGCGCGGCGACGAATTGACTGCGGAAGGCAAGCCCATCCGCGGCATCCGCATGCTGGTGGCGCCGCAGATTGCCATTTCACTGGTAGTGCTGATTCTGGCCGGTTTGCTGCTGCGCAGCCTGCAACGTTTGCAGCAAGTAGATTTGGGCTTTCAACACGATCATCTACTCACCTTCTGGCTTCTGCCTACTCTGTCCGGATACGATGGAGAAAAGGAGTTGCGTCTGTACGATGATGTCCTCAGCGACCTGAATCAGCTCCCTGGCGTTCGCGTGGCCAGCCTGTCGCGTTGGTCACTGCTGCGAAGAGGAAGAATGCACGGCATCAACGTCGATGGCGTCAGCCACCCGGATGCCTCGATCGTACTGGCTGTGACGTCGCCGCGGTTTTTTGAAACCCTCCACCTCCCGGTTGTGCTCGGACGAGACTTCACGGCTCGGGACAATACATCCGCACCTCTGGTGGCAATCATCAACGAGGCGATGGCTAAAAAATATTTTGCCGGCGAAGACCCGCTGGGCCATCGAGTCACCGTTCCCGACCAGGAGCCGGGTGTGGAGCGAACGGTGGTGGGCGTAATCGGGAACATGAAGTTCTCTTTCCGCAGCGACACGCCGTTGGAAGGCGTTTACATTCCCTACGCTCAGGCTCCGCAGGAAGACCGCGGACAGGCCATGATCAAGGTAAGCACCGCGGTCGATCCTGAGAGCATGATCGCGGCCATTCGGCGACAAATCCACACGGTCGCCCCCGACCTGCCTGTGGTGAATCCCGTCAAGGAAGATGATCTCCTATACGAGGAGAACAGCCAGGAGCGTTCCCTGAGCAAGTTGCTCGCCGGTTTTGGCGCGCTTGCTGTGGGCCTGGCGCTGCTGGGGATTTATGGCACAGTCTCTTACTCCGTTTCGCGACGAATCAGAGAAATTGCCATTCGCATGGCCTTAGGCGCGCAGCGTGGCGGTCTGCTCTTCATGATTGTGCGCGAGTCGCTGCGGTTTGTTCTGCTGGGAGCTGCCATTGGAGCGGTTCTGGCGCTGGCCGCTTCACGTTTGCTCGGGAGTTTTCTGTTTGGAATACACGGTTTCGATCCATTAACCTACTTTCTGCTCATCGCTGCCCTAACTGTGGCTGCCGCGTTCGCGGCCTATCTGCCCGCGCGGCGAGTGGCTCGAGTGGATCCGATCGAAGCGCTTCGTCATGAATGACGAGGCGTTATTTTGCTTTTGAGACGCCGGTGTTGCTAACTACCAAGTACTAATTCTGTTTTTTCGCAACAAAAAGCGCATCTTGCGATGCGCTTTTTGACCCCAATCAAACAGAACAATTAATTATGGATGGAAATTGACTTTGATTTCTGTATCCTGCTCAATCGGCTGGCCGTTTAAAGTAGCAGGCTTAAAGACCCATTTCGTGACTGCGTCGAATGCGGCGTCTTGAAAGACCGCGGGACCGCTGATCAACCTGGGATTTGTAGCTTTGCCATCTTTTCCCACCGTTATCCGCACAACAACAATTCCGCTGATGCGCCGCAACTTGGCAATTTCCGGATAAATTGCCGGAACAGTTCGGATCGCTTTTGCGCTCACCAGGTCAGACTGCGCCATCATCGCCGGCGTTGAACTGTTGACTGGACGAGCAAGCGAGCCGATCTCAGAAGAGCCACCCACGGATAAACTCGGCGCTACAGTGGGCCCCTGGTCTTGCGCTGTACCGGCGGCAATCTTTGAAGGCCCGCCGGCGAGAGCCACTGTGGTTGGAGCGGGTGTGGGGGAGGGTTTATTCCGCTCCTGATCATTTGTTCTCCGCTCGGGTTTCTCTGAAGCACTGGATTTGTTATTTGCTGGAACGCTGGTAACTGTATTCGCTGGAGCCGACGGCGCCGTAGTCACAGCCGCCACGGGCGTCGCACTGACGGTTGGCTGGCTTGGTGCCGAGGCGTTCTGAGCCGGCTGTACCGGTTGAATCGTCGCAGCAGATGCGGACTTGTGCATCTTCACAAATCCCCAGATGCTCCCACCCACCACCAGGACTGCTACCAGGCCGCCCAGAACGAGTTTGCTCACCGTTACTTTTGGCGGCTCACTGGCGGCAGCCTCAAGCGTTCCCAGATTTGTTTTAGGCAGAGGCTGCGGTTCAGGTTTTGGTTCGCGCTTCTTTTCCTTTTTTGGAACTATAACCGGAGGCGCGACCTCTACCGCTACCGGCACAGGCCGCATGGTCTCAACATTCGAGACGGGCGAGGCGCTGCTGCGTGCCGGAGCCGCGGCGACGCTCGCTGCCAGCGGCTGAGCTGTAGATGGTTTAATTACAACTGGCTGAGGAACCGGTTTGGCCGGAGCAGGCGGTTTTGAAACCACCGTGGGAGGAGCTTCCACGTGCGGTTCATCCTTGGTTCTGCGCTCCCGTTGCAACAGCCCGCCAATCTGGTCTGCCATGGTCTTCAAAACGGCTACGTGAGTGATGGTGAAAGCATGTGGAGTGGGAGCAAAGACAGCCAGCACGCCGACCACTTTGCCTTCCTCTTTGATGGGAGTAACCACCATGGAGCGAATGCCGAGCGCGCGAATCGCGGCCGTATCCACCCGGGTGTCTGTTTCTGCGTCATCACACCGGAGTTCTTTGCCTGACTGGATGCAGATTCCGGTGAATGTGCCTTCCACGCGCAAAGCAGTGCCAACATCCGGAGCGCTGGCGCCACTGCGTGCCCGGCAGACAATCTCGTCCGTGTTGCCTTCACCGATCGCAATGGCCGCACCGGAGGCGTTGGTGAATGCTTGCGCCCTCTGGGCGATTACTGCCAGTTCGTCGGCAGTAGTGGCCCGTGGTTTTTGCTTGATGGAGTCGGATGCTTGGGTTGCCATGTTGCGCCGTCCCTGAACAATTAATCTCCTGCCGGAGCCTGGTTCTTACAACAAAACTTCTCGGACTCATTCATTCGCTGACTGTCCCCTCTTCGCCAGACTGGAATCAAAAAGAAGTGTTCTGTTCCCTGCAATTGAATGATCCAGGGGGAGCAGTCTTCTTTACTCTCCAAAAACTGATGAAGTGGCTCGGGCGAAAGTCAGGTGATTTGAGCTAACTTTGCCATATGCGTTCGGGGGAAGTTCAGAGCCATGAGGCAGGAACAACGCTTACGGCTGATCACAGCCTGAATTTACGGCCAAACTCGCTTCTTCTCGGCGCCGCCGTTCGCGCTTGATTGCGCTGCTACCGGACGGCCGGACTCGGAACTCACTGTGCCGCCTTCCAGAATTCGCGCAGCGACCCGAAGCGCTTCGATTTCAGCATTGAGTCCTGAAATTTGCGCCTGAAAAATAGCGATCTGGTTTTCTTTTTCCTTAATCGCGTCGTAAATATTCGTCATAGTTTTCTCTGGGCCTCATCATTATTAGGAACTCATGGATCAAGTTCCCGAAGTCAAATAGTACACTAGCACTCTTTTTTCATTGTTTAACCGTGGTTGCTGTACCGTCGGACTATGAACTACTGTGTACCTCTCTTGAGTGCCGCTCAAACATCCAAATGAACGGTATAAATGCCGGAGAAACGGGTATGAATTCAGATTTCGCGGCCGGAAAGAAGATTAGTAATTTCTTATGTTCGTGGTGAGGAGACAGTTACTTACGTTACTGAGAAACAGCTTCTAGCTACGAATCCCTAGCTGCTAAAAAAAGGCGACGACCAGTTTTGGTTGTCGTCGCTCATCATTGCCGGAGGATCTGTCTCGCTTTTGCTTTTCCTGATTTCTAACTACTAAGTCCCAAATACTGCTCTTCTACTTTTTCTCCCACTCTTCGCGCGTGAGAATCTTGATCGGCTCAAGCTTTGCCTGCTCGAGTGCCTGGTTAATCGCAGGAAGCTGCGCGGAAGCAGTTTTCTGGAAATCGGCGTCTGCCCGGTCCAGCTGCGCCAGCAAAGTCTGCATATTGTCCAGCTGCGATTGTGTAGGACGGCCATCATATTCGTTGATGCTGCCGTAGAGGTCGCCCAGCCGTTCGCGCAGCTTCTCTTCACCGGTAATGGCGCCGCCTTCTTTCACCGCTACCAGCCGGCTGCGGAGGGCTTCCATCGCGTCAGCAAAATTCTGAAGGTTTTTTGCAGCCGGATCATCCGGTTTCACCTGCGTCATACGTTTGCGAGCCTGATCGCGCGCGCTTATGACTGCATCTGCAACATAGGTAAGGTGCGCCAGCTCTTTATACAGCTTGAGAACAGTCTGCTGCTGCAGATCGCGTTCCTGCTGCGAGTAATGGCTGCGTGGATCGGGCGCCAGTTCCAGCTTAGATGTGTAGGTCTGGCTGCCCTTCGTCATCTTGACCGTGTAAACGCCGGTCGGGACATGCGGCCCCAGAAATGCGAACTGATTCTGGACAACAGATGCGCCTGCCGGGACCTTCGGCGGTTTCAGCCGCATCGGCCATTCCAGACGATTCAGTCCTTTGCGCTTGTTGCCGGAGAGAGTGGCAACCAACTCGCCCTTCTGATTGAAAATTTCGAACTTCAGATCACCAATGATGTGCCTTTTCTTCTGGTAGTAGACGATTGAGGCGCTATCGTCCTGCGAGCGTCCACTGAATTCATCCGCATCAAAGCGCTGTTCGCCGGCAGGAATAGAAACAACGGAAGGACGCGCATCAAGAAATGCGGCATCGGCATCGAGCACCTCGGGCGTCATCTTGCGCAGCGGCGTAAGGTCATCCAGGATGTAGATGCCGCGGCCGTGAGTGGCAATCAGCAGATCACCATCGCGCGGATGAACCACTACATCGCGCACCGCCACATTAGGCAGATTGCCGGTAAACTGCGCCCAATGGGCTCCTCCATCCAGCGACAAGAAGAGTCCGAGTTCTGTGCCCACAAACAAGAGTTTGGGACTAACCAGATCTTCGCGCACAACGTGCGCATAGCCTGTGATGCCCTGCCCGGCCAGCGGCTGCCAGGTTTTGCCGTAGTCTGAAGTTTTATAGACATACGTCTTCATGTCTCCGGCCATGTGGCCGTCAAAAGTGGCGTAAGCCGTTGCAGGATCAAAATGGCTCGCTTCAATGCCGCTGACCCAGGTGTTCGGCGGCAGGCCAGGAATATTCTTGACGAGGTTCGACCAGGTCTTGCCACCATCGCGAGTGAGCTGCAGGTTGCCATCGTCTGTGCCGGCCCATATTACTTTTGGATCTTTGGGAGACTCGCTGATGGCAAAAATCGTTTCGTATTTCTCGGCATCAGAGTTGTCAATCGTTACTCCGCCGGATTCCTCCTGCTTCACCCACTCCGGATTTTTCGTGGTCAGATCAGGAGAAATGCGGTCCCACGATTCTCCCTGATTGGTGGAGCGAAAGAGAAACTGCCCGCCCAGGTAAATGGCGCCGCTGTGGCCAACGTGAATCGGACTGTTCCAGTTGAAACGAAAATCCGGCTCACCCGGACGTGGCAGCGGACGAATATCACGACGCTCCAGAACCGATTTGCGGAAACGGGAAATCTTTGCGCCCTGATATTCAACGTAAACAACGTCCTGGTCTTTGGGATCAATCTGCACCCACATGCCATCGCCGAAGCCAATGTTGTGCCAGTCGCGATTATGAATGCCGCCGGGATAACGCGATGGCCCCATCCACGACCCGTTGTCTTGAAGTCCGCCATACACGTTGTACGGCTCAGCCATATCGTAAGTCACGTGATAAAACTGCGAGACCGGCAGCACCGCGAAGTACCGCCAGTGAGCGCCACGGTCCTCAGATTCGTAAACACCGCCATCTGTTCCGACAATCAATTGATCCGTATTCTTCGGATTCACCCAAATGGTGTGAATATCTCCGTGCGGTCCGCCGCCAAAAAGTCCGCCACCAATGCCGGCAAAACTCCTGCCGCCATCATCACTCATGGTCAAACCAAAACCAGGCTTGAAAACACGATCAGGATTGGCTGGATCTACGACTATGCGGGCGAAATAGAATGGCCGCCCCACGATGTTGAAGTCGCTATTTTTTTCCGCAAACGTTTCGCCCGAATCATCTGAGCGATACAGCGCCGTGTGTTTGGCCTCAACCAGGGCGTAGACGACATTATGTTTTGTTGGCGCGACGGCCACAGCAATACGGCCAAGCATGCCCGCGGGAAGCCCATTGCTCAGTTTTTTCCAGTTTGCCCCGCCATCCGTGGTCTTGTACAACGCGCTGGCCGGCCCGCCGGATTCAAAACTGTAAGGTTTGCGCCGGAACTGCCACATTCCGGCATAGATCACCTGCGGGTTTTCCGGATCCATGGCCAGATCGGCACAACCGGTGTTGTCGTCTACAAAAAGGACCTTGTTCCAGGTTTTTCCGCCGTCAGTGGTTTTGAACACCCCACGATCCGGATGCGAGTTCCACAAATGTCCGGGAGCGCATACATAAATGTTGTTGCTGTCTTTGGGATTGATTACGATGCGCGCAATGCGCTCTGTGTTCTCCAGACCCATTTTCTGCCAGGTATCGCCGCCATCCCTGGTGCGATAAAGGCCAGTGCCGATGGAGACGCTGTTGCGGGTCCACGATTCGCCCGTCCCAACCCAGATGGTTTTGGGATCGTTGGGATCGATTTTTAAAGCGCCAATGGAGAGGCTGGGCTGTTTATCGAACACTGGCTTGAAAGTGATTCCGGCATCGCTGGACTTCCAGAGTCCGCCGCCTGCGGAACCAACATAGATGGTCAGCCGGTTATCTGTGACTGCATCGATGTCAGCAATGCGGCCACCCATGGCGGCGGGGCCAATCGCGCGTGCTTCATACCCGCCAAACGTATCGGAATCAACCTGGGTCTGTTGCGCGGCGGAGCCGGCAATCAGGCACAACAATAACGAAACACAACTGACGCTGAACTTTTTCACGAGTGGCTTCCTTCGATTTGAATTTAGTTCTGTGGCGGCTTGCTCCCCGTGTCCGGCTTCTTCGCGGGCTCTGGTGTTGCCGGAGCTGCGCCAGTCTTGTCCGACGGTGCAGCGGCGGGTGCTGGCGGCGGCATCTTGAACATTGTGTCGTCAATGGGAACATTGAATTCAACTTTTGTGACCGTGATCTTCTGGCCCGGGCCCTGGCTACCGGTGGGTCGCTGCTCAATGGAAAAAGGAACCATTATCCCTTCTACCTGTTTGTAGTCGCCGATGGTGGATTCCAATTCGATTTCGCTTCCTCGCATGGTGACTTTAGAGACGGTTTTGATAGGAAGAAAACTATCTCCGTCAAGATAAATATGGCGGATGTCGCCATTCTTGAGTGTGACTTTGAGATGATAAGAGTCTGTGCCTTCGACCTTCTCTTTGCCGACTAACTCGACGGTGTTGCCTTTCTGTTTGTAGTCTGCGATGGGACCGTCGAAATCAGCCTCTTCCTGCATCTGTTTCAGATCGTCCGCAGGCATCACTTCCGGATCTTTTTTGCCGGTAAAAGGAACAATCTGCCATCCAGTCTGGCCATCGTAAGCCCGGATCATGTTCAGGCCCTGGATAGTGATGTCCTGGCGCACTTTGGTAGGACGCTTTTGCAGCATAGTGAAACCGGCTTGCATGCCACCAACTTCCACGTCGCCTGTGATTCGCCGGCTTTGAATGGATGTCAGCTTTTCACGGCCTCCTTCTGCTGCAAAGCTTTTTGCAATGATCTCATCAACAGTCTGAGCAGACAGGCACAACGTGAAAAAAACACAGAGGATTGTGAATATGATTCGGCGCATGAAAACTCCTTGTAAGTTGCGGCTTCCCCAGACCATACGACGCCGTAACGGCCAAAGTCAAATTACAAATCAGTAATGAGTGCTTCGGATTTTAGCTGGAGCAGAAGCAAAGAGTGGAATTTACAGCGAGATAAGCTAAAACTATTCGTCGGATCGAGGGCGCTCTGCCGGTAGATGAGGTCTGCTAGCGCGCTTCATCAAACACATATGGCTCTCCTCAGCCGTCTTCAATTTCCTGGGATCATTCGAGGCCGCGATAAAGAGACCGCAATCCAGGCACCAGGACTCGACCAGTGCAGGATTCAGCACAGAGGTCGTGTGCCTTACCGGATGATGCTGGACGTCCATGATGAGTCGCCTCTCCACTGTGATGCAGAATTGCAGCTGCTCGCTCCAGCATGTAAGGCGATTTTAGGCAGGACATCGCCGTGCAAACTGACTCAACGCGCCAGTCTTCATCATTTGTTTTCTATAAACCTGGGCCTGGGCGGCGCTCCAGGAAATCCAAACGCGAACACAGCTTTCTTTCGGATTGCCAGCGCCTGCTGCGCAACAATCAGATGCTCACCTGAGGCTTACAGGTTGTTTGGTCATTAAAGTTTGATGAAACCGTCTGCAAAAGTGACGGGCGAAGTGGGCGCTGCATCTAAGTTGCCGATTGGTCAATTTTCACCAATCAAATATAATCAAGTCCGCTTAATCAACACATTCTGGCTCAATGGCGCGAATCCTCTCCATTTCTCCCTCAGAGGTCTTGCTTACAACCCGCCAGCTCGTCCTCGAACGCGCAGGCTACCAGGTGCTTTCTCTCGCGGAAATCCCGGCAGGTTATGCCTTCTCCAGGAATGACAAGTTCGATCTGGCCATCATCGGTCACAACTTCCGCGCGGACGAGAAACGAAAAATTGCCAAAATCATCAACCAGCAATTTCCCGGGGTTGCAATTTTGGAATTGTGCTTTCATTCTCCCGAGATTCCTGGCGCTGATTTCATCTTTAACGATTCTCCAGATGAGCTTTTGAACGCGATCAAGGAGATTCTCGCCGGACGGCGGGTCCGCGGATTCTTGCCGTAACCTTCTTTAAATTCCCCGGATATGGCCCCAGGAAACTCGCCAACTAGCGATCTTCTTAGTAGAATTTTGTCGCTGTGAGGTACTATTGCCTCGGAGGAAATGAGTCTTATGAATCTTTCCCGGATAATGGAACCGGAGGTCCTGGCCCTGCTGATTCCCATTGTGGCCATCATCATGGGAGTCGCTTTTGCTATCACCAAAGCTGTCCTGCGGCACCGCGAACGGCTGGCGATGATTCAAAAAGGCATCAATCCTGACTCCTTGAACCAATAATCGCATTTCGCCGGTTTTGTTGACTTCCAGCTTGCTATTGGCTAGCATTGACCACATGGTTCTGCTGACTCACGGCCACCATCACCATCACCATGCGGCCAGCGTGTCGGCGGAGGCATATACGAAATAATCCAGCGCAATCATAGGATTTCGAGCCCGCCGGCAAATAAAATTCGGCGGGCTTTTTGTTTGCGCCTGATGAGGTGAACATGCAAATCGATTTCGACAAGATGGATGGCCTGGCCCCGGCGATTATCCAGGAAGACACAACCGGAGAGGTGCTGATGGTGGGCTTCATGAACGCTGAAGCCCTGGCCCGGACAGTCGATACTGGCTACGCTACTTTCTATTCCCGCACCCGCCAAAAGCTGTGGACCAAAGGCGAGACATCAGGCAATCGCCTGCGGGTGATCTCTGCGTTAACCGATTGTGATCGCGATACCGTGCTGCTGCGGGTGCAGGTGGAAGGCGACGGCGTCGTCTGCCATACGGGAACCAGGTCATGCTTTACGCAGCCTCTGGCTATCAAAACCGCGGAGGCAGCACGATGAAGCTTCGCCTGGGAATTCCCAAAGGCAGTTTGCAGGACGCTACGATCGCGCTGCTCAAGCGTTCAGGTCTGAATGTCTACACCAGCAGCCGCTCTTATTTTGCCCATACCGATGATCCGGAGATTGAATGCATGTTGATCCGCGCGCAGGAGATGGCGCGCTACGTTGACCACGGCGCCCTCGATTGCGGCCTGACCGGCAAAGACTGGGTCATTGAAAGTGGTCTGGATGTCGTACCGGCTGCCGAACTGGTTTATGCCAAGCAAAGCCTGGGCAAAGTGCGCTGGGTGCTGGCGGTGCCGGAAGATTCAGCATTTCAAAGACCTGAAGACTTGGCTGGGAAAATCATCGCTACCGAATTGGTTAACGTGACCAGAAATTATTTTTCCAGCCGCAATATTCCGGTAAAAGTGGAATTTTCCTGGGGCGCAACGGAAGTGAAGCCTCCGACGCTCGCCGATGCCATTGTCGAGATCACGGAAACCGGCAGTTCCCTTCGCGCCAACCGCTTGCGAATCATTGAAACCATATTGGAATCCAGTACCCAGCTGATCGCCAACAAAAATTCGTGGATCGAAACACAAAAGCGCCAAAAAATTGAGAATCTTGCACTGATGCTTTGCGGGGCCATCTACGCGCAGGGTCGCGTAGGCCTGATGTTGAATGTCCGCAAGCGGGATCTGGATGGTGTGTTATCGGTTTTGCCGGCACTGCAGAAGCCTACAATCTCGGCATTGAGTGATGGTGAATGGGTGGCGGTCAACACCATCATCGAAGAAACCACTGCCTGGAAAATCATGCCGCAACTGAAGGCGGCGAAGGCCGAAGGTATCGTAGAGTATCCGCTGAATAAGGTGGTGCTGTGATGCGCATTGTGGCAGGCAGGCAGTCGGAACTCATGGTGCGGAAGCTGGAGCAGCGTGGCCCGGCTGGACTGGCCAAGGTGGAAAAGCAGGTTCGGCGGATCGTCGATGATGTACGCAAGAATGGCGACAAGGCACTGCGCCGCTACTCGCAAAAGTGGGATGGTCTCGGGCAAAACGAGCCGCTTCGCGTTTCGCAAGCTGAACTGCGACTTGCCTTTGAGTCAGTTTCCAAAGAATTCTGCACAGCCCTGCAGACAGCGGCACAGAATATCCGCCGCTATTGTGAACGGCAGAAGCCGCAGGAATGGCGAACATCGACTCTGCACGGCGTCGAAGTGGGGCAATTGATACGGCCGTTGCAATCTGTCGGCTGCTACATTCCCGGTGGACGTTATCCCCTGCCTTCCACGATGCTGATGACCGTGATTCCTGCCCAGGTAGCCGGAGTGCATGAAATCAGGGTAGTGTCGCCACATCCGGTGAAGGAGACCATGGCAGCCGCATTTTTCCTGGGAGTGCAGGAGTTTTATCGTGTCGGCGGCGCCCAGGCGATTGCGGCGCTGGCGTATGGAACGAAATCATTGCCGCGCGTGGACAAAATTGTTGGCCCCGGAAATCTTTTTGTCACGGCGGCTAAAAAAATGGTGGCATTCGATTGCGCCATTGATTTTCTTGCCGGTCCTACAGAGGTCGTGATTGTGAGCCATGAAGGTGAGCCCCGCTGCATTGCCGCCGATCTGGCGGCACAGGCTGAACATGACCCCGACGCGTTGCCCATCTTCATCACAACTTCAAAAACTTTGGCGAAATTGGTCAGCCGGGAAGTGGAAAATGCTGTCGGAAACAACCAAATCGCTCGCACATCGGTCGCAGCGAACGGCGCGATTCTGCTGGCCAGGTCGCGCCAGCAGGCAATGGAATTCGCCAATCGCATCGCCTCCGAACACATCACGGTAGAAGAGAACGATATACCGAACGTGCGCAATGCAGGATCGGTTTTCGTCGGCGACTATTCGCCCCAGGCAGCCGGTGATTATGCGGTTGGTCCGAACCATGTGCTGCCTACGGGTGGCGTGGCCCGCTTTCGCGGTGGACTGAGCGTTACGGACTTCCTGAAGACCATTTCACTTCAGCAACTCTCCCGCAAAGGGCTGGAGAAGATTGGTTCGGCGGTGGTCAGATTGGCGGAAGCCGAAGGTCTCAAAGCTCATGCTGAATCTATTCGTGTGAGGTGTGCGCATGCTTAAAGCCCGGAAATGTGTTCGCGAGATGCGAGCGTATCACTCGCCCCTGTGCGATCCCTCCATTGACCTGCGTCTGGACATGAATGAGAGCACCACCGGATGCTCGCCGCGCGTGCTCGCTAAAATGCGCAGCCTGGATGCCAGGCTGCTGGCGCTTTATCCCAATCGGGAAGCAGGAGAGAAGCTGGTAGCAAACTTTTTGGGCGTGAAACCGGAGGAAATACTGCTGACCAATGGCGCTGACGAAGGCATTGACCTGCTCTGTCGCGCCTATCTCGATTGCGACGATGAGCTCATCATTATTGTGCCCGCGTTCCCCATGTATGAGATCTTTGCCCAGACTACCGGAGCGAAAGTAATCCGCGTGCCCGCACGTGAAGGTTTCAGCTTTCCTGTGGAGAAAGTATTGGAGGCGATCACAGCGCGCACTCGCATGATCGTGATTACCAATCCCAACAATCCCACCGGCGCGGCCGTCAGCCGTGAAGATATTTTGCAGGTATTGCAGGCGGCGCCTGATTCTGCCGTCCTGTTGGACGAGGCCTATTTCGATTTCTATGGCCAGACCCTGATGGACCAGATCGGCAGGATTCCCAATTTGTTCATTGCGCGTACTTTTTCCAAAGCTTACGGATTGGCAGGAGTCAGGCTTGGCGTGCTCGCGGGCGCGGAGGAGCAGATGGCAGTCTTGCGCCGCATGATTTCCCCTTTCAACGTCAATGCTTTCGCCGTTGAGTGCCTGGCGGAAGCTTTGGCGGATCGCGAGTTCGTGCAGGCATATGTGCAACAAGTGTGCTCGACGCGGGAGTGGCTTCGTTCCCAATTGGAACAGATGGGCTTCCAGTGCTGGCCCAGTCATACGAATTTTCTGCTGGCAAACTTTGGCAAATTGCGGCCAGCGGTTCTCGAAAGCATGGCGGAAAGAGGCGTCGCCCTGCGCAATCGCCCGGATTGTGATGGCTGCATTCGCATCAGCATTGGCACACAAAAGGAGATGGAGCGCGTGGTTGCGACGCTGAAGGAAATCGTCGCAGACAAGTCACCCGCCGGGCAGGTCGTAGGATGAGAAAAGCCAGGCTGCATCGCTCCACTACCGAAACAGATATCCGCCTCTCGCTCACCATTGAAGGCAGGGGAGCCTATGAAGTCACAACCGGGATTCGTTTTCTGGACCACATGCTTGAGCTGTTTGCGCGACATGGAGCATTCGACTTGAAATTGAAAGCCAAAGGCGACCTGGACGTGGACCAGCATCACACGGTTGAGGATATCGGCATCGCGCTGGGAGAAGCGTTTCATAACGCCCTGGGCGACAAGCGTGGCATCATGCGTGCCGGATATTTCCTCATGCCGATGGATGAAACACTCGGTGTAGCGGCGGTGGATTTCAGCGGACGCGCTGCTGCCGTGGTGAATACCCAGGTGCGAACGCGGCTGGTCGGCGACCTGCAATCTGAACTGGTTTATGACTTTTTTGAAGGCTTCGCGCGGGGCGCCCGCGCGAACGTGCATGCGCGAGTGCTCTATGGCCGGTCGAACCACCACAAGGTCGAATCTCTGTTCAAGGCATTTGCGCGGGCGCTGCGGGTAGCATGTTCGCGCGACCGGCGGCTGGGGCGCATGCTGCCCAGCACCAAGGGACTTCTATGATCGCTATTGCGGATTATGGCGCGGGAAACATCAGTTCGGTAAAGAAAGCTCTGGAGCACCTGGGCGCGCATGCAGTGGTTACCAGTGACGCTCAGCAGATCGAGGCGGCGGAAAAGATCGTAATTCCTGGAGTGGGGCATTTCTGTCGTTGTGACGCGCTGAACCAGGGCCTGCGAGATGCGGTGTTGAAGGCGATTTCACGCGACACTCCCTTTTTGGGAATCTGCGTAGGCATGCAGTGGATGTTTGAAGGCAGCACGGAAGCGCCTGCGACTTCCGGTGCAGCGTTGTTTTCTGGCCAGTGTTCGCGTTTTCCCGCTCAGGTAAAGTCTCCGCATGTCGGATGGAATCGAATTCAGGTCAACGACGGATCGCTTCTGCTGCGCGGAATTGAGCCTGGCGCTTTTGTTTATTACACGCACTCCTATCGCGCGCCGCTGATTCGGGAAACGGTCGCCACTACGTGCTATGGCGGACCTTTTTCCGCGGCCGTGGAGCGGGACAACATTTTCGGAGTGCAATTCCATCCGGAAAAATCAGGGCAAACAGGACTGAGGATTCTTGAAAACTTCTGCGCCATCTGAGCAGTTAACCAAGCGCATTATTGCCTGCCTGGACGTCGACGCCGGCCGCGTGGTCAAAGGAGTACGCTTCCAGCAATTGCGCGATGCCGGTGATCCAGCCGAACTGGCACGCCTGCATGCAGAGGCGGGCGCCGATGAAATCGTGCTGCTCGATATCACCGCGACGTCGGATGAGCGCAAGACGTTGGTGGAGACAGTCAGGCGAGCAGCGCGCCAGCTCTTTGTTCCCTTCACCGTTGGCGGTGGAATCCGCAATTTGCAGGATGCAGCCGGTATTTTCGATGCCGGGGCAGACAAGGTGAGCATCAACTCGGCCGCAGTGGCTGATGCAAATTTGATCGGTGAAATTGCCAATCGGTTTGGCTCGCAGGCAGTCATTGTGGCCATAGATGGAAAACGCGGAAGTGGCAGCCCACAAAATGCTGAAGTCTGGGTTGCCGGAGGCCGAAAGCCGACCGGCAGGAAGGTCGTAGCGTGGGCGCGCGAAGCAGAAAATCGTGGCGCCGGAGAGATTCTGCTCACTTCGATGGATCGCGACGGAACCGCTGCGGGTTTTGATTGCGAGCTGACGGCTGCGGTTGCATCCACAGTCTCCATTCCGGTAATCGCTTCCGGCGGCGCTGGAAATCCGCAACACTTTGTTGAAGTTTTTTCTGCCGGCAAAGCAGATGCGGCCCTGGCCGCCTCGATTTTTCATTTCGGCACCCATGCCGTCGCGGAACTCAAACAGGTCCTGCTCGATGCCGGCGTTCCCATGAGGTGGCCGTGCTGATTCCCTCCATTGACCTAATGGGCGGCAAGATCGTCCAGCTAGTGCAGGGAGAACGCAAAGAATTGGAATTTGACGATTTCAATTACTGGATCGGGCGTTTCTCCTCCTACCCTCTGGTGCAATTAATCGACCTGGATGCGGCCATGGGCAGACAGGGCAACCATCAGCTTATTGCCATGATCTGCAAGCAACTTCCCTGCCAGGTAGGCGGGGGCATTCGGGATGTCGGTCGTGCTCGCGAACTGCTGGATTTCGGAGTGGGCGCACAGCGTGTGATCTTCGGCTCTGCTTTGACCAAAGATGGCCAAATAAATGTTGGCTTGGCGCAGGAGGCCTGCTCACAATTCGGTATCGCGCCACTGACCTTTGCCATAGACTCTCGCGGGGGCAAAGTGGCGATTAAAGGATGGAAGGAAATCACCGCGATCGAGCCGCTGCAGATGATCCGCTCTCTCGAGCCCTACTGCAGCGCATTTCTCTACACGCACATTGATAGTGAAGGTACGCTGAGCGGCTTTCCCCGGGAAGTCGCAGAAAAACTACGCAAGGCGACCAAACGCCGTCTGATTGTTGCTGGAGGAATCAAGTCTCTGGAAGAAATAAAGGCGCTGGATGCGATGGGAGTTGATGCCGTGGTGGGAATGGCAATATATAAAGGAGTGATTGGGAAATAACGGCTGGTATCAGCAGACTCTTTGTACACTGAAATGAAAGAGACTCTTGAGACGATCAACCGGATGCAGGCCGAGGGCGTTATTGGGAGATACGCCATTGGCGATGCCATCGGGGCCACATTGTATTTGGAGCCTGCAGCAACGCTTGATCTCGATGTCTTCATAGCGTTTCCCAGCAACGTTGGCGGCTCGATCGTGAGTCTGGCACCTATATATGAGTACCTGACAGCATTAGGTTACGAGAGCGAGGGTGAACACATAAATATCGGGACCTGGCCGGTTCAATTCTTGCTGCCTGGCAATGCATTGGAAGAGGAGGCATTGAATGAGGCTGTCGAGACCAAGTTTGAAGACATCTCGACGTGGGTAATGAGAGGCGAGCATCTGGTAGCGATTGCATTGCAGACGGGGCGAGCAAAGGACCATGCGAGAATCTTGCAATTCCTTGAACAGAATGCCGTAGATCGGGCAAAGCTCGATGACATTCTGGTTCGACACGGATTGAAAGCTAAGTGGCAGAAATTCCAGGAGAGATACCTCAATGGATGAACGGCGTAAAAAGCTTGCGGCGCTCAGTTTTACCGAGAAAATAAAAATCCTGGAAAGACTGCGGGAACGGAGCATGGCCTTTGCCGAGGCGCGCAAGAAACTTGCTGAGAAGAAGAAACAGCAATAGTGTCATCATTCTCCGCACTCTGCCGTACAATACCTCATAAATGTCGGGCCAGAACACAAGTCGTTATGGAGTGGCGGAGCGTTTGAGCAATAGCGCTCTCTTCGCTGCCGAATCCGGGGCACCCATTGCCGAGTTCTCCGGACGCCCGCTTTTGCCCAATCGTGGAATTCCCTTAAACCTTGAATGGATCAAACAGGTTGGCGTGAACACCAGCGCGGTTGAACGCCGTGCGCAAAGCCATGTTGCGCGACGCACCGTCAAAAAAGAATGGCAGGCAGCGTGGCATCTGCGCGCTATTTCCTGCATGGATCTGACCACCCTCTCCGGCGACGATACGGAAGAGCGTGTGCGCCGTCTGTGCGCCAAGGCGCGACAGCCAATCCAGCAGGAACTGGTCAGGCGTTTAGGGATTGAGGAGCTTGGCATCAAGGTCGCGGCGGTTTGCGTCTATCACCGATTTGTTGACACCGCATTGCGGGCTACTGAGGGCACCGGTATTCGCGTCGCAGCAGTCTCAACCGGATTTCCCGCCGGGCTCTCCCCGCTCGAAGAGCGGGTTGCTGAAATCCGGCGGTCAGTCGAAGCCGGAGCCCATGAGATTGATACCGTCATCACGCGCGCCCATGTCTTTGCCGGCCGATGGCAGGAACTCTACGACGAAATTGTCGAATTCCGTCATGCCTGTGGCCGCGCGCATATGAAAGTCATCCTCGGCGCGGGAGATCTCCTCACGCTGCGCAATATCGCGCGGGCCAGCTTTGTCGCCATGATGGCGGGCGCTGACTTTATCAAGACGTCAACCGGAAAAGAGCCCACCAATGCCACACTGCCAGTTGGGTTTGTGATGACTCGCGCCATTCGCGAGTACGCGCTTGAAACGGGCATGGCTGTTGGCTTCAAACCCGCAGGCGGCATTCGCACCGCAAAGCAATCGACAGAGTGGCTCGCCTTGATGAAGGAGGAACTCGGGCCTTCGTGGACTAGACCGGAACTCTTTCGTTTTGGCGCCAGCGGCCTGCTCGGCGATATCGAGCGGCAACTGGAATACTTCGCCACTGGCCGGTATTCAGCGGAGTATAGGCATCCCATTGCGTAGTGTTTGTACTTTTAATGACCTAATTGGTTCATGAGCATAGCTGAGCAATTCGTCCGGATGGATTACGGCCCGGCGCCGGAGGATCCCAAAGAGACGCTGGCCTGGCTGGACCGCCACAATCGCAAGTTCGGTCACTTCATTGATGGCGGGTGGAAGCAGCCGGCAGATGGGGTGTTCTTCGATTCCCTTGATCCCGCGATTGGCGAAAAACTTGCCACAGTTGCACAAGGCAGCGCTGCTGACATCGACGCCGCCGTTCAGGCTGCGCGAAATGCTCTTCCCCGCTGGCAGCATCTCAGCGCTCACGCCCGTGCACGATACCTCTATGCGCTGGCGCGAGCCATCCAGAGACACTCGCGCCGTCTCGCCGTACTGGAGACCATCGACAACGGTAAACCCATCCGCGAAAGCCGCGACATCGATATTCCGCTGGTAGTTCGCCACTTTTATCATCATGCTGGTTGGGCGCAGCTGCTGGAATCCGAATTTCCCGGATACACTTCTTGCGGTGTGGTTGGGCAGATCATCCCCTGGAATTTCCCCCTGCTGATGCTGGCATGGAAAATCGCTCCGGCGTTGGCGGCAGGAAACACAGTCGTCTTAAAACCGGCGGAGTTCACTCCATTGACCGCGCTGGCCTTTGCGGAAATCTGCCAGGAAGTCGGCTTGCCCGCCGGAGTGGTGAACATCGTCACCGGAGACGGCTCAACCGGCGAAGCGCTGGTCAAACATCCGGGTGTGGACAAAATTGCCTTCACCGGCTCGACTGAGGTGGGACGCGCAATTCGCGCTGCGACTGCTTCCAGTCATAAACGCCTTTCTCTGGAACTGGGCGGCAAGTCGCCATTCATTGTTTTTGAAGATGCCGACCTTGACAGCGCAGTGGAAGGCCTGGTTGATGGAATCTGGTTCAACCAGGGACAGGTATGTTGCGCGGGCTCGCGCCTGCTGATGCAGGAAAGCATTGCCGAGCCGTTGATCGCGAAAGTTCGTCAGCGCATGAACACGTTACGTGCCGGTCCGCCACTCGATAAAGCCATTGACATTGGGGCGATCGTCGCGCCGGTGCAGCTTGATCGCATCCGGCGATTGGTGGACCAGGGCGTAGCAGAAGGCGCAACCTGCTGGCAACCGGAGTTGGCGCTGCCTGCGCGCGGTCTCTACTATCCGCCCACGTTGCTGACCAACGTGCAACCGACCTCAATAGTTGCGCAGCAGGAAATTTTTGGTCCCGTGCTGGCCGCAATGACCTTCCGCACGCCACGGGAAGCCGTGGAACTGGCGAACAATACTGCTTATGGTCTGGCGGCGTGCGTCTGGAGCGAAAGCCTGAACGTGGCATTGCACGTGGCCGCGCAACTCAAAGCCGGCGTCGTCTGGGTGAACTGCACCAATCTCTTTGACGCCTCATGTGGTTTCGGCGGCTATCGCGAAAGCGGGTACGGGCGCGAGGGCGGCAAGGAAGGCATGCGGGAATACCTTGAGCCGCTATGGTTCAAAAATGCTCCGACCCTGTCTTCGGCCAACAGTCCGGCAAGACCTGAACTTCAGGATCACGAGGAACTTGAATCAACCGATCCTGGAATTGACCGCACCGTAAAGCTGTATATAGGTGGCAAACAGGCGCGTCCGGATTCCGGGTACAGCATTGAAGTGCGCGGCGCGAATGGGCAATTGCTGGGTGAAGCGCCGCTGGGCAATCGCAAAGACATTCGCAATGCGGTCGAAGCTGCGCGCAAGGCCGAAAGCTGGGGAAAAGCAACCGCGCATAACCGTGCCCAGGTCCTCTATTACATCGCAGAAAATCTCTCGCAGCGCCGTGAGGAGATTACGCGCAAGCTCGCAGCGGCAGTGGGCGAGAGACAGGCCGCTGCCGAGGTTGAACTGGGCATTGAGCGCATCTTTTCTTACGCTGCCTGGGCAGACAAATTTGATGGAGCTGTCCACAGCCCTCCATTCCGCAACGTCGCCATCGCCATGAATGAACCCATCGGCACGGTTGGAATCATCTGCCCGCGAGAGGTTCCATTGCTGGGATTTTTGTCGTTGGCGATGCCCGCTTTGGCTGCGGGAAACACAATCGTTTCTGTTCCTTCAGAAACTTATCCGCTGATCACCGCCGATCTGTATCAACTTTTTGATACCAGCGATATGCCCGGAGGAACAATCAATATCGTCACCGGCTCCGTTTCGCAACTGCTGAAAATTCTGGCCGAACATGATGACGTTGACGCCCTCTGGTGCTTCACTGACGAAGCCGCTGCCGCCGATGCCAAATTCCACTCAGTCGGAAATCTGAAGCAGGTCTTTACCAACGAAGGCCGCGTGGTTGACTGGTTTAACCGCGAACAGGCCGAGGGCCGCTGGTTCCTCGAACATGCTACCCAGGTGAAAAATATCTGGGTTCCGTATGGGGAATAGAAAATAATTGAGCGTGGAGCGCGGCCGCCCTCGGCTGCGTCTGGAACGATCCCCACCGTCTCTTTCTTATAGCTTCACACTCACAGCCAATCCATCGCGCAACGGCAGAATCGTCGTGAAAAATTCTTTGCTGGCATACAGTCGCTTATTGAATTCCTGAACCCCGCGTGTAGACGCCTCTTTTGGCTTTGGCTCCAGGACGCGGCCGCTCCACAAAACATTGTCAGTGATGAACAGTCCACCGCGGCGAAGACGATCACCCACCAGGTGCAACACGCGTGGATAGTCCTCTTTATCCACGTCATTGAAGATGATGTCGAATTGCTGCTTTTGCTCGGAGAGCAATTCCAGGGCATCGCCAATTTGCATGTTCACGCGCGTCTCGACCCCGGCACGCCGAAAATAACCTTTCGCCTCCGCCGCATTTTTCGGGTCTCCATCGGTATAAAAAACTTCGCCGCCTTCGCCCACAGCGCGCGTCCACCAGATGGTTGAATACCCAATCGCAGAACCAAGCTCAAAAATTTTCTTTGCGTTAATCAGCCGGGCATACTGAAACAGCACGCGCGCAACAGCCGGGCCTACAATCGGAATATCGCGTTTCTCTGCCTGCTTCTCCATCTCGCGCAACACTTCGTCGCGCTCCGGCAATATGTCGTAAATATATTTCTCGACCGCAGGAGTGGTGATTCCGGAAATCAAGAGATCGTCTCCCCGGGTTTCATAGTAATGAGCTCGACTCCCAGGCCGCTTCCCTTCAGCTCATGCCCGAACTCCGCCGGCGTTCCCGTCAGCAGCGGAAACGTTCCCCAATGCATTGGGATTACAGACTTCGGCTCCAGCAGACGGCAGGCATAGGCCGCCTCACGGGGCCCCATCGTGAACAGGTCACCGATGGGCAGCATGGCCAGGTCCGGACGGTAGAGGTCACGAATAATCTCCATATCACCGAAGACATTTGTGTCCCCGGCGTGGTAGATCTTGATGCCATTATCAAACGTGATCACATAGCCGCAAGCCTCGCCTCCATAGACAGTCTGCTTGCCATCTTCAATTCCGCTCGAGTGATTGGCATGGACCATGGTGACCTTGATGTCGCCGACTGTCTGCGTGCCTCCTTTGTTCATGGGCGCGATCTGCCTTGCGCCTTTTTGCTGCATCCAGGAGCACAATTCATAAATCCCTACCACTTTGGGATCATGTTTTTTTGCCAGCTCGACGGCATCGCCAATATGATCACCGTGCCCATGCGTGCACAGCATGACGTCGATTTTGTTCAGGTTTTTTTTGTCGGCGGGAGTGGAAGGGTTATTCATCACCCAGGGGTCAACCAGCACATGCTTGCCGCCCGGAGTTTCAAGCAGAAACGTAGCATGCCCCAGCCATGTCACTTTTACTCCATTCAATCTCATAGCGTCTCCAAACGAAACAGAAAATTTTAGTCTCCGGCACAAACGATAGCAATCAGCCTTCAGCAGGGCTACCGTGCCGAGAGTGCGGTTCACAGAAGTCGCTAAATGCTGCCTGAGATTTTGGTAGCGCAGGCAATCGGGTCATCGGTTCATCGGAAGAAGAACCTCTAGGCTGATGCTGAAATCTAACCATGCCGACAATAGGCACGGCTCAGGCGTAAATGTTCGCGGGCTGAGTGCTGACTGCTGAGTGCTGTTGTGAGAGAATTGCCTCCCATGCTTCGACCCCTTCTTACCCGCGACGAGATAGCCACTCGTGTGGCTGAAATGGGCCAGCAGATTACGCGTGACTTCAACGGGCAATCCGTGGTTCTGATTGGCGTGCTCAAAGGCGCGTGTCTTTTCCTGAGCGATTTGGCCCGCCAGATCAAACTCGATGCCACCTTTGATTTCATCGCGGTATCCAGCTATGGCGCCGCGCGACAGAGTGCCGGCGAAGTCCAGCTCATCAAAGACGTCACTACTCCTCTCCAGAACCAGAATGTGATTCTGGTCGAAGACATCCTGGATACAGGACTGACTTTAAGCTTCCTGAAGAAGCTCTTTGCAGCGCGGCAGCCGCGTGCTTTGAAAACAGCCGCATTGCTGGACAAAGTTTCACGCCGCCAGGTCCCGGTCGAAGGCGATTATGTCGGCTTCATGATCCCCGATGAATTTGTGGTCGGTTACGGGCTGGATTTTGCCGAACGCTATCGTAACCTCCCTGACATTTGTGTACTTGTCAACGACACCCCAACATAAGTTACAATCCGCTTGGGATGTCTCCGGTCATTTCTGATGTTCAAACGAGCCTGCGAAGTTGGCAGCAGGTTGCCGCTGCTATTGACCACACTTTATTTAAGCCGGATGCCAATCGCGATCAAATCATCAAGCTGAGTCAGGAAGCTGTTGGCTTTGGGTTTGCCGCTGTCTGCGTCAATCCCTGCTGGCTCGCACTGGCTGCTTCCGTGCTTCATGGAACTCCAGTCAAGATAGCCACCACCATCGGTTTCCCCCTGGGAGCGAATCACATCAGCGTCAAACGTTTTGAAACCGAGGAAGCCGTTCGCGTGGGCGCCCAGGAACTGGAAATCATGATGAACATTGGCGCCCTTAAGTCCGGTGACCGGAAGCTCGTCCAGACCGAGATTGAAAGTATTATCGAGATCGCGCACAGCAACGGAGTTGCAGTTAAAGTAATTCTTGAGACTCCGCTCTTGACTCTTGAAGAAAAAATCCTCACTAGCCAGCTCTGCCTTGCGGCCAAAGCCGATTTTGTGAAGACTGCGACCGGGTTTAACGGAAGCGCCACCCCGGACGATGTTGCCCTGCTTCGTGGTGTAGTGGGGAGCCAGGCCGGCGTGAAAGCCGCGGGCGGCATCCGTACCGCCGCAACGCTTAATGCCATGCTGGAAGCCGGCGCAGACCGCATCGGAACCAGCAGCGCAATCGAGATCATGAAAGAGCTGGGAGCGACGGGAAGAATTTGAGATTGCAGATTTTTGATTTGTGATTTTCAAACGCTTGAATCCTTCTTTTGCCCTCCGCTTCCTCTATTTCGGTTTTGATCTTGCATTTGGTTTGAAAATCAAAAATCAACAATCAGAAATCAACAATTCTCCGCTTCTCCGTGTCGGCAGGTTTTGGTTTTTTCCTGCTCTTCATATTCGCGTTGGTTCGCGTTCATTCGCGGCGAAATGGTTTTGATTGTGCCTCCTCAACACGAAACCTCCGTGGTGAGCGTCTGACTGCTATCATGAATTCTTGGACCCTTTAGCCACAATTCCCGCTCCCGCCCCACGCGTCGATGTTGAATCCCTGCTGGTGGAAGTGTCTGACGTGCTCAACACCACGCTTGAGCTGGACACGCTGCTGCAGCGCGTGGCCGAGGTGGTAAAGCGCGTCATCGACTACGAAGTCTTTGCCATCCTGCTGCTGAATGATCGCACCCAGGAGCTTCGCTTCAGATTTCAGATTGGTCACGTGCCCCAGGTGGCGGAAAAAATTCGTGTCAAGGTGGGCGAAGGCGTTACCGGACGTGCGGTCAAGGAGCGACGGGCCATCCTGGTCAATGATGTTTCCAAGGCAAGCGAGTACATTCAGGCGGTTCCACATATTCACTCCGAACTCGCAGTTCCTCTGATTACCAAGAACCGGGTGATTGGAGTCATTGACATTGAAGCCCCGCAGCGCGGCTACTTCAAGGAAGAGCACGCGCGGTTATTGACTCTGATTGCTTCGCGCATTGCCGTCAGTATTGAAAATGCTCGCTTATACACGCGGGTTTTGCGCCAGGCCAATACTCTGGCACTGCTGAATGAAATCAGCCGTGAACTCACCTCGATTCTGAATCTCGACCAACTGCTCAAGCGCATTGGAGACCTGCTTCAGGAACTTATCGACTATCAGATGTTTTCCATTCTGTTGCTGGATGAAAGCAAACAGAAGCTGGTGCATCGGTTCTCACTGCGCTTCAAGGAGAGTGTTCAGCTCAAACACGATATTCCTGTCGGCCGGGGGCTGGTGGGCGCGGCGGTGCGGGAGAAGAAACCTGTTCTGGCGCGCGATGTCAGCAAAGATCCGCGTTACATCAACCTGAATCCGGAAGTACGATCGGAACTATGTGTCCCGCTGATTTATAAGGATGAAGTCATTGGCGTGCTTGATCTGGAGCACACGCGCCGCAACTATTTCACAGAGGACCACGTTAAAGTGATGAGCACTCTGGCCGCGCAGCTCGCCATTGCCATTGAAAACGCGCGCCTGTACGAGCGCATCCAGCGCGAGGAGCAGCGGCTGGAGCGCGATCTTTCCATGGCGCGCGAAGTGCAGCAGCACCTGCTTCCACCCGCATGTCCGGTGCTGCGTGGCGCGGAAATCGCCGCTGGATTCAATCCTGCGCATGCCATTGGCGGCGATATGTATGACTTCCTCGAGTACCGGCAGCCCCGCACCTGCATTGTCGTGGGTGATGTCAGCGGCAAGGGCGCGCCGGCTGCGCTGTATGCCGCGCTGGTCAGCGGGATTGTGCGCAGCCTCGCCCCCGCCGAACCGCCGCCCGCGGAGATGCTTGCCGCTGTGAATCGCTCGTTGAATCAGCGCCGCCTGGATGCCCAATTCGTGGTAGTAACCTGCGCCATCTGGAACGACGAGAAGCGGACCATGCAGGTTTCCAATTCCGGCCTGCCTCGCCCCATTTACTGCCACAACGGCCATGCCCACATGATGAATGCCGCCGGACTTCCACTCGGTCTGTTTGAGAATGCGTCTTATGAAGAGATCACGGTGAATGCCTCGTCCGGCGATATATTTGTCTTTTTCAGTGACGGCATTGTTGACGCGAGCAATCCCAGGGACGAGCAATTCGGCCGCACTCGCATCGAGCAGGTCATCGCGAAGAATTCCAATCGCAACGCGCAGCAGATCGTGAATGCGCTTTTTCAGGCAACAGAAAAATTCTCCGAGGGCGCTCCCGTTTTCGACGATCAGACGGTTGTGGTGTTGAAAGTGAGATAGCCCGATCCGCCACGAGGGTTCTTAACAGTTGAAATGCGGCTCACGCCGCAGCTACACTCCTGGGCCAGAACTCGGCAGGCGGATCGTAAGGCCTGCGCTCCTGAGCTTGTCGAGCACCGTTTTGATTTTGTCCATTGGCGCGTTACGCGTCACAGTGACTCCCGTTGCGCCAAGCTGCAAGAACTCATGGGAAGTACTCAAAGTTGAGGGATCCAGAGCCGTTACGATCCGCAACAATATGAGCGTTGTGGGAGGCAATTCGATCCGCAGCGGGTCAGTTTCTCCTGGCAGAGTGAGCAGCACGATCCCGTCGCCACTGGGAATGTGTCTCCGAGGCGCGAAATCCGCGGCAGACGTGCCTTCGGGAAAAGAAAGCGGCAAAGCCATGCGGGTACCCGAGGTTGGGGCATTCAAGCTCGCATGAAGGATTCCATTTACTTTTTCCCACCGATGGAGATCAGTTGCTCCTATCAGCGGAGTACCACTGCCAGAAATTATCAGTTTGAAGGCCTCCATAGCGGCCGTTGGATCCCAGGCCGCAGGAAGCGCAGGCTGCGCCAGATCGGCGTACACTTTGAAACGCTGCCGTTTCAGGAAGTCATCCCCTCCAGGTATGTTTATGTTGAAGTTGAAAAGCCACGGCTGCCGGTCGCTTGAAATCTCACGTGCACTCATCCCAGGCGGTGATGTGCCTGCGAGCGCAACACGGAACTGCAACACGTTGCCCAGCAACTCAAGTGAGGGTTCTGGCGCGCCGTACTGGTGCGCCGTATCAAGCCATTTTGCGGCGGATTTCAGATCGTCGGTGTCCAGGTAAGCCATTGCTGTCTCGATTGCTTTCTCAGCGGCCGACGATGCTGCATGCTGAGGCTGGCTCCAATAGGCCTGGGCGAGCAGCCCTTTCACATCCGGCAACGGTTCGTAGAAACCCTGAGTGGGACCATCCTGGTAACGATTGGCGGCAAGCTGCAAAACTCGCGTGAGCTGATAGATGGCATTGGCAGCGTCTCCTGAGCGCCACCGCTTCTGTTCTGAGAAGATCAGACCCAGAGCGTTGTGATACCTTTGTTCCGCCGCAACATCCCCGGCGGCAATGACCATCATTTTTTCCGAAAAGAGCTCCCCTACCAGTTGGTCTGTCTTTGCCTTTTGCGGGTCAATTCCAGGTTGCCGATCATAGAGTGAGACTAGTTCTACACGCAGATCGAGCGAAAGCTGCAGCGCTCCAGGGATGTTGACCGCACCATGCTCCGCTCCCTGTGGCAGAATCTTCAAGCCGGTTTGCCAGCATAACTCTGCATTCTGCGGCCCTTCGGTCACCTGATTTTCCTGGCCCCACGCCAGTGAAACTCTTGCCAGAACGGTACGCCTGGGGGTCTGCTGCATCCACCAGCTTTCCGCTGCTGGCGCCTGCCATGGTCTGCGCAGGTAACTGAGCAGGTCAGACAGCGCCTTGGATATCTCTATCGCGGCTGGTTGTCGCTGGGCTGCGTCTGCAGTCGATTGAATGATGTCCAGTTTCAAGCCATGCCGGCGCGCAAGCAAAGACGTCCAAAGAAGCAACGATTGTTCCCGGTTAACCACTCCCGGATCGCTGTTCAGAAATATGAATTCGTAGCCGCTGCGGGCAAGCTCCGGCGCGGTGGTCTCCCACACACTGCATGTGCGCATGAATTGATCTTTGCTTGCCGCGGAAAGGCTGGGATAACCGTTGCGATAAATATCCAGCGTTTTCCTGGCCGGCAGAGCAGACTCCGGGGCTGCAGCGGCAGCCTTGGCATAAGCTTTTAGCGCGAGGTCCCATTGCTTCTGCTGTCCGTGGAGCTCACCCAGACGGAGTGCGTACAGCGCCGTGCGTCCCGGATCCACCTGGATGGCCTTCTCCAGTGCCGCCTGGGCCTCACTGGTTTTCCCAACCTTCATAAGCACGAAAGAGTAATTGTTCAGCAGCGGACCATTATCCGGTTGATAACGCAGCGCGTTTTGGTAGGAACTCGCAGCCGAGTTCAGCAACTCCTGAGCTCTTGGGCTCTGAGGCGCAACCGTGGAGGTCTCCTGCAATTTCAAGTAACCCTGTGCGGAATTAAGCACCGCATGGCACGACTTCGCATCCTCACTTGAAACTTCACCACAGGTCGGATCGGCGCGGTCCAACATGGAGCTGGCATTCGTCCATTGCTGTTTTTGACCCAGGTCCATTGCCTCGAACATCACAGTACGAGCGTTGCTTTCCTTGGGTCCAGGGATGTATTGGAGATTCTGTTTGAAATCCTGATTGCGCATCTTGCGCATGTCATTCGCACTGGAACTCTTAGTTTGCTGGCCGGTCGTAGGCAATTGCGACGCCGCCTTTTCACCGGCCGGCTCCGCGGTCGTAGGCAATTGCGACGCCGCCTTTTCAGGTCCAGTCGGCTCTGCGGTGCGATTTTTCATTTGCTCGGCTTTGGACGTGGGGGCTTGCGCCGTATCGCTTGTACTCTGTGAGAATGCAGGCTTCATCCACCACGAGAAACTTAAAAGGAAGATGACGAGATGAACCGCGCGCCTCATTGTGGCCCCCCTGCCGGCAAGTTGGAGGTTCCTGGTGAAAACGTCTGCCCGCACGAAGTTGGATCCGGCGCTGCTCCATAAACCAGAACGTAGATCTCCTTCACGGCCAGGCTTCCTGCCGGCGCCGACTTGATACGTTCCATTTCCCTCTGAATTCGGTCGCGCATGGCTGCGTCAATCTCGGGCGGGGCACTACCGAGCGCGCCCACCCAATGATTGCTAAGGGTGGGGTCAGTAGCGCAGTCGGCCGAAGTGCAGTAGCCAACCCCCGCGACAAAAGCGCGCGGGCGCTGCGTAACTCCCTGAATTGAACCCTCGTGCACAACGCTGAATGTGGTGTCCTCCGGCGACCCACACATTTGGTCCTTCGCGAACGGCAAAATCCATTGCAAGGACGGACCAACCTGCAAGACACCACCTTTCCCCACTACTACCCGGCTCAATATTTTGCTCAGCAGGTTTTGAAGATTGGCAGGCAGTTGTACGCACTGTGAGATTTTGAATTCCACATTGTCTTTCGTTCCGATTGCCTCGCCATGCTGCTGGCCATCACGATACAGCCAGGCATCATGTCCACCAAGCTCCACATTGCTCCCGTCGAGGGAGACGAATAGATCAATCTCCTGCGGATTACCCGGGATGGGAGGGCCCTGTGCGCTTTGCTCCCTAATGCTGTTGAGCTGAAAATGCAGCACAGCGTCCCCATTGGCCGCAGAAAATTTCAGAAACGGCACTTGTTGCTGTAGAAATTCGGCAATCTTAAGGGCTGACGCGTTTTGAATCTCCGCAATCTCAGCGGACGTGAAATTCTCGGTAAATTTTTGTCCTAACAGCCGAACTTCAACTCTCAATTGCGGCGGAACATTCTGGGCCACACAAAGCTGAGGCGTGAACGCCAGAATGTTTACCAGGATCGCTGTGGCTAGTTCAATAACTCGCATATGACCTGCCCTGTTATGGATTGCCGGACAGAGGCTGTGCTGCCGGTTGAGCTTTCTGTTTCTCGATATAGGGAATACGAACATCTGTTAACGCTTCTTCACTGACCGTTGTCTTAGCTCTCGCGACTGGAGTTCCTGTTCGGCTGTAAACTTCCGCCTCCAGTCTCATTTGGGGTTGCAGATCGGGAATTCCGAACAATGGCAATCGCCGGGGATAGCGCCATTGCAGCAGCGTTTGCGCAGTGTGCGTCTCGTCTTCACTTCCACCCTTAAGTTCCAGCGTCCAGTCATCGCGAAATGCCTGGACTAAAGTCGCGGAAAGGAACTCCATGCGGCCAATTAAAAAGGAAGAGCGTGTCTTTGCGCCGCACGCTATAAGCTGTTGCTTGCCGTCACGCAATAGTGTGATCACAATGTACCCGCCATCGTCCAGAGCACCCAGAGCGTCGCTATCAGGCCGAAAGAGCACGGAAGGAGCGGCTCGGAGATCGCGTTCAGGATCGACGGTAACTCCCCATAATGGAAACACGTCCAGGGTCTTAGGCAAATAGCCTTTCGCTTCTACCCGGTACGGCGTGCCAAACGGCGACGTGGTCACTAAGTATCGGTAGGGATCTTCTTTTGAACGCGCCAACTCAGTGATGGAGCCAGGAGCAGCATTGCTGTTATCTTCGGCTGACTCTTCACCTTCGCTCCTCGACGTGGAGCAATGCGCCTCTTTAATCGCCTCCGCCAGGTTCTTTGTTGATTTTTGCTGTTGGGAGTTCGCCGAAGAAGCCTGATCGGCCCGCGCCAGCCGAACTCGCGCCGGAGTTTCTCCAAAATTGTTCAGCACCACAACTGATGAGGTGACGAGTAGAAGTGTCACAATGGCAGCACCGATTATCACCAGTAGCGGAAAAGAAAATACCCGTGTGAACCATCCATGAAACCTCGCTGCGGCGGTTTCGTCTTGTGATTTGCCGCCCATCCATGCCATAAAGCCAAATACGCCGGTGATGAGTGTTACGGCTCCAGTGAGCAACTCGGAATTTTCGAGCCCGGTTCCAAGGTGACGTACAAGCCAGAAATTGAGCAACACAAGCTCCGCTGTGAGCACCAGTCCCCGTTCAAAGAGACGATTGCCGCGAGCTTTCGACTTTTCACCGGAATCGGCCGGTGCGGTCGCCGTCCCGCCGGCATCCAGGCGGTCGCCCTCCTTCATCATGCCACCTCGTCCAGAAACTTCTGCAAACTATAAGCCACTTGCCCGCGGCTATCAAAACTAATTTGCTCCACTTCCCCCTAAAAGGTAGTGACTCTTGCGCAGGAAACGTTTCGTAAAAAGAGCGCCGTTAACGCTGCAGTGGTGGTCGGCTGTCAATTGCCTCTACAATGAACGAGCCACAATGCGCAGCAAAAATCATGTTTGGTTCGAAATTCTCGCATTTCTATCATTCAGCTGCTCGCTTTTTTACGCGCAGGACCAGTCCATTCCGGGCGCAGGAAACCAGCGGGCCATCGAGATAAGCGGCAAATCACCAAGGGTGCAATCGGCTGACAAATTTTTGTTGGCACAGGCAAAAAAGATTAAAGATCAGGAGCTTCGCAAGGAAACACTGGACGCCATTGGCAATGCGCAGACTTGCATTCAACATCGAGCCGGCCTCACGCAGCAGGATAAGGAACGCATTCTCCAGGAACTGGTCAGGGCCGGACTCGTAGAGGTGAAAGACCAAACCGGAATTCCCGGCGGCCTTCTGACAGGCATTTTCCCGCCGGTAATTGACGATGGCTCCAGCTGCCCGCATCTTCCTCAGTCTTTTTCTTCCGCTCCGGGCAGCGACTTCGGCGGCCATCATTCCTATCCCGGGGGACTCCCTATCCACGAGGCCAACAATGAAATGGCAGCTCTAAGCCTGGCGGATGATTACCGCAAAATGTATGGGCGAAAAGCTGCCGGTTCGGGCCCTGAAATTTTTATTGATCAGGACGCAATCATCGCGGCTCCCATCTGGCACGACTGGGCAAAAACAATTGTGTTTCAATGGAACGCTGACGGCAGCGAATTTCAGGAGTTGCAATTCGGCGGCAATGGCGCCACCGATGATAATGGCCGGGCGGGTGATTCCAAGACCGGCGCTCATCATATTCTTGGTCTTGCTGAGGCCATGAAGCGCGGACTGAGCCCGTTGCTGGTGATTACCCAGGCCTCAGCTCACGTCGCTCCCAGCCTGGGACACGAATTTGAAGTTGTGAACTGGCTGCGCACGGCAGCTATCATCGCCCAGGTTGATCCTGTGCAAAAAGGCTATCTTACAACCGATAAACACGGCCGATTGCGGTTGCCGCCGGTTCGCGACCTGGGAAGCGTGAATCTGCTCAATGCTGATCCCTCACAAACCAACCTGCTGGCTGAATACACAATCCACAACCGCTCCGATGCCGACATATATTTTTCCATTCCTTCCATAAAAACCGTACAAATTCTTTTGCGTCAGTTGGCGCCGGATTTCGGTTTTGATTTCGAGGACACGGCCCGGTATAACAACGGCTTCCGCAACCCCGTGCTCAGCTTCCTCACGGCAGAACGATTGATGATGATTTACGCTGAGAAAGGCCTGGAAGGAGTGAAGAATGAATTGTACACACTTCGTGCACGGAAAGTTCTGAAGTGACTGTTGTCGTCAATGCCAGGTCAATTTTCACTTTGTAATTGCCACAAGCAGTCCGTCTGACCATGCGGAGAAAAATGCGGGCGTTTAGCCCAACACGTACGCGGGCTGAATGCTGAGTGCTGAAATGCTAAACTGCCTGTCGAACCATAAAAATTTCTTTTAATCAGGGTAATGTGAACGACGCTGCTTTGGATGTTCTCGCCATCGCCGCGCATCGCGATGATGCGGAGCAAACCTGCGGAGGCACCCTGCTCAAGATGACGCAGCAGGACCGTCGCACCGGCATTCTAGATTTGACTCGTGGGGAAATGGGGACGCGCGGGACGGCCGAAGATCGCGCTCGCGAGGCGGCGGAAGCGGCCCGGATTCTGCAAGTCAGTTTTCGTCAGGCGTTGGATATTCCCGATGGCCGAGTGGAAAATACCTGGGAAAACCGGCTCAAGATCGCCCAGGTCATTCGCCGGCGGCGTCCCCGCGTGGTGATCCTTCCCTACTGGCAGGGACGCCATCCCGATCACTACAACTGCTCTACCCTGGGCTACGAAGCGTGTTTTCTCGCCGGATTGACCCGGCTGCAATTTCCGGAACAGGAAAAAGCGAATCTTGTCGACGATCCAGGCGAATCAGAATGGCTGAACCGTCCGCATCGTCCCTTCAAGATCGTTTATGCGACGCTTTACTACGACATTCGTCCCACGTTTGTCGTAGATATCACCGAGCAGTTTGAAGCGCGCCTCGAATCCATCTACGCGTACAAATCCCAATACTCCGACCAGGAAGCGGGACGCGCCGACTTCCCGGCGCACGCAGAAATCCGCGAGCGCGTCACCACCTTGGCCCGTTTCTATGGAATGCTGGCCGGCGTGAAATATGCTGAACCTTTTCTGCAGAAGGAGGTTGGCCTTGTGGATGACCTGACGTTGATTCCGGTGAAATCGATTTGAAAGTAGCTGCTGGCTGCTAAACCGTTTTTCGCACGAGTGTGTCCCGTTTAACAGCTTTCTAATTCTTGTCATCCTGACCAAGCCAGCGCCCGCGTCAGCGGGTAAGGGCGCGTGGAAGGAGTCGGAGCACTGGCCTGTATTTTAAGTGACAGCACTTTGACTGCCACTGGCTGTCACAATGACGTACTTTTGACGCTATCCTCTTCCCAAATGCTCCCACCCATGTAATTCTGATCGCGGTTCACATTTCCCATGTGTGAAATGTGAACCAGTCGCCCAGGGCGACCGTATCCAGCCGCTGGCTGGGTCCGCAACGATCTTTGACAACCGAATATTAAGCGTCCAGAGCTTGGACGCGGCAGGACTCTTGGGCTTGTTGGTTATCAGCTTTTGCTGACTGCCAATTTGCTAATCTGCCAAGTGCCCGCGGTAGTGTCCTTGCGCTCGCCCCGAGGCGAGCGCAAGGTTGCAGCGCAACACGTGTACCTAGCATCGGCGTAGACCCGCGCAACGACGCAGCAGGGAGTGAGTGTCGCCTGATTTGCGCAAATCAGGCGACATCAGCGGCAACTTGCATCAGGGCTGCCGCAAAAAAGCAGGCGAAAAAATTCCGCTCCCGACTAAGTCCTCCAGCTTCAAAGGGTTATCCCCGGGTAGCGGAATCGATTCTTTCGTTTTGCGATTCCGCTCCTAGTTGAGTCCTTCCTTACCCGCGAGATGAGCGGAATTGCGGAATTCACACGCTTCTTTTTGCGCTAAAAGCACGCTTTCCAGCGTGACTCAGCGGAAAAATTCGCTCCGGCTGCTGATTTTGCCATTGCGCTTGGTGCTTAAGACACAGGCCAACAGCCGATCACCAATAGCTCGATTTTGATCAATGTTTACACGGCTTGTGACGCTGTTACGCTTGTTCGCACGAGCTCTTCTTTGGAGTTTATCCCGAGGGGCAGGAGGAATCCATACCTGCATCCAAGGCAGCATCAGGGCGAATGCCACACCGGAATCGCGGAGAGGGGCTTTGGGGTTGCTGCTGGTGTTGAGTGCCAATTGTCGACCTATCCCGGCGTGCCGTGGAAGACCCGCCCTTGGCTGGCTAATTACTAGAGTGCCGCTTCCAGGCGCTTCTGCTCTCTCTTGCCTTGCAGCTATCCCGCGTGAATTCACCAGGTTAGCGGGCACATCATTTGCCCGAGGTGACACCCCACCCCTTTTGTAACCCAAAACCTACCTAAAACCTACCTGCACGCATATCGGTTACCAGCTTCTACTGGGGATACTTTCTCGGACCGATCTTGATCACCTGAGGATATTGCGACAGCGTCTTCAAATACGTGTTGGCGAGAGCATGATTGTTCCAATCTCCGTCGGTTTGCCACAGGTAGCTGCACAGTTGTCCTACGTGCACGTAGCCAGGAGCGTCCTGGCCCGCAGTTCCGCTTTCGCAGTCAGGTATATCGCCGAAGCCATCAAGAAAACTTGGCACCCAGTCCGCCAGGTTCGCGACCCTGAAGGCATTGTTGCTGTTTGGGCCTGGGTTGATGTTGGCGTTAAAAACCTGCGCAAAATCTGCTTGCCCGACGTGCAGACTTCCGTATGTATAGAGCATCACTTGCGGATTGTTCTGGCTGGCCAGCCATCCGCCGGCCACCGCGTCGAGGCAGGCCAGCGTCGCCATGGCGCCTCCAAGACTGTGCCCGGCGAAGTACCAGATGGGGGATGCCCGTTTGGTGAGTATTGATGCAACCGCTTGTTGGACGTTTCTTTCCAGGGAAGTGACCAGTCCATCATCATCACCGGCATAGAACGAGTAAATTCCGGATGCGGCGGTGCCACAGTTCACCTTGCTCAAAACACATGGGGTAGGGTCCCAGCACATGTCGTCAAATGATTCCTCATCTGTTTGTGTTCCCCTGAATATGACCAGATTGGGTCCCGGAACGCCGGGCTGAATACGCACGGCCGTATAACCGATGGGAACATGCTCGTCGATCTCCCAGACCTGGAGAATGCTCTGTACCGAGTAGCCAGGCAATTCAATCTTGTATGGTTGGCTTTTTTCCCAGTGCACATAATATTGGTATGCCTGCTCCACGGCTTGGGCCAGCAGCAGAGACATGCTGGGATCGTAGATGTTTGTGGACATAGAGCCTCCCAATGCGAACTATGCAGAAAAAGAAAAATCAATCGCTTGAAGCGGGATTAGGAAGAACCGTCTTCAATCAGTTAAGTCAGGGTCAATCTTTTCAAATCACGAAAGTGCAGCTGTAGGGTATCCTAAACGGGAGCAGATTTGGGAAAATAAATTAGACCGAAGTCGGATGGACTTAAGGCTTTTCCACTGCCTGAAGCAGCACGAAACGATTGCCTTCAAACTTGTAGTAGTACACTCCCTGGCCTTTTTCGTTACGGCTGCCGGTAAATATCACCAGCCTGCTGTCCACCCGAAACTGGATTGGATCCTCCACCTCGACTGGCCAGCAACAGATCGTGAACGGGAGCCAGTACACTTTGCCGGTTGGGGCATCGATGACAACGCCCGTTACGCAACCGCCGCCGCATCCCCAGGTCGTCAAAATATAATGTCCGGCAAAATTCACCTTTTCCTGAGCGCCTTCAGTGATCCGAGTTCGAAATCGGAGGTCATGTCGCGTGAGGACGGGCTTCGCGTTCTTCCCTTTGTACTGCTCGGTCACCCGATAATCTTCGAATTTCGGAGGAACGGACGGGTTTGGCGCAGTTTGCAGAGCGCCGGAGAGCAGCAGCGTAAGCGGTAGCAATAAAGATGTCATGGCGGATTAGTCGATTTTAAGCTTTGTAACCATGGTCCTTTCAGTGACGGTGCTAAAGATAACGCATCCGGTTGCAAAGAGCCAAAAGCCAAGGGCCAAAGGCTAAGAGCCGATTTTTTTTGTAACGTTTTGCCTTTTTCATGCACTACATATTAGAGAGAAAAAACAGAGCACATCTCCTCTTACCTCATTGTGCCCTGTCTTTTTGGTGGGTGTGTCATTCCTTGCGGCACGGGCCGCAAGGAATGACCTTTTTATGCCCCATCCTGCTGCAATCAGCCCGCGAAACAAATTCGTTTCCCCGCTCTTTTTTTGTAACGTTTGGCCGATTTTTGGCACTACTCATTAGGAAACCGAAAGAGGGCCGCAGGAAGATGTAAGTTGGCTCCTTCTCTTCACTGTGGCCATCTTCTCAGTCCTGCTTTTGGTGGAGTACTCCTTCGCGGCTCGGCCCTGCCCAGCCGCGAAGTTTTGTTTTGCCCTATATGCCGCCGACGCCCGGCAAAAAAACCTTGCTTGCAGTGCAGCTTTGGGCGGCTTCTCGCGTTCTTACATATAGAGAGGTTGCTGCCGCTGTGCTGGGCAAGGCAGGCAATTTGTCAGCGATGACTGCCTGTGGAAAACCTCTGAAACGAATTTGGGTTATTAAGCACTAGATATATAGAAGGTAACCCCAGGTTGGAGGAACAAAAATTGAAGGTTCTGGACATGCTATTCGGCTGCTGGCACAAACGCCTCAGCTTCCCCATCAGCACCAAGCGCGGACAGCGTCGCACTCCCGCCGCGCAGCAAACCGGGTCTTATGTTGTTTGTCTCGACTGTGGCCGGGAATTTGCCTATGACTGGGAGCAGATGCGCATCGTGTCTGCGCGTGAGCAACGCGATCGCGCCGGAGCTTCAGTCGAAGCCAAGGCAAGCTAGATCCATCCGCTGATCGCGCGTGATCCACACCCGATCACATGCAAAAACCGGCATGTGCTGGGACTCCGGTCATCTGCGCGTGATCTGTTCGGTCCGCTGTGGACGTCTAATTTGTCAATACGCGCTGCTGGTACATGTACTTTCAGCCGCTGCACCCCATTGTTAAGAGAGCACTGTCGCGGTACATTCTCCTGAGACACATCAGTTCCAGGCCGACCAGCTCCCCAAAACCTACTGTGCTCGGCAGGAGGCAATCCAATGAGAAAGCACGCGGGGAGTTTTTCACTTCTTTTATATGTAATCTTTGCTTGTACCTTCCCTGTGCGGGTGTCTGCCTCCCCCAGCATCCCTGCCGGCATTCCCATCAATGTTCGTATTGATCAGAAGCTTTCCAGTGAAACTTCCCGTCCCGGTGACGTTTTCACCGGCACTCTGGCTCAGCCGCTCTCTGTAAATGGCGCAATGTTCCCCAGAGGGACAGCCGTGCGGGGACAGGTCATCGCGGCAAAAAAATCCGGCAGGCTGAGCGATCCCGGAGAACTCGAATTGACGCTGACCTCCATTGGCAGCGGCTCGCATGCGACCAATCTTGCTTCTCAGCCATTTCTGATCAAAGGGGAATCGCACTCCAGGAGCAACGTTGGCAAAATTGGCGGCAGCTCGGCCGCCGGGGCGATCATTGGCGGAATCGCGGATGGCGGCAAGGGCGCCATGATCGGCGCGGGAGTCGGCGCAGGCGCTGGCACAGCAGTGGCGGCCGCAACCGGCAAAAAACCTGCGGTCGTGGAACCTGAAGCTGTGCTCGTCTTTTTGAGCAATGGCCCAGGAAACAATTCTTACAGCCAGCCGTCGCCGGTGCGTCAGGAATACGACCGCGGACACAACTATCGCGAAAGTGAAGTCCACCGTGGACGCTCCCACCATGATGATGACGACGATGATGAGGACGATGACCGCGACGATCACGGACGATATTCAGGCGCTGATGACAGACGGAGTTCGGGCCGAAATGACGGATACATTTTCGGCGAACGCGACCGTGATGTTCTTGAGACCTGCCTCTCCGATTACCAATTCGAAAGTCTGCCTCCGGGAATTCAGAAAAAGCTGGAGCGCGGCGGCACGTTGCCCCCGGGACAGGCGAAAAGGCTTCACGCGCTGCCCAGCGGCTGCACCGCCCGTCTGTCGCGCCCGCCGCGAGATGTTGTGCGCATTATCCTCGGCGATCGCGTGATTCTGTTAGACCGCAACAACCGCATTCTGGATATTTTCTTCTTTGAAAGGTAGAGTCTGAACAGCGGCCGCACTGATCTGACCCTTTACTGCTTTCAATTGGAACCAATCACCGTCCGCGGCTCTTTGTCCGCAAAACTGCCGTTAGACCAGATCACGGCGAATAGAAGACCCAAGGAGACCAACGAAAACAGCAGCTTGTTCCAGAGCAGGCGATCGAATTCGCGCGTGCCTCCAAAAAATGTTGGACTCGTCCAGTAAATGAACTCTGCCAGCCCGGCAATGATCAGAATCAGGCCAATCCACCGGTTCTGAACGCGGTACAGTACCATTCCCGCCACGAGAAGCACGAGTCCGAGCGTCCAGAAGAACCAGAGTTCGTGAATCTCTTTCGATTTCTGTTCCCAATCCTCGATTGCCTGTCGTAACTCGTGTTCTGACTTGAAAGGTTCTATCTTCGTATCTTCAGCAGAGAACCTGAAGTTAGTCCCTTGGACTTCCTCATCCTGTTCTGAAAGTTTGCCCGATTTCGCTCTCTGCTGCCTCGCCTCGTCCACTTGCTTGCGTACGGGTTCATATTTGCGCAGCAGCTCATCAAGGGACGTGGCGGCATTGATCTCGCCCTTTCGCGGCTGGTCATATTTGTCCAGGACCGAGCCTCGCGGCTCAAACCACAACATGTAAGCATGCCGGATGGTCTCCGACACAAGAGCCAGAAAGGCCAGAACTACGATCGTCTTTTCCAAGGTTTTCATAAACATCCTTACTGATTGCCAGTTGCCAACTGCGAACTGCTTGTGTTCATATCACTTTTCAATCTGGAACACACACTGCACAGAGGCAGTGATTGTGATTTTTCCCGGTTGCACCGGTGGCGGTGGCGGCGGAGGAGCGACTTTCTTCCGCGCCCCGAAATAGCCCCCCTCGGTAACTTCGGCAATACTAAGTAGGTCCAAGGTCTGAATCTCCGAAATGCCAGCCAGATTGCGCCCCTCCAAATTCACAAACCGCGCTGTCCCGAGCTTCTGCCGGGATTGCTCCAGCGCCACCGTGGCTCGTCCCAGGGCCCGTTGCATGGCGTCAGCAACAGCTTTCTTCTTTGCGGCCTCTTCGTTGGCCAGAGAATACTTAAGCGAGCGAAAGTCCACGATCCCTTCCTGTACGGTATCGTCGATGATGGGACCCGCTTTGCTGAAGTCCTGAATCTTGAGCACGACATGCCCCTCCACCCGGAAGCTCCGTGCTCGCCGATTGCGCGACCCCTCGTAAAAAGGTGTTATGGTCAGGATGCCCGTCTGAATGGCATCTTTGCTCAGGCCATTCTTTTCGGCCACATCGACGATCGTGCGCATCGACTGCGCTGCTTTGCCGTAAGCGGACTTCAATTCCTTCTCCTGCGCCGATACATCAAAGGCCAATTCCGCCACATCAGGATCCGTTTCATAAGTGCCTTCTGCCTCGACGATCAAGGTATCGGCAACGAATTTTACCTGCTGGTTCTGCTGGCCTTTGATCGCCATGACACAGCTAACCAGAAAGATCGAAACCCAGAATGCAAAACGCCGTATAGATTTCATTGTTGGCTGCTCCTGAGCGGAATCATAGGCGGGCATTCCAGCGTCATCAAGCGAAATAACGCCGCCCGCCGTTCGACCCTGTGATTGACTCGATTGCCGTCACATCTAACCGCCGCTCATAAAAAAAGTGCAGCGCCAGAGCGCTGCACTTTTCGGGAAAAGCGGCGTTACTTTCCAACTACAAAGACCACGCCGTTATTTTGCGAGTAAACTCTTCCGTTAGCATCCAGTGAAGCCGGAGTATAGGCTGCACCAACGGCCTGCTGTTGGAAGATTCTCTGCAGGAAAACGCCTCCCTGTCCGATCGTGTACAGGTTGCCGTCCTCGCTGTTGGCGTAAACCACGCCGTTGGCATCCACCACGGCCGCGTTTACGCACCACTCAAAACCGTCAGGATGGTCGGAAACGCAGCTGATGGAGCCATCAGAGTTACGGGTACAATTTTGCGTGTTGGTGTTCTGGAAGCTCCACTCAATATTCAGGTTTGGATCAAACTGGGTGACGAAAAACTGTTGCGGTCCTAAGAAGGAAGAGCTGGGTGACCGATTTGGGCACCAGTTAGGATCGTTGCAGTAATCTCCGAATGAGGTTGTTGGAGTGGACCCGGGACCGCCGTAGTGATTGTTCTTGAAGACCACGGAATAAGTCCCGTTGTGCGGATAGATGGCCGGCGTATTGTCCCAGCCAAAATTAAAGGCGTTGAGAAATGCGCCGGTGGAGCTGAAATGCATCTCATGGCCCTGGGCAAAGTTGTAACGGCTGTACGTTCCCAGGAAGATGCTGCCATCAGGTGCTATGACCGGGGTGGAAGAATCGTCATCCAGGATCCGGCCGGGTGGTGGTTCATTGGTGCCGGGGTCTACGCCAAAGGTAGCACCAGCGCTGCACCCGCCGTTCGCATTCGCTCCACCCGGATTGCCGATGGGGAAGCTCACGCCGCAGCCGTCATTAAGACGATTGCGGAGAGAAGCCGCCCACTTGCCGGTCAGGTTGGGGTTAACGGCGATCAAATAGTTATATCGCGTAACCAGATGCGCTTTGCTCACCGTGTAGATCGTCCCATCAGGCGCAATTGCCGGGGCTTTGTTCATGGCAGCGCGCTGGGAGCCGCACTTTGTAGTTGGAGGGTTGGAGTTGGGCTGCGGAGGCCACGGCAAAGTGTTGCTGCCGAACTGAACACTGCAACGACCGTTTCCTGCCGGCACTGAATCGCCCAGAATCGTCGCCTGTGAAAGCAGGGTGCTGTAACTCACCATGCTGATGGAATCGTCCGGACCTACTTTCACCAGCCAGGAATTCAACACGTCATCGGCGAGCCAGTTCGCGTCTGCGTTTCCATCCACCTTGATGATGTTGTAGAAGATGTTTCCGTTTCCATCCGTGCTGAGAGGTGAGGCAGTAAAGGTATTGGGATCAATGGTGGTGCCGAATGGGTTGATGCGTTTTACTACCGAACCATCGGCTTTGTTGATCTTGAAGATCGTTCCGCCCTCGCCCGGATCATAGAGAAATCCATTGGCCAGTACAGCATGATAAACAGGTTCCCAGAACAGGTTGGATGAACCTGCGGCAAACCAGTCAGTATTGAAGGTCCAGACCTTTACTAACTTGCTTCCCTGCCATGTGTACTTGTTCTGGTGCCACTTCTGGGTGCTGTAGGTGCTATTACTGTATGTTCCGTCCTTAGACTCCACGTAGACGTCGTTTCCGTCTATCAGTGGAACCTGATAATGGACGAGCAGCGTTCCCTGTGCATTGGGATCAGCTTTCTCGCCGGGAACGTTGAAATCATAAACAAAGCTGGCATCGATCTGATTGATGGGTTGGCCAACCACTCCACCGTCGAACACGGTGTGCTGTGGGTTCAGCGCCCACTGCGGCCAGGTCTGGCCATTTACATTCACTGGCGAGAACAACATCAGGGCTGTCAGCAAACAAAGACAGCTCCAGAGCTTGCGATTACGCCAAATTGAGCTCATTTCTTCGTCTCCTTCATTTATTTTTTGGGGATTGATCGTGCACTAGCCTGGGATCAAAAGTGTCCCAGTTGCATGCTTTCCGGAGAGCATGGCGTTGCAAAACGAGCCACCAGTATACACCGTTCCCCTTTTATGCTCCATAAAGTTTCCTGTTTCGGTAATTACCGACTTTTTCATCGTACGGCCGCGAACCTGGATCGGTCCGGCTGAGGTGGCCCGGAATCCGGTGGCATTTCGCCGGTGAGCGACTGCAGGAATTCCAGCAGATCGGCCGTCTCCTCTTCAGTCAAGTTGAGAGGATGAATCAGTTCGTCCTGGTGCGGATTGGGATTGCCGCCGCGCACATAAAAATCAATTACGTCTTTCAGGATCTTCAGGCTGATGCTATGTGGGGTGGTCAGCGCGACGTTGCGCAGGCTGCAAGTGCGGAAAGCGCCTTCAAACAAAGGCTTTTTAACGAGTGCCCCTGGTTTCAAATCACCAAGCAGCAATCAAAAATCAACAATCCACCAAATTCCTCTGTTCCTCCGCTCCCCTGAGTTTCAAAGGTGTTGTACTCGGCATTGCCTTTCTGGTTTAGAATGCCGGTTGCCTTGGCTCATGAAGACGAAAATCCCGGCTCGGTCGTCCGTGTAAAACGGCCATCACTCGGCGCCGTTTTGCTTGGGCTGATTCCTTTCGTCGGCATCTGCTTTCTGGTTCCATTCTGGGACCGAATCTATCCCATGGTGCTGGGCCTTCCATTCAACATGTTCTGGCTGGTGCTATGGATTGTGATCAGCCCGCTCTGCATGTGGGGCGCTTATCGCCTGGAACGGCCGGGTTCGGGTGATGGGAGTAGCGCGCCATGAGCCCCAGCACGGTCGCGCTCTCAATTATTTTCGCCATCGTGGTGATCGGTTCCGCCATTGGTTTTTACGCGGGCGCCCGCTACAAAATGGATTTGGAACAGTGGACCGTCGCGGGGCGTGGCTTCGGTCTCCTGTTCGTCTGGCTCTTAATGGCTGGCGAGATCTACACCACGTTTGCCTTTCTCGGCGCCAGCGGCTGGGCCTACTCCCGAGGTGGACCCGCGCTCTACATCCTGGGTTATCTGACTTTGGCGTATGTGGTTTCGTTTTACATCCTCCCGCCCATCTGGGAAATTGGCCGCAAGTACGCGCTACAAACCAACTCTGATTTTTTTCAAGTCCGCTACGGCAATAAGTACCTGGCCGGCTTTGTTGCGCTGGTGGGTGTGATTTTCATGGTTCCGTATCTTCAGCTCCAACTCACAGGGCTGGGAATCATCGTGGAAACGGCGAGTTTTGAGAGCATCAGCCGCACGACAGCGATGTTGATTTCATTCACACTGGTGGCCGCATTTGTCTTTATGAGTGGAGTGCGAGCGGTAGCCTGGGTGAGCGTGCTTAAGGATTTCCTGCTGCTGTTCGCCGCAGTGGCCATTGGAATCGCCGTTCCGTACCGTTATTTTGGCGGCATTGGAGCCATGTTCACGGCGCTGGTGCACGCCAAACCTGCACACCTGACCATGCCCGGCGCGACTGCCAATCAAGGGCATGCATGGTTCGCGACGACGGTGCTGCTTACCTCGTTTGGTTTTTATATGTGGCCGCAAGCCATTGCCAGCAGTTTCACAGCGAAAAGTGGTGACACTTTGCGGCGCAACGCCATCATTATGCCGCTCTACGGTATAACCTTGCCGCTGATCTTCCTGGTGGGATTCACCGCCATTCTGGTGGTCCCAGGCCTGAAGAATGGTGATCTGGCGTTGCTCACGATCGTTCGCAAGACGTTTCCGGCATGGTTCTTAGGCCTGATCGGAGGAGCCGGCGCGCTCACCGCGATGGTTCCGGCAGCCATTCAAATCTTGAGCGCAGCTGCGCTCTTTGCCAAGAATCTTTATCGTCCTGTGTTTGCGCCCGGCATGACTGACCGGCAGGTTGCGCTGCTGGCGCGCGTGATGGTGCTGGTGATCACGGCTGTCGCGCTCTACTTTGCCATCTACAGCTCGGCTACTCTGGTGGCGCTTTTGCTGCTCGGATACGCGGGCGTAACGCAATTCTTCCCCGGCATTGTGCTCGGCCTGTTCTGGCCACGGGTAACCACAGCAGGCGTCTTTTCCGGCATGGTGGCGGGCGTGGCCACGGTAATCGTGCTCATCCGGAGCAACCATGACCCCTTCTTCGGGCTGAACGCCGGATTTGTGGCGTTATGTCTCAATTTCGTGATTGCAGTTCTGGTCAGCCTGGCTACCGCCCAGCGGCCGAACGAAATCGAGGCGTACGCACGAGAATCAAGCTCCTAGCTTTTAGAGCGCTGCCGGCAGAGCCGCTTGCGCAGGCGAAAAATAGCAAGAATCGTCCATGACAATTCCCCTTAACCGGGAGTAAGATGTCGGGAGCAATCGCCTATCTATCAGGAGGTTACATGGCTCTCAACCGCAGAGAATTCTTCAAGATAGGAGTGGGCGGCGGGGCGGCGGGTCTGCTCTTCGGCTTTGACGTTAAGCCGGCGCTGGCGCAAGCCAGATCTTTGAAAATCGCGCGCACTACGCAGACGCAATCCATCTGCCCTTACTGCTCGGTCAGTTGCGGCGTAATCATTCACACCCTCGGTGACAAAGCCAAAAACGTGACTCCACAGGTGGTACACGTTGAAGGCGATCCCGACGATCCTATTAATCGCGGCACGCTCTGCCCCAAAGGCGCTTCCCTGTATCACGACATCCTGAACGAGCGGCGGTTGCTGAAGCCGCAGGTGCGCCGCCCCGGCAGCACACAATGGGAAGACATTTCCTGGGACCAGGCCATCAACGAGATTGCACGTCACATCAAGAAGACCCGTGACGACACCTTCCTGGAGAAGGACGATCAGGGCCGCACGGTGAACCGCTGCGAAACCATCGGCTTCAACGGCGGCTGCACAGACACCAACGAAATCAACTATCTGATCGTGAAGACGATGCGCAGCCTGGGGGTCTGCTACCTGGAAAACCAGGCCCGTGTTTGACACGGCCCTACGGTCTCCAGTTTGGGGCCGACATTCGGACGCGGGGCAATGACCAATGGCTGGATCGACATCAAGAACACAGACATGATGTTGATCATGGGTGGAAATCCGGCAGAGAACCATCCATGCGGATTCAAATGGCCGGTTGAGGCCAAACGCGTGCGCAACGCGAAAATGCTGGTAGTTGATCCGCGCTTTACCCGCACCGCGTCAGTTGCGGACATGTTCCTGCAAATTCGCGCGGGAACAGACATAGCTTTCCTGGGCGGGCTGATCAACTACGCGCTGCAGAACAATCGCTACGCCCACGACTACGTGGTGAACTACACCAACGCCTCCTTCATTATTAAGGAAGGATTCAAGCTGCCTGATGACGGGCTGTATTCCGGCTTCGATGCCGCAGGCAAGAAATACGACGTTTCAACCTGGAATTACGAAGAAGGCGGCGACCAGACCCCCAAGGACGCTACCGCTGCGCTTGCGGCGGCCGCCTCCACCATGATGAAACCTCCGCCTGCGCCCGGGGCTGCAAAACCTCCTGCTCCGACACCGCCACCATCGAGCTATGGCAATCCTGCCGCGGCGCCAGCAGCGGCAGCCGCAGCGGCTACAGCAGCGCCACCGCCAGCGGGCTTGCCTCCAAAAGTCGCTTACGATGTCTCGCTCCAGAATCCACGTTGCGTGTTCCAGTTGCTCAAGCAACAGTATTCACGCTACACACCGGAGATGGTAGAGAGAATCACGGGAATTCCACAAAAGAAGTTGACTGACGCCTACGACCTGTTCACCTCCATCCGTAAGGATGGAAACACCAAGAAGGTTGGCACGATTATTTACGCCGTAGGCTGGACGCAGCATACTTTTGGCTCGCAGATCATCCGCACTGCCGCCATGACTCAGTTGCTGTTGGGCAACGTGGGACGTGCGGGCGGCGGAGTGAACGCATTGCGCGGACACTCCAACATCCAGGGCGCCACGGACATGGCCGGCGTATTTGACATTCTGCCCGGTTATCTCAAGGTACCCACGCCGACCGATAAGGACTTTGACACCTACATCAGCCGCATCACACCCAAGGCCGCGAAACCAAATGAGTGGGATTCCTTTAATTACTGGTCCAACACTCCCAAATTTGCTGTCTCTTTCATGAAAGCGATGTATGGCGATGCCGCAAAGAAGGAGAACGACTGGGCTTTCCACTATCTGCCTAAGATTGACAAAAAGTACTCGTGGGCAGAGCAGTGGGACGCCATGTACAAGGGGAAGGTCAAAGGCCTGTTGGCATTTGGCATGAATGGCGTGGCCATTGGCCCCAACTCGGAGAAGAACATCGCGGCGCTGAAGAAAGCCGACTGGCTGGTGGTATGCGAGATCTATCCCGATGAAACCAGCGAGTTTTGGACAAAGGCCGCCGGTAATTCGGAAGAGGAGATCAAGAACATCAAGACGGAGGTGTATCGTCTGCCCGGCGCGGGCTTCGCCGAGAAAGACGGAACCTTCGTGAATTCGGCGCGCTGGCTCAAGTGGAAGTACGTAGCCGTGCCGCCTCCTGGCGATGCCAAGGTGGACCAGGAAATTCTGTCCCGCATCTTCCTGAAAGTACGCGATCTCTACAAGGCGGAAGGCGGCAGGTTCCCTGACGCGATCCTGAATGCCTCGTGGGCGTACGCGGTTGCCACGAATCCTTCCTTCACTGAGATCGCCAAAGAAATCAACGGCAAAGCTCTGGCTGATCTGAAAGACCCGGTTACTGGCCAGGAAATCAAAGCCGGACAGCAATTGCCGGGCTTTGCGTGGCTGAAAGCTGACGGCACCACGATGTGCGGGAACTGGCTCTACTCCGGTTCCTGGACTGAAGCTGGATCGCAGTCGCAACGCCGCGGTTTGGATGATCCTTCAGGATTGGGGATTTATCAAAATTATGCATGGTCCTGGCCGGCCAACCGGCGTGTTATGTATAACCGTGCCTCCTGCGACATCAACGGCAAGCCGTGGGATCCCGAGCGCAAGCAGGTCTGGTGGAACGACGCTGCACAGCGGTGGGTGGGAAACGATGTGCCTGACTTCAAAGTCGATTCCCATCCTCATGACCATATGGGGCCGTTCATCATGAATCCTGAAGGCGTGGGCCGGGTATTCGTTCCGCTGGCAGCGATGGCGGATGGACCTTTCCCTGAGCATTACGAACCGGTAGAAAGCCCCATCGCCAATCCGCTACACCCCAAACAGTCCAACAGCCCGGTGGCGAAGAAATTCACATCCGACATTGACAAGTATGGGACACCGGACCAGGGCTTCGACGTGGTTTGCACCACGTACCGGCTGACCGAGCACTATCACTACTGGACAAAGAACAATCCAGTGAACGTGCAGTTAGTGCCGGAGCCGTTCGTTGAAATGTCCCATGAGCACGCAGAAAAAATCGGCGTCAAAGGCGGCGATCTGGTGAAGGTGACCAGCGCTCGCGGCACATACAAGGCCAAGGCCATGGTCACCAAACGCATCAAACCGCTGAAGATCGATGGGAAGGACGTCTTTCCCATCGGTATTCCCATTCATTGGGGCTATCGTGGAATCAAGGAGGACGAAGACAAAACAGCGAGGAACGCCGCTAACAACCTGAGTCCCGCAGCTATTGATCCTAACGCCTACACACCGGAATTCAAAGGATTCCTGGTGAAGGTAGAGAGAGCCTGAGGAGACGACCATGCCCAATGAAGCGATGGAAATAAAAGCGATCTCAGCGCATCCGGGACCAGTGCCGGGCGGCAACGTTTCTCGGGATTATGACGTATGCAAACTCATTGACACCACGACCTGTATCGGCTGCAAGGCCTGTGAGGTGGCTTGCCTCGAGTGGAACGGATACGAGTTCCG
>DATDNH010000140.1:0-34340 GCA_036518395.1 Candidatus Angelobacter sp. | reverse complement strand
AAGCCCTTAAAGCTGGGATTACGGCAGGGCTGTCCCTTAACTATGTTGGGCAGCTCAACTCCGGCGCCGCCGCCTATACCGGAGGGATCGTTAACATTCGATACCCCGCCTATGACAGGTGTAATCGCAGAGCCGCTCGAGAGGTCGACGATCGAGCCGAGCTCCCAGGAACCAAAGGCGCCGCGGACAAACCGCTCCGCGCCCTGAAGGGTCGGCGTGTTGTAAACGAAGTTGGCTGAAAAGATGTGGGGACGGTGGATGGTAGCCAGCCCATTGCCAGCGCTCAGATTAAATGGATCCAGAACCAAATTCCCGCCTCCATTATTGACGTGCAGCAGAGTATCTGCGGTGGTTCTGGAATATGTGTAAGTCGTCTGCACGAAGGTGCTGCGATGGAAGCGCGCGCTGAACGCGGTTTGCAACGAGTCGTACTGTGCGCTGCCGTTATGCGTATAGAACGGGATGCCTCCATTGGTTAGCACGGTGAAGGGCTTGAGTGCATTTCCCGCTGCGTTGCCGTTGGATTGGGCAAAAGCCAGCCTGTTTGCGGGACCAATGGCGTTGGCGTCCTCCTTGAGTGTCCAGTTATGTGTCCGGCTGCCAACGTAGCCTACTTCGAACCTGGCATCCTTCCACAATTCGCGCTGGACGCTCACGTTGAATTGCAGAGTATAGGGGGCCTTGTTGCTGGTACTCTGACCAATACCCGCGACACCTAAAGCGGCATTACCAAAGCAGTTCGGTGTGCACGCTGGAAGCTGGTTGGTGTTGTCGAGGAACCGGCCGTTGCCATTAGTTGAAACGAAGCTGGCAACGAAGGGAGGATTCACTCCGGCAGTGCCATCGGTTACAAAAATGTCATCACGATTGTAGAACTGACCGAATCCGGCCCGGATCGATGTCTTGCCGGATCCCGTGGGATCCCATGCCACACCCAGACGGGGAGCAAAAGCGGCATAGAAGTTGTCTTGTATCGCGCGATTAGGCCCTTTCACTCCGCCGGTTCCCGCGGGACATGGATTCGAACCGAGGCCTGATGAGTAAAGCAAACCGTTGCAGGGCGCGTTGCCCAGCGCCGGGTTAAATGCTGAAGGGTTGAAGACCGTCAATTTATCATCCGCCTGGTAGGGCCACGGCAGATAAGAATAACGAACACCCAGGTTCAGAGTCAGGCGGTTGGTAAGCTTCCAGTCGTCGTTGAAATAGAGCTCAAAGTTCGTCCAGCGGCCTTGCTTTTTGAAGATTACGTTCTGCTCACCCCAATTAACAGCCATGTTCCGCAGCAGGAAATCCGACGGGCCATAACCAGTGTTAGTGAAGGCTATCGTGGTGCATCCTGGATCGCCGACGTTCTTGCAGCCGTTATAGCCACCCGGACCGAATGTGACACCTTGAATTTGAGAGAAGTTATCCTGGTCTTTGGCATTGCGGCTGTAAAGAACCCCCATCTTTAATGTGTGACGCTTAATGACCTTGGAGTAGTCATCCTGGAAGGCATAGAGGTCTTCCCGATTAGTCCAGGGGGCGAAGCTCCAGATGGTGGGAAGGCCGCCGCCATTAATCCACACTGGAGGATTCGTGGCCGTATTTCCGGCGCCAAAGAATGTCGGAATCGCTTTGTTAAGAGCTGCGACGGCGCCGGCATTTGACTGGCTGATATTGATGCGATTGGCTGAGTAGGAAAACTGAAAATCGTTCACCGCGCTGGCGCCGAAGACCTTGCTCAACTTGCCTACAGCTATGCGGCCGGGCTGGCTCCATACGTCCTGGACGTTGGAAGCGCCTGAATCAGCTCCCCAGCCGCTATTGCCTACCGCTGAGGGTCCAAAATCCCAGGAGTCACCTGTGTATTTCAACATCAGGGTTGTGGTTTTGTTGATGTTGATGTCACCGCGGACGCTATCTTCACGGTAATAGGTGGGCTGGTTCAGCGACTTTGCCCAATTGGTGCCGCAACCATAGTTGGGAGATCCCGGGGCGAGCGTGGGCAATAAATAGGTGTTCAGAATGGTAGAGCCGGCGGGGCTCTGGCGTCCTGCCGGGATGATGTCAATTACGCCCGGAGTCGATCCCTTTGCAGTAAAGGCGCCGCCGGGATTGGTCGGGTCTGGGTCGTGGAGACCTCCAAGAGGAAGACATCCAGAGGTACTGGCACTGGTAAAGGCGGGGTCGGTTGCAGCTTCGGAAAAGTCACCGGTACGCTGTAAAGGTGTCGGCACGTGAGCCGTACGAACTACACCCTGGATCAGCCGGTTCCATTCCTCCGATACAAAGAAGAAGGCTCTGTCCTTCTTGATTGGTCCGCCAAGCGAGAATCCGAAATCGTTGCGCCGAATCTTATTCTTCTTCGAGGTCGGGTCTATGGCATTCAGGACGGGGTCCTTGGCATCAAGAAGATCGTTGCGGCCGAAGTAATAGGCACTTCCATGAAAATCATTGGTCCCTGACTTGGTGACAATGGTGACGATGCCGCCACCGGCTCCGCCGAATTGCGCGTTGTAGCTGTTGCGCTCAACCTTGAACTCCTGGATGGAATCAATCGAGGGATAGATGAGGATCGTGCGGCCCGATCCCACATCGACGTTGTTGGCACCATCCACCAAAAACAGGTTCGCGTTCGAGGCGCCACCGCTGATGGAAATGTCGGCGCCGCCGTTCAGGCCTTTCTTGTTGTAGCTGAAGCCGTTATCCACTTCCACGCCGGGAACCAGCGTGAGTAACTGGGCGAAACTCCGGCCGTTGAGAGGCAGATCGGTGATCTGAGCGCCTTCAATCGTGCCGCTCAACTCAGCAGCGGTCAGCTCAACCTTATTCGGAGTGGCCTCTACTTCAACTATTTCTGAAGTGGCGCCTACTTTCAATCTGGCGTCTAGTGTCAGGTTGTCATTGACGTGCAGCAGAATATTCTTTTCTTCGAACGTACTGAACCCTTGCGTGGCCGACACTTTCAGGGTGTAACGACCAGTGGGAACGCTCTGGAAGACGTAATTACCATCCGAATCGCTGTTCACGCTTCGTGAATAGCCAGTGTCGGCGTTGGTAATCGTAACCTGGGCGCCTGTAATCGCCCTGCCCTGGTCGTCCGTGACGGCGCCACGCAAAGAACCCGTATCGGTCTGCGCGAACAGTGCCGGCGCAAGGCACAATGCCACCGAGAGGCAGGCAAGCGCCACGGCAATCTTTCGGACGGCAATTCTGCAGATTGAAGCTTGAATGAAGCACTCAGCGGTGGTTACTGGACGGCTTGAAAGTACGCGAAATCGATTCATGGCATGCCCTCGTCGTAAAAGACGTAGTTGGAGAAAACAGCCCCTGATCCGTACTGGTCGCTGAAACGTTTCAGTTAAAACGTCCAGCAGCGTTGCATTTTCCGTCTGGAGAATCTTCTGAGAGTGCAGGAATTCGTGAGGTACTCTCAGCGGTCATGCATTATTCAAGATTTTTGTATGCCAAGTCAAGGATTTTTTTTAACAAAAACGTTTAGGTAAAGGAGCCCGCCGGGGTCGCAGCCATTTCAGGTTCTTGTAGTATATTACCGACTCTAGAAGCTACAATACTGCTGTACCCAGGAAACGATGCGGAAAGCCAAGCAAGACCATCCACCCAAACCCGTCGGACTCAAGGACCTGTCGCGCTACCTCGGACTTTCAACAGCGACAATCTCTACTGTTCTGAACGGCACCCGCGCGGCACGGGAAATTCCGGCGGCGACCCAGGAACGGATTCTCGCCGCCGCCGAAAAGTTCAATTACCGGCCAAACGCTATGGCCAGATCCCTGCGAGGAATGCGCAGCCATACCGTGGGTGTACTGGTACCGGAGATCAGCGAAGGGTATGGGGCGCTGGTATTGGGGGCGCTTGGCGACTATCTGCTCAGCAAAGGCTACTTTTTTTTCGTTGCTACCCATCGCCGCAAGCCCGAGCTGATGGATGAATATCCACAACTTCTCCGCCAGCGCTCGGTTGAAGGGTTTGTCGTGATTGATACCGCATTGGAAAAGCCGCTGCCATTGCCCACCGTGGTAATTTCCGGCCACCGCAGTTATCCGGGGGTCACGAACATTGTTCTGAATCACGATCGTGCAGCACACCTGGCACTCGAGCATCTGGTACAACTGGGCCACGAGCGAATTGCGTTCATTCAAGGCCAGCCGTACAGCTCCGACTCAGAAACGCGATGGAAGGCGATTGAGAGAGCTGCGGAAAGCCTGGGCATCGTCATTCATGAGGACCTGGTTGTGCAGTTGGAGATTGACACATTTTCGCCATATGTCGGTTATCCAGTGGTCCGGCGGTTATTGCAACGAACGCGCGATTTTACGGCACTGTTCGCATACAACGATTTGTCTGCTATCGGAGCGCTGAGGGCCTTGCGTGATTCCGGTCTCAGTGTTCCTGACGATGTCTCAGTCGTCGGTTTTGATGACATCAACAGCGCCGCTTTCCAGATTCCCAGCCTCACTACCGTACGGCAGCCTCTGGACAAAATGGGCGCGCTGGCGGGTGAAGTTTTGCTGGAAAGAATCCACGGAGGCGCCAATCCCGTCGAGGTCACGATTGATCCCGAACTGGTTGTCCGGGAATCAACGGCGCCGGCGCGGCGGCGCGTGGAAGCTCCCTCCACGCTGGAGACGGTTGGAAGCTCATAGAATTTAGTTTAGTGCGCGGAATTTTTTGCCGATAACCCGCCTCTGGTTGCTTCTTTGGTGTTCATCATTTCCATGGACCAGATCGCGCCGGGCCGCATATACATGCTTGCGCGATACATGCCGTTGGTGCCCCAAGCCTCTGGCGTTCTAAACCAATATCCCTTCTTTTCGTAGACTACGTCGTAGATGCCTTTTGCGGTTGAAAACGCTTCCTGCTGGAGTCCTTCTGCGATCATCTCCGCGCAAAGACCAAATGTGGTTCCGACCCACACCTCCTGAATCTGTTCGTTGTCGGTGAGCACATGGCCATCTGAGCCAATCCCATTGAGCGCGCCCATGTCTCCATCAGCGAATTTCATTACGTTAAACTCGAATATTTTCTTCAGGGCCGAGACGCGCATGTTCGCGGGAACAAGGTCTCCAAGACGGGTAAGGTTCGCATACCACTGCCCCGCAAGCTGATCCGCCATGATGCTCTTGTTGTAAGGGCTCTCCGAATCATAATTGAAGTAACTTCCGTTCCAGAGCTTCTTGATGTAGGTGTCCCGCGCCTTCTCGAACAGCGTGTGATATTGGGAGGCAGAAGAAGAGTCACCCAAAGCGCGGGCGATTTCCTCGGTCGCGCGAAGTGCGGCAAGGTAGAGCCCGCCGGAGTAAGCGCTGGCGCCGCGGGTCACCCAGGTATCGTAGGTCTGGTCGGGATAACCTTCGTTCTCGATTAATCCATCGCCGTTACGATCGAATTGGCGCAGATACTGCATTGCCTGCTTTACGCTGGAATAGTTGTAGCGAAGAAACTCCAGGTCTGACCTCCCCTCCAGGGCAAAGTCACGCCAGACCATCAAGACATACTTTGTATTCAGGTCTTTCCAGCGGTTCGTGTTCTGCCAGTCAAACTGATTAACCAGAATTACCGGATCCTCGGCAGGATTGCCCAGATCATGTGGCAGCGCACCTTTAACCTTGCGCTCACGGAAAACAGGAGTTGTTTCCTGTTCAGTCTTCCACACCCACAGGTATTCGGTGGCAATTTCCTGGTCCACAGTATCGGCAAATTCGCGCACGCTGGCCTTGTCCAGCAGAGGCCAGAATTTCACGATTGGCATAGATCCGTAAAAAAGCACATCCAGCGTGCTGTAGTAGGGATAATCAAAACATTCCAGATAGATAAATGTCTGCCGCTTCCAGGTGTCGTCGGCAGCGGAATGCTTAGCTGATGTGAGTTCATGCCCCCAGAGTGTGCCTCCGTCGGCGAGGTAGTAGAGTTCGTTGAACAGCATGCCGCGATACCATGCGGGCTTGGCAGCGTCATTGATATAGGGCGCTTGCCATGCGTCAATCGCGCGGCTCCAGTTCTCGGCCTGGAGCAGCCCAGTGCGCGCGATTTGCCAGGCATTCGTGCCTGACGTGCCGAAGAAATCAGTATAACGGCGAAGCCATCTGCGCCCATTGCCAAATTCCACAACGGGAAAATCCCAGGCTAACACGATGGGGATCTTCTTTTTCTCTCCGGGAGCGAGCGTGAATTGGACAGCAATTGCGCCGGCCAACTCTGCGCCGCTGCTGGCAAAGTGCACCGGCGAACTTGGCAGCACTCCTGTTGAGCTGAACGGCCGCCAAACATCAGCGCCGTCGCGGGAAGGGATAAAGTTCTGAATATAGGTGACCTGCACGCCGGGGCTCTCCACGGCGGCGATGGCAAACTGCCCGTCCCAATCCTCCTGTACCGGCGTCTTGCGAAGCCTGTCGAACACGATGCCCTTCATGGTTCCGTCACTGATTTGTTCAGACCGTGCAGTATTGATGTTCTGAAGATTGTTTGCTTCCTGGAAATCGCGCCGCGTCCCTCGAAACCATCCCACCATGTTGGTCCAGGAAAACATGATTGAGACCGTAACTTTGGTTGGGCCCGGATTGACGGCGTACCAGTTGTAAATTGCCACCGGGTAGCTGGTCTCTTTGTAATTGTTGGGCAGGATAGGCGAGAATTGCTCGACCGTAAGTTCGACCGGCATCTCCGCGGTTTTGTAACGAAACCACGATTTCGGATACAAGGCGGCGTATTCGCCATGTCCAACGGGATAATTCCACTTCCACGCGACCAAGGCGTGATTTGCCGGAGCATCTGTCGCCAGCACCTGAGCGTAAGCCGTTGCATCACCTTCGCGTTTGGCAAATACGCTGAACTGATTGGCAGGCACACTCTGGTATTTGTGCACGCCCGTCTTCAGATGCCAGCGTTCGTAATCACCGCGATAAGAGCGAGAGAAGGTACCGGCGCCAAAGCCGCCGACGGGCGCTCCCTGCCAGTAACCGTCATCAATCATATCGTCGATTTCGGGCTTCTTTCCGCCGGGATTTTGCAGCGGGAGACCCAGCGGGCGCCGCCAGGCGGCTTCCGGAACTGAATCGCCGGCAAAGCTTACGGGGGCCATGATCAGAACTGATAGCAAGAGACAGAAAAAACGTCTTTTCATCGCGGTGTCCTTCTGGTGCAGGTTGCTTCAATCGCTTCTGAAACGTTTCAGCAGCCAAGATGCTAGCAATCAATGGCCGGAGAGGCAAGAAGTTTTCTTTCTTTACAATCGAGGGCGAGGTTGGCGCCGCCGGCGCCAGTTGGGTTGCCAAGGCTTGGGCCAAGAGGCATTTCTCATCCACCATAACGTTTAAGTTAATTGCCGGTTCGCAAAACGAATCGAGAAGTGTTATATGCTGCGTAATTCTGCGCGGTGCGGCCATGCGCATAACCTATGCAAAAGTCGAAATGACTGCGAGACGATTCTCAAAAGACGTGCCGCCCTCGGCAGAAAAGAGAATAAAATCTGCTCAGCAGAAAAACAGCCTGTAACGATGGAGTCGACGGCGGCAGAACCCATCCATGAGATTCAACTTTGCAGCCCTTTTGTTAATGGCCGTGTCTGTCGGCGCCATTTATGCGTCAGCGCAATCTCAGGACTTGCGTCCTCTATCTCAGAAGAAGAGGGTAGCCAGTCCCACCGAGGCGGCTCACCTCAACAATTTAGGCGCAGCCTATATGAACCAGCAGCAGTTCGCGCGGGCGCTGAAGCTCTTTCGCCGGGCCGCCGCAGTCAATCCTAAGCTGCAAATTGCCAGATTGAATGAGGGCATAGCCCTGACGAATCTTCAGAAATACGGCCCGGCAGCCGCGATCCTGAATGCTTTGGTTAAGAAAGACCCTGAGAACGCGCACGCCTGGTACACGCTTGGCCTGATTTACAAAAACCAGGCGGAATCTGAAAAATCACTGAAAGCTTTCGAGGCTGCTGCCAACCTCGCCTCCGATGATCCCGATACGTTTTATTTCATTGGGGTGGCACAATCGGAGCTTGATCAGAACGAAAAGGCGGTCGCCGCATTCCAGAATGCTATTGAATTGAATCCATTTCATGCATCTGCTGAATTCGGTCTCGCTCGCGCACTGCAACGGCTGGGCAAAGCTGATCAGGCCAGGGAGCATGTTGCACGTTTTCAGCACCTGGTGCAATCAAAATTGGGTGTGCCGATGAGCCTGACGTATGGCGATCAAGGTCCGTTATCGCTAACTGTCACCGTCATCAGTGCTGCCCAGCCTTCTGTCACCACAATTCCGGTGCGATTTTCAGATACTACCCGTGATTCCGGAATGAGGTTTTCCTCCGCTGTGCCTGGGACCGCTTCGGGAGCTTGCTTTTTCGACTTCGACGGCGATGGCAGGCCCGATTTGTTTCTGGCTGATGGCGGAGCGGAAGGGGGGATGGCCCTCTATCGCAATGCCGGCCATGGCAAATTCGAAGAGGTCACACAAAAAGCCGGGCTCGATGCCAAACTGCACGCAATCGCATGTGCCACCGGCGACTATGACAATGATGGCCATAGCGACCTGGCAGTCACAACCGGCGACCGCGTCCTTCTCTTTCACAATCAGGGTAACGGAACCTTCAAGGATGTAACTGAGGCAGCCGGAATCCGTTCTCCAACCGCGCCATTGGCTCTCACATTCGTTGACTATGATCACGATGGCGATCTTGATCTTTTTGTGACCAGCCGCGACTCCGGGAAAAATGCTGTTTGGCGCAACAACGGCAACAACACTTTTACTAGTGTCACTGGGGAGCTTGGTTTGACGGCGGATGCGGGCCTGTTGGGTGTTACGCCTGCCGATTTCAACAATGATCGCGCGATTGACCTGATCTTTGCCGCCCGAAAGCCGGAGCTGTTTTTGAACCCGAGGGAAGGGAAATGGACCCAAGTCCCAATATGGGAATCGACCAAACTGCCGCCGGTTACGGCGGCCATCACCCTGGACTTCAATAAAGATGGCTGGATGGACGTCGCCATGAGCCACAATGGCGCTCCGGGCATCACGTTATGGCGCAATGTAAACGGCAAAAGCGTTGAACCGGTTCAGCTCCCCGTCAGTAATTGGCGGCGCGGGTGGGGTGTGGCCGCACTGGATTATGACAATGATGGCTGGATTGATCTTGCGGCGGTTGGGGAGACGGAAGATGGACGCGGAGAGATCCGGCTGTTTCGTAATCTGGGGAAGAATGGGTTTAAAGATGTAACAGTTGATGTTGGCCTGGACAAAATCAAGCTTACCGCTCCGCGGGCTCTGCTCGCTGCTGACGTTGATGGTGACGGCGGCGCAGACTTGCTGCTGACCCAGTCTGGCGGTCCTCCAATCCTGTTGCATAACAATGGCGGCAATCGAAACAATTTTCTTCATCTCTCTCTCAAAGGATTTGCCGACAACAAGAGCGCTGTTGGCACGAAGGTGGAAGTTTTTGCCGGAGCGCTGTGGCAGAAATGGGAGATCAGCGGATCAGGTTATCTCAGCCAAAGCGCAACTGATCTTGTGGTTGGTCTGGGGAAAGAGTCCAGGGTAGATATTGTGCGGGCGTTGTGGCCTACGGGCATCATTCAGGATGAAGCTCAAATCGCGGCCAACAGCTCACCGGAAATAAAGGAGATCGACCGCCGTGGCAGCTCTTGTCCGGTGCTTTGGGTATGGGACGGCGCACGCTATCGTTTTATCGCAGACATGCTTGGCGCCGGTGTTGTTGGTCATTGGGTTGGTCCGGGCGAGCGCAATGTTCCTGATTCAACCGAATATATCAAGATCGATGGCGAACATGTTCAACCGCGAGACGGTCTCTTGAGCTTCCGCTTCATGGAACCTCTCGAGGAAGTGGTTTACCTCGATCAGGTGCGACTGATGGCCATTGACCATCCCGAGGATCTGGATGTGTATCCGAACGAGTATTTCGCCAGTAATCCCCCTTTTCCGGAATTCAAGATCATCGCAAGCCGGGGCGCACGCCCGCTTGCGGGCGCCTGGGACGATCATGGTAATGATGTGCTGAACCTTCTTCGCCGGCGCGATCGCCGCTATGTGGCTGGTTTTGAGCTGCTCTCTTACACGGGATTCACCAAGTTGCATTCTCTTGAACTTGAATTGCCTGAGGCTTATCAGGGAGGGCCGTTGCGGCTCTTGCTCCATGGTTACATCGAGTACTTTACGGCAAACTCGATGTATGCGGCGTGGCAGGCGGGCATTAATCCAGTTGCTCCTTATCTGGAGGTTCTGGACCAAAATGGGAAATGGATCCGGGTAGTGGATGATATGGGATTCCCGGCGGGACTGCCGCGAACGACAATTGCCGATCTCACAGGGAAGCTTCCGCTGGGAGTCCAGCGGCTGCGCATTACGACAAATTTGCAGATTTACTGGGACCAAATTCTTGTGGACACCACGCCGGATCAGCCTCAGGTCATTAAAGTGACCGATGTGCCGCTCGCGCGCGCGCAACTGTCATTCCATGGCTATCCAAAGATGCGGGAATATCAGTCGCCCGGCGAGTTTGAATTCATTTACGACCAGGTAAGTCGCAGCGGACCTTACACGCGTCCGGTGGGGGCATACACGCGATTTGGAAACGTGCGCGATCTGCTCCTGAATTCTGATGACCGTTTTGTCGTATTCGGCAGCGGGGATGAAGTGCAACTGGAATTCGATCCGGCGCGTCTGCCGGCCTTACCGCGCGGTTGGAAACGTGATTACTTCTTTTTTGCCGATGGCTATGAAAAAGATATGGACTTCTACGCCGCTGACGGAGACTTCGTAAACCCGCTGCCTTTTCACCACATGCGTGAATACCCGTATTCAAAGGAGGCTTTTCCGCAGGATGAGGTTCACCTTAGCGATGTGTTGAACTATGATACCCGCTTCTTTTCCGGGTCGCCTGCAGCTTCGTACAGTTTTCGCTATCCAAAACGCAAGCCAGGCAAGAACAGACCAGCCGGTTCCGCTGGAGACAACCGGCTTTACAGCGAAACCAATTGACAATAACGTTTTGGCTTTCGTATGCTTCGCCTGCCTGAGCTAAAACTCATGAACGCCGTCCACCTCACCCACAAAGCTCTCTCCACAACGGATGTTGTAATTATTGTTGCGTATTTCTGCATAGTTTTCGCCATCGGGTTTTATTTCTCGCTCAAGGAGCGTACCTCGACGGATTATTTTCTGGCCAGCCGCAACGTAGGCTGGTTCGCGATTGGGGCATCGCTGTTTGTTTCCAATATCTCGACAGAGCATTTCATAGGGCTGGCCGGCACGGGCGCGTCATCAGGGCTTGCCGTTGGACACTTCGAGTGGCTCGCCTGCTTCATGCTGCTGATTCTGGGATGGGTCTTCGTGCCGTTCTATTTGCGCTCCAACGTTTTTACCATGCCTGAATTTCTGGAGCGGCGCTTCAATCGCTCGTGCGCAACTTATCTGGCAACGATCTCAGTGATTGCTTATATTTTCACCAAGATTTCGGTGCATCTGTATGCCGCAGCCATAGTCCTGGAGCGCGTGGTCGGATGGAGTCCCATGACAGCGGCGATCATTCTGGTCATAGCGACCGGAATTTACACAATTGCCGGGGGCCTGGCGGCGGTGATTTACACCGATCTTGTCCAAACAGTGATTCTGGTTGTCGGCGCGGCGATCCTGACGGTGCTTGGCCTGAATGCAGCCGGCGGATTCTCTGCGCTGCGCGCTGCGTTGCCCGCAGACTACTTCCACATGATCAAACCCGCCAGCGATTCAGCTTTCCCCTGGACAGGAATCTTCTTCGGCGCGCCCATTCTTGGCGTTTGGTATTGGTGTACCGATCAGGTGATGGTGCAGCGGGTGCTGTCTGCCAAAAGTGAAGGACACGCGAAGGCCGCCACGATATTCGCTGGATTCCTCAAAATACTGCCGGTCTTTATTTTGGTTCTTCCCGGGCTGATCGCAATGGCCCTGTATCATGATCTCTTTAAATTCGGGCCTAACGGAGAAGTGTTGAATGGTGACATTGCGTACCCAACGTTGATTGTGAACCTGTTGCCTGCCGGGCTGGTCGGGCTGATGATCGCTGCCCTGCTGGCGGCTTTGATGGGAGCAATGAGCTCAGTGTTCAATTCGGCATCAACTCTGATCACTCTGGATTTCTATAAGAAATATCGTCCCAGCGCTTCCGAGAAAAATCTGGTTAATTTTGGCCGGGTTGCAACGGGCGTGATGGTCCTTCTTGGTCTGCTGTGGGTTCCTTTCATTCACCTGATCAGCAATCAGCTTTATATTTACCTGCAAAGCGTACAGGCATACATCAGTCCTCCAATTGCTGTCTGCTTTATTCTCGGGATTATCTGGCCACGCTTAAACGGCGCTGGGGCCATTGCATCGTTGCTGACGGGCTTCGGACTGGGCACAGTGCGCTTTCTGATGGAGTTAAAGGAACGCGCGGCGGGGGGACACTACTTCACAGCCGCAGTGACGAGCTGGCTGGTCAATATGAATTTCCTGCACTACGCGATTTTTATGTTCGTGGTCTGCGCCGTGGTGTTGATCGCAGTGAGCCTAGTCACCCCCGCTCCTGAGCGCCAGAAGCTGGCAGGGCTGACGTTTGCCACTGTTCGGCAAAAACTCGAGGTTCAAGCTGTGGGCACGTTAGGCGCGCAACCAGCTTACAAACCTACGGCCGAGACCGCGGTGGAGCACCGCATCAATGTGGCATTCAGCTTGTTGCTCTCAATAAGCGTGATCGCATTGTGGATCTACTTCCGTTGACTTTATGACGATTTGCAGCCTTCCGCGAACAATGGGATATGAAGCCGCCGTGCGCAGATTTACAACGGTCGGGGGTCTGGAGATTGCCCGCCGATGGTTGACTGGGCGGTTCCATGGTATTGCTGACATTTATATTCCCTATCGCCTATACAAGGTCACGCTGGATGATCGCCGCATCAGGAGCGTCCGATTTTACGCGATAGATGCAGCCGTGGGCACGCTGGATCCCTATGAATTCGCCAGGCCTCCTCAACCAGACTCCTGGTTAAGAGTCGAGACAGGTAACTTCCATCCAATACGGCTAAACGAAGATCAGACAAAAAAGTTTGTGGTGGAAAAAGTTCGCCGCGTTCTGTACTCTCGCGGGTTTTTCCGCCTTGCAAATCCCGCGATCAGCGCTGACCTCATCGAACCTGAGTTCTACCTCCCTTACTGGGCCGGTTTCTATGGTGACGAGCGAGACGTCCGCATTATTGTGCTCAATGCCATACGCCAAAGAGTGGAGGGCAGCAAAGTCCGGCGCCTTGTAAAAAATTGGTTGCTGGAAGGTGATTCCCAGAACGAATTGAAGCTGGCGTTCTAAAGACCCGCTGCGCGCCGAAGACACCCAACCTTTTTGGCAAAAAAGGACAAACGAACAAGGTGCAATGTGGTATCTTATCGAGCCCCTAATCATTCTTTAAGGCAGGTATACCTATGGCAACAAAAGCGAAGAAGGCCCTTGCTCTGAATCGGGACGTCATCGGAATTGACGTCAAGTTCACGCTCAACACACCCGATGGTCTCCGCAGGGTGACATTTGAATTGAAAAAGGACACCTCGGGACAAGTTGTCAAATGGACAATCACCTTCCAGTTGTTTGAGCGGCAAAAGAAGACTGATCCGTTTGGCGATGCAATCGTGGACCTGCAGATTGAAGTTGACACCAAGCTCAACAATAAAGCTGAGCAGATGGCGGACCAGGGAATGACTACCAGACAGTCAGCGTTTGCGATCGGACCTGCCGCCGATGCCGCCAAGGACGCATCTCAGGGCGACATCAGCCAGGACAAGGCAAAAGCCACCGTCCAGACTACGCTTAAAAAATAGATCATTACAGTGGCAGACTGTGACATCAGGTATCCGCATCGGTGCACGGTGGCGCTTGCTATTCTCGCGCTTGTGTGTGCCGCAGAAGCGCAAACCGTCCGCTCCAAAGCAAACGGCGGCTGTCGCGAAGGAACAGATTACGAAGCGGAGCACTACTTCATTCGCGACGCGCGCATTGAGGACATGTGGGCTTTTCTTCGGTCTCTCAACGTCAAGGCTGACGCGGCGGACAAGGCTGCAACCGCTCTGAAGGGCCAGGCTTATAAAAACGCGGCCATAAGACGAGTCCAGGACATAATCACGGCAGAACGATTTTTGCCCACCGACATCAACTACGCTGTTGCTTCAGTCGAGAATTGCATGGAGAAAGACAAGCAACTCAGTGTAGTGTTTCGGATTTTTTCGGTCCAGGTGTCACCGGTGCTGAGTTCCACATTTGAGTTTCGGCAGGACGAAAAAGAAGTTCCCGGCCAGGCAGTGGGCGTGACAAAAGAAAGCCGCTATTGGAGCACCGCGCCCAAGATCGGATACAACCATACAGAAAAGTTATTTGCCGGGGGGACTTTTCAGGCGTATCTCGCGCCTACCCGGTTTCCAATTCGCTCGGTGATGGTTGACGGCTATGGATCGTCTTCGGCCCATTCGATTTCGTTTGCGGCTGATGGCGCGTTCGATTCCACTACGGGGCTGGTGGGACATGCCGAGTGGCGACTCGACTTCAGGAATTTCCTTGTTCCTACGGGCGCGGCATCTCTGAGCGGCGGCCGTATGGCGCTGCAATTCCTGGCCGAATCGCATCCGCTGCGCATGGGAACGTTGCGTGCCGGCGTGACAGCCGAGGGAGGATCTCAGCAAAGCGGGTTTCTGGCCACACAGCTTGATCCGCGTACCCTTGCCAGGGCTCCTTACAGCAGCCTGAAATTCTATGGCGGCCTTACAGGCAATCATCGAAGCCAGGCATTTCAGATCGCTTATGGGCTAGAGCTTGGATCTACTGATTCTTCCTTCCATGGTGACTGGCGTAAGCACCTGGCTGACGTCGCTCACGACGGATGGTGGGAGATAGGCGATCATCGCCTGTTTGAGATTGAGCAGCGTGGAACGTTAGGCGCGCTCCAAGTTCTTCGGGATATTCCGGTCGGTGCGCGCTTCTTTGGCGGGAACCGTGAGGAACACTTCATTTATGGGGACACGTGGCAACTTCGATCAGCTCCATTTATCAGAAGCATTCCTGCCTATCGCCTTTCTATGACGAGCGCAGGCGCCGGGGCCGATCGGTTCCTGTCCTACAATCTGACCCTTGCCCTGACTGCCTGGCGCAAGCCTCTGGTTCCTCCCGAACTGGGAAATGATTCGGAGTTCAAGGAAAAATTGGAAGGCGCATTGACGTCGTCTACAAACATTTTGCAGGTAGCGTATACGAGCCAGGATCCGCACTTCCTCCAAATCTTGTCCATTCTTCCCGAACTTCAGACGAAACTGGAAGCTCTGAAACAGGCCGTATCCGGCGCCACGGCTAATTCACCTTCTTCCCTTCAAGACACTATTCAAAATTGCACAGATGCGATCGGTTCATCTCTCAGCCTGGTGAAGCACGCAAGGAAAGACAAACCGGTTCAGGCCTTCGGATCAGTGCAGGAACTGCTTCCAGACGGCATCGGTGCGCTGGCCGATACGGTAGCCGGGTGTGGGACGAACCTCAACGGACAGATCCATGACCCGGCTGTTGCGGCTGCTTCGAATGCTGTGGACGCGCTCAATAAGCAGATCCAGCAGTTGTTGGGCTCAATCGATCAGAATGCAGCTACAGCCAAAGCAAATGCGGATATGTCTTATGTAAGGCGCACAATCGATGTCATCCTCAATCAAATGAACATAACATCTGTCAGTCCGGTGGGAATATTTGATGTGGCGCACATCGGCCCGGCCGCAAACATCCCATACAGCGGGACGCGCTATGGGGTGGGAGGTGGGCTCCGTTTTACTCTCGTATCGACCGTAAGCTTCACCGGCGGATACGCTTGGAGCCCGGTCCGCCGTCAGGGTGAGGGAGCAGGAGCATTTTTCTTCAGCTTAACCACTCGTAATTTGTTTCGATAGCAAGCTAGCTCAAAGCTCAGGCCAAAGGCCTAACGGCAAACCCAATAGCCGTTTTCCTCAAATTAGCTTAAAATCTCAATGTATCAGTGGCTCCTCATGCCTCTAGCGGGCCGTGTTGCCGGGAAGGGTCTCGGATCATCTAATCTGAAAGAAGTGAATCGTTTGCGTACATTTTTGCGTTCTTTTTTTGCCCTGCAGCTTCTGCCTGCGCTGGAAAGCGCTTCAGAAGAAACCCTGATCGGCGGTCAGGCGGTTCTTGAAGGCGTCATGATGCGGTCGCCTCACGCCTGGGGCATCGCCGTCCGAAAGGCGACCGGCGAGATGGCTACTCACTGTGAGCCGCTGGATCGGCCGTCAGAAAAGCGTAAGTGGCTGGCGTGGCCATTTGTTCGTGGGTTGGTGACCCTGGGACAGGCCATGAGCCTGGGTTTCCGGGCATTAAAGTTTTCGGCCAACGTGCTCCTGGCAGGGCTGCCGCAGGAGGAACAGAAAGGCAAAGACAAGACCCCCGTCTCAACCGCGTCCGAAACGCCGAAAGAGGCGCAAGTGGAAAAAGCCCCGGAACTGAGCGGCTGGCTGATCGCCATCAATATGCTGGTTTCGGTCGCGTTCTTCATCTTCATGTACAAGTTCATTCCGTTGCTGGCAACCACAGAGCTGAACAAGAGCTGGTCAGCGCTGGGTAATAACGTGCTCTTCAATCTTGTCGATGGTGTGATCCGGCTGGCGCTCTTCCTGCTTTTCATTTGGGGAATCTCATTGTTTGCCGATATTCGGCGCGTCTATGAATATCACGGTGCGGAGCACAAAACAGTCTTCGCCTATGAGGCCAAGCACGATATTCCCACCATTCAATACACGCAGCAGTTTTCCACCTATCACCCGCGATGCGGCACCAGTTTTCTGATGACGATCATGCTGATTTCGATCCTGGTCTATGCTGCGTTTCCCATCACCGCGTCGGGTGCGAGGCAAGGCATTTTCAATCATCTTTTCTGGTACCGCTTTGGGCTTCGCGTATTGCTTCTGCCGGTGATTGCCTCTGTCTCTTACGAGATGATCCGCTTCTCCGCCAAGCATGGGCGCTCGTTGTTTGCCATTCTTACCAAGCCCGGACTCTGGATGCAGCGCATTACCACTAAGCAGCCTAAAGATGACCAGGTGGAATGCGCTATCAAAGCTCTTGACGAAGCCATGACTCTGGAAAAGACACGCGGCGGGGAGCTGGTAATAGCGTAGCAGCCTTTTAGCCCCATACCATCCTCATGTCCGGCGCCCGGCTGGATGCATTAGAGCGAATCTGACCGGCGCTGATGCTCATCCAATCAAGGAGCATTGGAGTCACCAGCTTCAAAGCAAATTTCCAGAGCCACTCAAGTTACAATGTAAGAAGCACAATGTTTGAACGATTAAACCAAATCGAGGCCAAGTACGAAGAGCTGACCCAGGCGCTGGCGTCGCCGGAGGTCATTGCCGATTCTTCGAAATACCAGAAGACTGCCAAGGCGCATAGCGAGATTGCGCCCATTGTCGAAAAGTACCGCGAATACAAAGACTTGAAGCGCGGGATCGAAGAGAGCAAGGCAATCATCCGGGACGAATCGGACGCGGAGCTGAAGGAATATGCCCAGGAGGAATTGGTCCGCCTGGACGAGCGGCTGCAAAAAGTCGAAGAGGAACTCAAGCTCCTGCTGGTCCCCAAAGATCGCAACGACGAGAAGAACGTTGTGTTGGAAATCCGCGCGGGTACGGGCGGCGACGAAGCCACGCTCTTCGCTGCAGAAATCTTCCGCATGTACACGCGCTACGCTGAAGGCCAGCGCTGGAAGGTGGAAGTGCTTTCCACCTCGGAGTCCGGCGTGGGCGGACTGAAGGAAGTGATAGCCATCGTCGAAGGCAAAGGCGTCTATTCCCGCCTCAAGTATGAAAGCGGCGTGCACCGCGTGCAGCGCGTGCCGCAGACCGAGCAACAGGGGCGCGTCCATACTTCAGCAGTAACCGTGGCGGTGTTGCCGGAAGCCGAAGACGTTGACGTCAAGATTGAAGCCAAGGACCTGCGCATTGATACTTTTTGCTCGTCAGGTCCGGGCGGCCAGTCGGTGAATACCACATACTCGGCGGTGCGCATTACTCACATCCCAACCAATACAGTTGTCAGTTGCCAGGATGAAAAGTCGCAGATCAAGAACCGTGAAAAAGGAATGCGCGTGCTGCGCGCCCGACTTTATGAGATGGAGTTGGAAAAGCAGCAGCAGGCGCTGGCCAAAGAACGCAAGGCCATGGTGGGCACCGGAGACCGCAGCGAAAAAATCCGGACGTACAATTTCCCTCAGAACCGCGTGACTGATCACCGCATTGGACTCACGATCCACCAGTTAGCCGAAGTCATGGACGGTAAACTCCAGCCCATCCTCGACGCGCTGGGAACTCACTTCCAGGCAGAAAAACTCAAGAACCAGACCGAGACGACGGTAACGCTTTAGTCGCGCTCCCATGCGCTTGAAACAAGCTGTTGATTTCACTTACGAATTTTTCTTAAAAAACGACGTTCCTTCTCCGCGCCTGAACGCTGAGTTGCTTCTGATGTTTGTTCTGGACGTTGATCGCGCTTATCTTTTCGCGCATCCAGAACGCGAACTCAGCCATGAGGAGCAGTCGCGGTACGACGAGGTCACGCGCGAGCGGGCGCGCGGATGTCCCACGCAATACATTACCGGCCACCAGGAATTCTGGGGTTTGGACCTGATCGTTTCACCGGCAGTACTGATTCCACGCCCCGAAACCGAGCATTTAGTTGAAACCGTGCTTGAACTGGCCAGGCCACGAGATCCCGATGTTCCATTGAGATTGGTCGATGTGGGCACAGGTTCCGGATGCATCGCTTTGGCTCTGGCCACGGAGCTGCCGTTGGCCGAAATCCAGGCCAGCGATATTTCCGAAGAAGCGCTGGAAATCGCCCGCATCAACGCAGCCCGGCTGCGGCTGGAACATCGCGTTCTCTTTCGACGTTCGGACTTACTCGCGATCTATGTGGGAGAACAATTTGATTTTGTGGTCTGCAATCCTCCCTATGTCGGCGAATCGGAAGCCGACAAAGTGCAAAAGCAGGTGCGCGAGTTTGAACCCAGAATGGCAGTGTTCTCTGGACAACAAGGCCTTGATATCTACAAGCGTCTCATTCCTGAGGCGCACGCTGTATTGAATCCGGGCGGGTGGCTGGTGATGGAGATCGGATTTTCCACGGAGGAAAAAGTTAAGTCGCTCCTGGCGGGCTGGACAAATGTCCAGACCACCGCCGATCTGCAGGGAATTCCGCGGGTCATGGCTGCCAGAAAAGCCTAAGAATGCATCGGCTGACGACCCGCGAATCCCCTGTTGATCCGGCAGGCATGTCATAATCGGGTACTCCATGCAAGCGGCCACGCAACAGCTCATACAACACGGTTACTTACTTCTTTTTCTTGTCTCTTTTCTTGAGCGGGTCGGGATTCCGCTGCTGGTTACGCCATTCGTGCTCGCGGCCGGCGCTTTGGCCGGCGCCGGCCGGATGAATCTTCCCTTGATCATCCTGATCACCGTCGTTCCGTGCGTGATCGCGGACGGAGGCTGGTACTGGCTGGGCAAAAAGAAAGGGATTGCCATTCTCAACCTGATGTGCCGGCTGTCGCTGGAGCGCGACTCTTGCGTACGCCGCACACAGGCATTTACCGCACGGCATTCCGGCCTGTTGCTTGTCTACTCAAAATTCATTCCTGGAATAGGCCGTGTCGCGCCGCCCATGGCGGGGATCGCGAACATGAAGCTGTCCCGCTTCTGGCTGTGGGAAACTGCGGGCGCCACGATCTGGACCCTGGTATTTGCTCTGCTGGGATACACCGCAACCGCCGCCATGCACTGGCCCAGCCTCAAACAGCTTCTGCTGGAAGACGTTCCCGCGATTCTTCTGTTGACGCTGGTCGCGAATATTGTGTGGAAGTTTATTCGCCGGCACATGTTCATCCGCTCTTTGCGAGCAGTCCGCATCTCTCCAGAGGAATTAAAAAGCCGGCTCGGAAGTGATGATCTGGTCGTGATTGACTTGCGCCACTTCCTTGATATCCTCCACGATCCGCGCTCAATCCCTGGCGCGCTGCATATTTATCCTGAAGACTTGCCCAAAAACTACCAACAAATTCCCGCGGACAAGGACATTGTGCTGTACTGCACTTGACCCAGCGAAGCCACGAGCGCCCGGGTGGCGCTGGAGATGAAAAAGCTGGGATTTACGCGGGTCCGTCCTCTGTTGGGAGGGCTGAATGGCTGGCTGGATTTGAAATATCCAGTAGTCGAGAGGGTCCTGCGAGCAGGCGCCTGAAACTCTTGCTACTATTGTGTTTGCAGAGGCGACCCCATGGAACAGCATCTTAAGACCATCTCCAAAAACAGCATTCCGGAAGCTCTTTCCAAGGTCCAGCATTATCGCTACCTGAATCAGGCGGAGGAAGCCGAATCGATCTGCCGCGACATTCTGGCGGTCGATCCTGAAAACCAAATGGCGTTGCGCCTGCTTGGGCTCTCAATTACCGATCAGTTTACGGGCGCCATGTCTGACCACGACAAAGAGGCCGAAGCGTGCTTTGAGAAGCTCTCCAGTCCTTATGAACGGTCCTATTACCTCGGCATTTTGTACGAACGCCGCGCCAAGGCGCAGATGCGCGCCGGACACATGGCCCACAGCCTGCTTGTCAGTTTTCAGAACGCAATGCACTGCTTTGAGGAGGCGGAGAAAATCCGTCCTCAGGGTAATGATGATGCCATGCTGCGCTGGAACCGCTGCCTGCGCCTGCTGCAAAGCATTCCCGAACTTTCGCGCGAACGCGAACACGCTTTCGAGTTCGGCGACAGTCCGCCGGTGTAGTTATGACGCTTCTCTGCTTCAGCGGCAGATCACAACTTCGCCGTCGAGATCGGGGCTAAGTACTAAATACTAAGTACTGATAGCTGCTCTTCATTTACAATCTTCGGTCGCAATTATTTTTTCCTCACGAGGGCCCTAGGCTGAATGGACATCTCTTACCACGATGTTCTGCTGCTCGGTGGTGGTGGCGCGGGACTCAGAGCTGCCATCGCTGTTTCTGAAGTCAATCCTGATCTCAGCGTAGCTGTTGTTTCCAAGGTCTATCCCATGCGCAGCCATACGGTTTCTGCTGAAGGCGGGGCTGCAGGTGTCATCAAGCCTGGTGACACCCTCGACGACCATGCTTACGACACTATTTCCGGCGGCGATTGGCTGTGCGATGAGGATGCGGTCGAGCTGTTCGTAAAAGAAGCTCCCGAAGAATTGCTGCGACTCGAGCATTGGGGTTGTCCGTGGAGCCGCGAACCTGATGGACACGTTGCCGTGCGCGCTTTCGGCGGAATGAAAAAAGAGCGTACCTGGTTTGCCGCCGACAAAACCGGTTTTCACCTGTTGCACACTTTGTTCCAGACGTCGCTCAAATACAAAGCTGTCACGCGTTATGACGAATTCTTTGTCACGAAACTTCTGGTAGACGATGGCCGCGTGCAGGGCGTCGTTGCTCTGGAACTCATGTCGGGCAAAGTCCAGGCCATCACCGCAAAAAGCGTGATTCTCTGTACCGGCGGATGTGGCCGCGTTTTTCCTTTCACCACAAATGCCAGCATCAGCACTGGAGACGGCATGGCGCTGGCCTACGAGGCCGGCGCTCCTCTCAAGGACATGGAGTTTGTGCAGTATCATCCGACCGGACTGCCGTTCACCGGAATCTTGATCACGGAAGCCGCCCGCGCCGAAGGCGGTTACCTGATTAATAAGGATGGCTACCGTTATCTTCAGGATTACAACCTGGGCAAGCCGACTCCTACGCCTACGCTGCGCAATATGGAACTGGGGCCGCGCGATCGCCTCAGCCAGGCTTTCGTAAAGGAGATCGAAAAAGGTCGTGGCATTGAAACTCCTTACGGCCAGGTTGTTCACCTCGACCTTCGCCACCTTGGCGAAAAAATTATCAACACCAAGCTTCCGTTTGTGCGCGAGCTATGCCTGAAGTACGAGAACATTGATCCCATTCGGGAATTGATTCCTGTGCGGCCGGTGGTGCACTACATGATGGGTGGGGTGAGCACAAACTCTGATGCCGCAACGCCGCTGCCCGGACTGTATGCTGCCGGAGAGGTAGCGTGCGTCAGCATCAACGGCGCGAACCGCCTCGGGTCGAATTCATTGGCGGAAATTCTGGTGTTTGGTGCGCGCGCGGGCAAAGCCGCAGCCAGCGCCGCGCTGGAACAGAAGCCGCCGGCCGCGTCCGTGACCGCCCAGGCTTTGGACGAGCAGCATCGCCTGGAAGGAGCATTTCTGCACAAGAAAGGTGGCCAGGAGCGCATCGCGGTATTGCGCACGGAGATGACCAAAGCAATGGAAAGTGGCGCCGGCATTTACCGCAATCGCAAGTCGCTGGAAGACGCGCAAGGCAAGATCGAGGAGCTCAAGCAGCGATACAAGAATATTGCCATTGACGACCATAGTCGCACCTTCAACACGGAACTCACTGCGGCATTGGAACTGGGCTGCATGCTGGAAGTTTCATCGGCGATCATTGAGTCCGCTCTGTTCCGCACAGAATCGCGGGGAGCGCACCAGCGCCTTGACTATCCGGAACGCGACGACAAAAACTTCCTCGCGCATACCCTGATCTCCCGCAAAGCAGATGGCGGCGCACGAGTGGAAAAGCTGCCGGTGGTGATCACCCGGTGGCCTCCGGCACAGCGGGTTTATGGAGTGCAATCCCAAGTCAAAGAAACGGCGGTGAAGTAGAGCATGGCTGAAACCATCATCATGGAGGTTACCCGCTACTCTCCAGAACAGGACACGGAGCCTCACTTCCAGCGATATGAAGTGCCCTTGCGCAAAGACTGGGTAGTGCTGGACGCGCTGAATTACATCAAGGACAAGATTGATGGTTCGCTCACTTTCCGCTGGTCATGCCGCATGGGCATCTGCGGAAGCTGCGGCATGATGGTCAACGGCGAGCCTAAGCTCACCTGTGCGACGTTTCTTTCCAGCTATGCCTCACAGGGAAAAATCCGGGTGCAGCCGCTTCGCTATTTTCCTGTTATCCGCGACCTGGTCGTGGATATTGGCGACTTTCTCTCAAAGCTGCAAAGCGTGAAGCCCTGGCTTATCCCCAAAGAGCAGACACAGACCTTTGAAGGCGAGTACCTGCAAACGCCGGAGCAGCTCGACCGCTATAAACAATTCAGCATGTGCATCAATTGCGTGCTGTGCTACGCCGCCTGCCCGGTGGTTGGATTGGATCCGGTATTCATCGGCCCGGCAGCAATCGCCCTGGCCCAGCGCTACAACATGGATTCGCGCGACACGGGAGCGCAGGAACGAATGGACGTGCTGGCGCAACACGAGGGCATCTGGGGCTGCACGTTTGTCGGCGACTGCACCAAGGCTTGCCCCAAGCATGTTGATCCCGCCGGAGCCATTCAGCAGTACAAGCTTACAGCTACCATCGACAGGTTGAAATCTTTGCTCACACCGTGGGGTGCAAAATGAGCCAGGCGCCGCGCAGCAGCCAATACACCGAGTATCACCCACGCTGGTATAGGAAGCGCGTCTCTACCTGGTGGTGGATGGGTCGCTGGTCGTATTTGAAGTTCATCCTGCGGGAAATCAGCAGCGTCTTTGTTGCCTGGTTCATTTTAGTGCTCTTATTGCAGATTCATGCCCTGTCGCGCGGACCGCAGGCATATGCTCGGTTTGAAGACTGGCTGAGCAATCCCATTGTGATTTTTATCAATGCAATCAGCCTCTTTTTCATAGTCTTCCACGCAATCACATGGTTCAACCTCGCGCCGGCCGCCATGGTGGTGCGGCTTGGCGGCAAGCGTGTGCCAGGAGTGCTGATTGCAGCGAGTAATTACGCTGCCTGGGTGGTGGTTACAGTTGTGATTGGATGGTTTTTGTTGAAGTAAATAGCAATTAGCGAAGTCAAAGGCGAAACCAAGAGCAAACCAAAATCGACCAACGAATATGAGAAAACGGTCCAATGAACCCGTCCTGTGGGTGCTGTTCAGCGGCGGCGGTGTTGTTGCCGCGCTGACCTTGCCTGTGCTGTTGTTTCTGTTTGGGTTGGCATTTCCATTGGGATGGATCAACGCACCTTCTTACCAGAGCCTGCACGATCTGGTTCAGCATCCCATCACTCGACTTGTGCTGTTCGTCATCTGTTTTTTCTCGCTCTTTCATTGGGCACACCGCTTCCGCTACACGCTGTACGATGGCCTGCAGATCAAGCACCTCAACCATTTGATCTTCCCGTTCTGCTACGGTGGCGCGTTGATCGGTTCGGTTATTGCCGGCTACTTGCTCTGGACTTTCCACTAATTGAGATTTGTGCGTGGTGGTCCATCCGGTCTGTATTGATCAGAGGCAGGCTTGCGCGCTCAAAACTTTGGGGCGCCGCACGACCAGCTCAGCGCCCCGAAGTGATCACCTCCGTTACTTATTGTGATTGGAAAGTTACAGTTGATTGGAAGAGATTGCCGAAGATATCCCAGGCATTCACTACCAGCGTATGCGTGCCTGGGCTGTCAGAAACGACTGCATTCAGCGTGAAGCTGTCTGAACTCGCCACCTGCTGGTCATCAATATAAGCAATCATTCCTGAGATTGGATTTATCCCCCCGTTGGCAGCCGCCGCTATCCTGGCGGGCGAACCTGAAACTCCGCCATTGGCGGGCGAGCAGATATTCACGCCTCCCTGTCCTTGTGGAACAGCGCAGGTTTGAGTGGTGGTTGCATTAGTAAAGACGAATACCTGATTGTCCTCACCGTCGGCTCCAGATATATCCAGCTGACCGTCGCGGTTGAAGTCGCCCAGCGCTGCGGCTTCCGCAGTTCCATGGCCACCCCAGGAGTCTGCGTTTACATAGATTGGATCGAGCCAGTTGCCCTGGCCGGATTGGGGGAACACCGCATAAGCTGTGAAAAACGCACCTGGGCCAAGAACAGCAACCGGCAACACGATGCTATGGAAACCGCTGCCATCCAAGTCACCTTCCGCTGCTTTGTGTCCTATGTCGTTGTATGCGTTGTCGACATTGAGGGTCACCGGTTGGAAATTGCCTGTGGTGTCATTGGTCAGCGCCACAACGCCAGCCGGACCGCTCGCGCCATTTTCGAAGGGAACCAGCAGGTCGGCCGCGCCGTCATTGTTCAGGTCCACGGTGTTTGCGGCCAGAAGTCTTACGCCGGACATACTAAAAACGCTGACCGGACCGAAGAAGCTGCCATCCCAGTTCTGGAAAAAGACGACGACTTGATCAGGCTGTCCGCTGACTCTCATTACTGCGGCAATGTCTTCGGGCCCATCGCCGTCATAATCTGCTGCGGAGATGCCAAAGAACTGAGAGCCGCTCGGCCCGCTGACCGACTGTGCCGTCAAATGACCGGAACCGTCGTTCTTCAGCAGGGTGATGGTTGAAGTCCCGTCAGAGACGATCACACTCCGCAGAGTCGTATTGACTACCGTTATCGTGCCCATGGCGTTGGGGCAGTGCGGAAGATTGTAGTTTACGGCGCCGTTGAAAAAACCTTCCCCGACAGCCCTAAAGACAGAAACAGACGAAGGAATTACGGTTGAGCCTGCATCAGGGCTGTTTCCGCAGTTCGCAGTAATGATGTCTGGAAGGCCTGGGCTATAGATGTCGTCAGCGGCTACCGCATTAACACCTACGCCACCCGTCGTGAGGTTTGTACCATTGCCAAACGTGCCATTGCGCTGATTTCGGAAAAAAGTGACAGTATGAGCGCCGCCCGACGCCACCAGCAGGTCCGGAAAGCTGTCCTGATCCATGTCGGCCACGAATATATCGACTGGAATACTCGGGCCGTTAAAGTTTGTTGTATTGAAGGCCACCTGCCCATGCGCGGCAGGGGTTAAACAGAAAAAAATGACAAGAATACTAAAGGCAGTAGACAAAAAAGCGGCTTTCATTTGGGGTCCCATTTCCGGGGAACAGGAGTGAATTGCAGCTGAAATGTGTGAGGTAACCAGAGCTGCTGCGAGTTGCCACTGGCAGCTCTGCTAATTCACCTTAGTACCTCTTTTGGGAGCTTACGCTGACGCAAGACGCGGTGGGCTGAGCTGTGCCGCATCCGAGTGAAGTCGGTTGCTAAGGATTGAAGCGCTTATAGTCCACGAAAATTTGTAATCGAACCGACGTGTATCGCCAGAAATTCCTCCGCTGGCTACCCTCCATCTGCGTTGAAGGTACACTGTGAACCTGCGTCGTTTTCTCCGCATCACACCTGACAAATGGCGAATAATCAGCTTGGTAGTTATCTGGTCAGGTTGCGCCCTCGCTCGAACTATCTTCAGGTTAGCCGCAGCCGTAGTGTGCTCGTCACTGACCGCAAAGGGTTGGTCTGTGGCAAGCCACGCGAAGGATTGTTTGTTCACCAGGCGCGGCTGCTCTCGCGCTGGGAATATCGCATCAACGGCATCGCGCCCCTGGCGGTCGCTGTCGCCAATGTTCAACAACACAGTTGGCTCGGCTACTACATTGTTGAAGCTCCCGGCGTCGATCCCGGACCTCCGGATGAGGGCAGCGGCGAGATGGTCTCGATGACGGAAGAGACCCTCGAAATGAAAATCTCCCGCTTTATCGGCGAGGGTCTCCACGAAGACATCAACCTGGTCAACTACAGTCTGCAAACCATATCGTTTGATTTCGAAGTGCTCTTCGACGCCGACTTCGCCTCGCCTACCGAATTACAACAAGGCAAACGCCAGCAGCAGGGCAAGCTCTACGGTGAATGGCGCGGCCAGGTTGCGCCTGGAAGGTGGGAGTATTTCTTTGACTATCAGGCCAGCCACAGCTATCACCATCAGGACGAATCCGGCCATGCCACTCTGCACCGTGGCATGAGGCTGCAAGTTGAAAATGCGGACTCAGAGCCGGCTTGTAAACACAAGAAACTGGTTTTTCATGTGCAACTCGCACCGGGGAAAGAGTGGCATGCTTGTTTGAAGGTCATCGCCCTTATGGAAGGGCGCGAGTTGCCATTGCAGTACTTCAGTGGCTCATTCGCTCCGCAAGACAATGACTACGACCGCAAACAGCAGATTTTTCTGCAAGACGCTACCGAATTTCACACGCCGGAAGATAAGACGCTGACTCCACTGGTGCTTGGTGCATTGAACCAGGCACGAGAAGACCTTATGGCTTTGCGCCTCTTTGACATGGACAAATCCGACTACGAGTGGGTCATGGCTGCCGGTCTTCCTTTGTACATCGCCCTGTTTGGACGAGATACGCTTACTGCCGCGTGGATGGCAGCGATTCTGGATACAGGCATGACATCCGGTGTTCTCCATGAGCTGGCTAAATGGCAGGGTACAAAAAAGTCCGATTGGCGCGACGAAGATCCCGGCCGCATGCTGCATGAGGCGCACACCGGGCCGCTGGAAGTGCTTAATTTCAATCCTCGTGCCCGCTATTATGGTTCGGCAACTACCTCCGGCTTCTATCCGTTTGTGCTGTCAGAGCTGTGGCACTGGACCGGCGATCTCGACCTGGTGCGCCCTCTGATTGATCCCGCGATGAAAGCCATCGCCTGGAAAGAAACGCAGGACTTTAATGGCGATGGACTCTATGAATACCAGACCCGCTCCATTATGGGCACCGAAAACCAGGGTTGGAAAGATTCGTGGGACGCCATCATTTATGAAGACGGCAAAGTGGCAGAGACTCCCATCTCCACGGTGGAAGAGCAGGCTTTCTTTTATGTTGCCAAGCTGCAAATGTCAGAGCTGCTCTTCTGGATGGACCGCAAGGATGAAGCCACCAAGCTGTTTGATGAGGCGCATGAACTGCGCATGCGCATCAACGACCGCTTCTGGATGCCGGAGGAAAATTTCTACGCCATGGCGCTCGATCCTGAACGCCGGCAGGTCCGTTCCATTGCTTCCAACGCGGGCCATGTTCTTGCCTGCGGCGTGCCGGAACGCCACATGATCACAACTATTGCGGATCGACTCATGTCTCCAGAGCTTTTCAGTGGGTGGGGGATTCGCACTCTCTCAGATCGGCATCCCGCCTATGATCCCTATAGTTACCATCGCGGGACAGTGTGGCCGGTTGAGCATGGCGCTTTCGCGCTCGGCTTTGCGCGCTATGGCCTGTACGATCACCTGCATCGCCTCTGCAAATCGATGTTTGAAGCTGCTGCTTTATTCGACTTTCATCGTTTGCCGGAATGCTTCAGTGGTCACCCGCGCGATGAGTGGCATCCCTTTCCGGCGTTTTATCCGCAATCCAATTATCCGCAAGCGTGGTCGGCGGCTGCGCTCTTCGCCATGATACAGGCGATGGTCGGCATTTACCCCTACGCTCCTTTAAACGTCCTGCTGGTCGATCCTCATCTTCCGGATTGGCTGCCCAACATAACCCTGTCGAATCTCAAAGTCGGAGAAAGCCGGGCCGACATCCGGTTTTATCGTAACAAAGATGGAGACAGTGATTACGAAGTTCTGGATGTGCGCGGCCGGCTGCACGTCTTCCGCCAGCCCAGCCCCTGGTCGCTGGTCGCTACTCGCGGCGAACGTGTCAAAGACCTGTTGATGAGCTTTCTGCCCGGAAGATAATCAGGGTCATTGGGTTATCGGACCATCGGGGGAAGCGCTGAGCCTGTCAATGCCGTTCTTAATTTCGGCGTCTAACGACCCCCATACCCAAATCCGATTTAGATCGTTCTCCGACATCTCATCGGCGGCGATTAATCATCCCATTACTTAGAGCCCACAATCTGGAACTCAAATGTTGGATCGAGCGCCAATTCGCAAACGAGTGCATTCCATCCTGGCGCGTCGCCAGCCGTGGGCAGTAGTTGAAGCACACGCCCGGCTGATCAGAATTCCGGTCGATCCGCCGAAAGGCGACGCCATCCAGAAGTTTTCCGCACTTGAATTGCCGCTGGTGGAATTGACGGATGCAGCCGGGAACTCAGGAATTGGGTTTGGCTACACTATCGGGCAGGGCGGAAGCACCATTCTGAAAATTCTGCAAGCAGAGCTGCTGCCCAAAGTTGAAGGCAAAGATTCGCGCCGTATTGCTTTCATCCACGATTACCTCAAAAAAAGCGTCCACGCCCTCGGGCCGGGAGTAGTTCTCTCGAACGCTTTGGCCGCCATTGATATCGCGTTATGGGACCTGAATGCGAAGCGGCATGGGGTTCCGCTTCACATTCTGCTCGGTGGCGCGAAAGAAAAAGTTCCGGTTTACAACACTGACGTTGGCTGGCTCAGCCGTGAACTGGATGAAATGGTCGAACTCAGCCGCCGTGCCGTCAAACGCGACGGTTTTCGCGCTCTTAAACTCAAGGTCGGCAAACCTGATTGGCATGAAGACGTGGCACGCCTGGGTGCGGTGCGCAAAGCCGTGGGTAAAGAAATAAAACTCATGATTGATGCCAATCAATCGTGGACGGTAGACGAAGCTGTTCGCCGCCTCAAACCTCTTGCTCAATTCGACCTGGTATGGATTGAAGAGCCCCTGCTCGCGACTGACGTTCAGGGTTATATCCATCTCGGCCGGCATACCGGCATTCCGCGTGCCGGAGGCGAGAGCCTTTATGACCCGGCGGATTTCTATCAGAACATCGCGCAAAATGCGCTGGACATTCTCCAGCCCGATGTTGCGCGGGTTGGCGGCATCACTCCGGCAATGGAGGTCTGCGGCATGGCGCACGCGGCCAATCTGAAAGTATCGCCCCATGTCTCTCCCGAGTTGAGCCTCACCGTAGCGGCGGCCGTTCCCAACAGCATGTTTATTGAATACATTCCCCAAATGGAACCCGTGCTGGCGAGGAGACTTCAAATGGTGGATGGCTGTGCGGTGCCGCCTGACTTGCCTGGCCATGGAATCCAATTCAAGGAGCAGGTGCTCGAGCTCTATGAGGTAACACAATGACCCAGGTTTTGGAATTTCATCCTCGCGCTCACGTCGAAAATGGCAAGTTCTTCCCGCGCGACCAGGCTGAGGCCCTGGCAGAAGATCTGCGCCTCAACATAGCAGGTGAGGTCCGTTTCGATGATGGCAGCCGCGCTTTGTATGCCACTGATGGCTCGAATTACCGGCAGGTTCCCATCGGTGTGGTGATTCCCCGCACAATCGAAGACGTGATCCAAACGGTGAATTTTGCCCGCCAGCACGGCGCACCCGTACTGGCTCGCGGCGGAGGCACCAGCCTTGCCGGACAATGCTGCAATGTCGCCGTGGTAATCGATTTTTCCAAGTATCTGAACAAAATCCTGGAATTGAACCCGGCTGGAAAATATGCATGGGTGCAGCCCGGAGTTGCGCTCGATCATCTTCGCAAGCGCGCGAATCAATACAACCTGACCTTCGGCCCTGATCCATCCACGCATGAATACTGCAATCTGGGCGGGATGATCGGCAACAACTCCTGCGGAGTGCATTCCGTGATGGCCGGCCGCACTGTGGAAAATGTTCTGGAACTCGACGTCCTCACTTATGACGGCCTGCGCATGCGTGTCGGGCCGGCTTCCGACGCAGAAGTCGCCGCCATCATTCAGCAGGGTGGCCGCAGGGGAGAGATTTACTCGCGTCTTCGTGCCCTGCGAGATCAGTACGCGAATTTGATCAGGCAACGTTACCCGAAAATTCCGCGACGCGTTTCCGGTTACAGTCTGGATGAACTGCTGCCGGAAAATGGATTCCATGTTGCCCGCGCATTAGTGGGATCGGAGTGTACCTGCGTGATCGTCCTCGGGGCGAAGGTGCGCCTGGTAGACTGGCCCAAAAAGCGCAACCTGCTGGTGCTCGGATACAAAGATGTGTATCAAGCCGGCGATCACGTGGTTGAGGTCGCCAAGTCTGGCGTTATCGGACTCGAAGGCCTGGATGACGTCCTCATCGAGGACATGAAGAAAAAGAAGCTTCATCCTGAAAATACAAAGCTCCTTCCTGAAGGCAAAGGGTGGTTGCTGGCGGAGTTTGGCGGTGAAACCAAAGCAGAGGCGGACGCAAAAGCCACGCGGCTCATGGCAAAGCTGAAACTTAAGCCGAACGTGCCCACCATGAAACTTTTCGACGATGAGAAGGAAGAAAAAATGGTCTGGCAGACGCGTGAGTCCGGGCTGGGAGCCACCGCGCGCATTCCCAATGAACCAGACACCTGGGAAGGCTGGGAGGATTCAGCCGTCCCTCCTGACAAGCTTGGCATTTATCTTCGCGAGCTGCGCACGTTGTTCCAGAAGTATGGCTACCAGTGCGCCCTGTATGGACACTTCGGTCAGGGCTGCGTGCACACGCGCATTGACTTCGACCTGGTTACGGCGGAAGGAATCAAGAAATATCGCTCGTTTGTGGAGGAGGCTGCCGATCTGGTGGTGAAACTTGGGGGCTCGCTCTCCGGCGAACACGGCGATGGACAATCGCGCGGTGAGCTTCTGGTCAAAATGTTCGGTCCGGAGCTGATCGAAGCTTTCCGCGAATTCAAGTCCATCTGGGACCCGCAATGGAAGATGAATCCTGGTAAGAAGGTCGACCCCTACCGATTGGATGAAAATCTCCGCCTTGGTACCGGCTACAATGCGCCGAAGCTGAAAACGCATTTTTCCTTCCCGGAAGAGAAGGGCGACTTTGCCCGTGCCACAACCCGCTGCGTGGGAGTGGGAAAGTGCCGGAAAGACGAGCAGGGCACCATGTGCCCCAGCTACATGGCCACGCGCGAGGAAATGCACTCGACCCGTGGCCGCGCGCACCTGCTCTTTGAAATGCTTCAAGGCGATCCGTTGACCAGGCAATGGAAAAACGATCACGTAAAAGAAGCCCTGGATCTGTGTCTGGCGTGCAAAGCCTGCAAAAGCGAGTGCCCGCTCAACGTGGACATGGCCACGTATAAAGCGGAGTTCCTCTCACACTACTATGAAGGCCGAGTGCGCCCACGTTCAGCATACGCCATGGGATTCATTTACTGGTGGGCGCGGCTTGCTGCGCTGGCGCCAGGACTGGCCAACCTTTTCACGCAAACTCCGGGGCTTTCGCATCTGCTGAAATTTCTTGGAGGCGTTGCCCAGGAACGCAAACTCCCCAGATTTGCCGATAGAACATTCAAAGCGTGGTTCAACCATCGGGGCACTCGCAATGCGGGGCGGGCAAAGGTCCTGCTGTGGCCAGATACTTTTAATAACCACTTTTATCCTGATGTTGCCCGGGCCGCAGTTGAAGTGCTTGAGCATGCCGGTTTCCAGGTAATGATTCCGCAGGTATCTCTGTGCTGTGGTCGGCCGCTTTACGACTTTGGCATGCTCGACACAGCAAAATACCTGCTGCATCAGGTGCTTGATACTCTGCGGCCGCAGATTGCCGCGGGCATTCCAGTGATTGGCCTGGAACCGAGTTGCGTCTCGGTATTTCGCGACGAAATGCCAAATCTGCTGCCTCACAATCTGGATGCAAAGCGCCTCAGCGAACAAACTTTCCTGCTGAGCGAATTTCTGGTGAAAAAAGCCGATTACCATCCGCCGCAGCTTCCGCGCAAAGCGCTGGTCCATGGCCATTGCCACCACAAATCCATTTTGAAATTTGATTCCGAACAGGAACTGCTGAAACGCATGGGGCTGGATTTTGAAGTGCTGGACTCCGGCTGCTGCGGGATGGCGGGGTCGTTTGGCTTTGAAGCCGACAAGTATGACGTTTCAGTCAAGATTGGGGAGCGTGTGCTGTTGCCCGCAGTAAGAAAAGCCGGTGACGACACATTGATCGTCGCCGATGGCTTCAGTTGCCGTGAGCAGGTGCAGGACCTGGCTGATCGCAGGCTGCTGCACATTGCCGAGGTCTTGCAGATCGCCATTGGCAGGCAATCCGCCGGACCGGTTGAATGGCAAGCGCCGCGCAGAAAGGTCACGACGGCAGCTGCTGTCGCCGGCGCCGGCGCTGCAATACTCGCAGGCATGCTGTACTTTGCATTTAAGAATTCCCGAAATGAAAATGAAATGATTAGCGACGCTCTGAAGGAGACGGCTTGATCGGCAGACGCAACCTTGTCTTTTAGCCTAACCCCTCAAGGGCTCAAATGCTGAATGCCTGCTGAAAGGAAAATTCGATGTCCAAAAACCAGGTTGTGGTGATAACCGGCGCGTCTGCAGGCGTGGGACGCGCCACGGTGCGCGAGTTTGCCAGGCACGGGGCCTCCGTGGGTCTCGTTGCGCGGGGAGTGGACGGGTTGAATGCGGCGAGGCGCGAAGTTGAACGCGCAGGCGGACGTGCGTTGGTGCTGCCCACAGACGTTGCCCAGCCCGATCAGGTGGAAGCCGCAGCGGAACGAGTCGAGCGCGAACTGGGTCCGATTGACGTTTGGGTTAACAATGCTATGACCTCGGTATTTTCGCCGGTGAAAGAAACCACTCCGGAGGAATACAAGCGCGTCACTGAGGTCACCTACCTGGGCTGCGTTTACGGAACGCTGGCCGCGCTGAAACGCATGCTACCGCGCGATCGTGGCGTGATCGTACAGGTGGGTTCGGCACTGGCTTATCGCAGCATTCCATTGCAGTCAGGTTACTGCGCGGCCAAACACGCCATTGCCGGCTTCACCGATTCTCTGCGCTGCGAACTGGTTCATGATCGCAGCAAAGTGACAGTCACAATGGTTGACATGCCTGCACTCAATACGACGCAGTTCTCCTGGGTCAAGAGCCGCCTCAAAAATAAACCACAGCCGGTGCCGCCGATTTTCCAGCCCGAAGTGGCCGCGCAGGCCATCTACTACGCTTCCCGGCATCCGCGTCGGCAAATTTTTGTGGGATCGCCGACCGTGCTCGCCATTCAGGGCCAGAAATTCATTCCGGGCCTTCTCGACCGGTATCTGGGCCGCACCGGGTACAAGTCGCAACAAACCAGCGAGCCGGATGATCCCAATCGGCAGAACAATCTCTGGGAGCCGGTTCCAGGCGACCACGGCGCCCACGGCTCATTCGATGCCCAGGCCCACTCCTTCAGCCTGCAGTGGTGGCTGGATCAGAATCGGAATTGGTTGAGTTTGCTCCTGGCGGGAGTAGCGGCGGGCATTGCAGCGTCTCGCAAGAGCGCAAAGCATTCCGCAGACCGTGAGATGGAGCTTGTTGCCTAGCAATCAGTCAAAATCACTCAGATCGCTCTTGATCAATAATGAGATTTACTGCCCGTTCGGCACGCTGTCCAACAATCTCACATACCAGCGATCAGCCCCGCCGGTCATTACAGCGATGTATTGCACCTGTGCTTGCTCGGAATGGATCACGTTATCGCCATCCAGCACCTGAGTCTCCAGGCTGGCAGTGTCGCGGAATTCCAGCGACGATCCGTCGCGGGCATAGAAAATAGCG
>DATDNH010000139.1:0-3512 GCA_036518395.1 Candidatus Angelobacter sp. | reverse complement strand
GTAGTGACTCACGACATGCGCCTGGCAAAAAAGCTGGCTGACCGCGTCGTCTTTCTGCACGAGGCCGAAGTCATTTTCTTCGGCACGGTAGCGGAGATGGAGAAGAGCACGGCAGAGGTGGTGCAGGAGTTCTTGAAATTGGATGAGCTGATTTTGCCGGGAGAGCAGCCACCGGGATTCGAAGACAGGCCTCAGGCCTAGAAAATTAGCCGCAGATTGCGCAGAGGGTCGCAGATCAGATCAGCCAACAGGCCATAGGCAACAGGCAACAGGTAGCCAATGCAACTGCAACCCTGATTAGCCGCGAATTAACGCAAATCAACGCGAAATTTGAACAAGACCGGTGGGCAAAAACGGAAACCACCTGAACCACGCGAATTGCGCACCAAAGTTTAAAGAAAATAAAAATCAAAAACCACGGCGTACTAGGTCCTCCACGCTCAAACCTGCTTTTTGCTTTCCTCCGTGTCTCCGTGCCTCCGTGGTGGAGGTATTGAGCCGTTCCGCATACTTCGCCAGCACATCCACTTCAACGTTCAGCGGACTGCCGGGGCGAAGCGTGTTCAGGTTTGTGACTTTGTAGGTGTGGGGAATGATGGCAATCTCTGCACGCGTGCCTTTAATGTCCGCCACCGTAAGGCTGATGCCTTCAACTGTAATCGATCCCTGAGGAACCACATAGCGCTCTAGCTCTGGCGGGAGTTCCAGCGTAAGTCGCCAGTCTTCACCACCTTTAATCTTTTTCAAACTTATAAGCCTGGCTGTGCCATCGATGTGCCCTTGCACCACGTGGCCTCCCAGGCGGTCCTCGGCTCGGGCTGGAAGTTCAAGATTGACGGGGGAGCCTTTTTTGAGATTTCCGAGCGAAGTGCGTTTGAGGGTCTCTTCGGCCAAGTCCGCAGAAAAGTGATTCCGCTTTACATCCACTGCCGTCAGACAGACGCCACTCACGGCGACGCTGTCGCCCACATGCAATTCGGCCGGAAGCTGTTTTGCGGCGATGGTGATGCGCGTCTTGCCGCCATTGCGGCGTACCGCAGCGACGCGGCCGGTTTCGATAATCAGACCAGTGAACATTTAAGCTGGCTCTTTCGCTGTTGGTTCCGGCTCTGGCACATGCTCTGCGGCTTTTACGACCGACGGCGGTACCGGCGGATCGTAAGGATTGCGCAAATATCCTTCGACGGCAAAATCTTCGCCAAAGCGATGAATGGAAATGTCTTTGACCAGCGCGGCCTCGGCAACTTTCTTGAATCCGGCGCCGCTGGCGAAAGGGACGGATCCGGTGCCGGCAAGAATCTTGGGCGCGTAATAAAGAAAAACTTTGTCCACGATGCCCGTGGCAATCGCCATCCAATTGATCAGCGCGCCACCTTCGATCATCAGGCTGGTAATTTCCATTTCTCCGAGCCGCTGCGCGATGCGCAGCATGTCCGGCCGTCCATCTCCCAGGCCAACGGCAACCTGCTCCACGCGGATGCCGCGCCTTTCCAGTTCATGTTTTTTATTCTCTTCAGCGAAGGAGCAGAAGACCACAACATCGTCGCGAACGGTTTTTGCCAGCCGTGATTCGAGCGGCAGGCGCAGGCGCGAATCCAGCACCACGCGCAGCAGCGGACGCCGCCGCGGCAGGCCAGTGCGATCAGTGAGCAGGGGATCGTCGGCGATCACGGTGCCGACGCCCACCAGAATGGCATCCGATTCGTGACGCAATTCCTGCACGTGCGCGCGCGCCTCAAGGCTGGTGATCCAGCCGCCGGTGGCTCCGCCGGCACCAAGCGCTGAAGGGTTGAAAGATTCACCGGGAGGCGGCGCAATCTTGCCGTCCAGCGTCATCCCGGATTTGATCGTAATCAGCGGCTGCTTGTGCACCGTGTATTTTGCAAAAGCCTCATTCAGCTTGCGCGCTTCGTTCTGCATGAGCCCGGTTTCAACCGTAATGCCGGCCACGCGCAGCCTCTCCACTCCTTTACCGGCGACCAGCGGGTTGGGATCGGTCATTGCGGCCACGACGCGCTTGATTCCAGCCGCGATAATCACATCGGTGCATGGGCCAGTGCGGCCAAAGTGACAGCAGGGCTCAAGATTCAGATAAAGCGTTCCGCCTCTCGCCCTCGATCCTGCGCGTTCGAGCGCCAGGACTTCAGCGTGCTTTACGCCATCATAGGTGTGGAATCCTGTGCCCGCGATCTGGCCGGAGCTATCGATGAGCACGGCGCCCACGCGCGGGTTGGGCGAAGCCAGGGCGGTGCCTTGTCGCGCCAGATCCAGCGCCTGGCCCATGAACTGTTCGTCTTGCGGGCTGAAGTTCATTCCACGGCAAACAATGATTCGACAAAATTGTGCGCGTTGAAAGGCAGCAGGTCATTGGCCTTCTCGCCCACGCCAACATAGCGTACAGGAAGTCCCAGCTCACGCGAGATCGCCACCACCACTCCGCCTTTGGCGGTGCCGTCCAACTTGGCCAAAACGATTCCGGTAACTCCCGCCGAGTCTGTGAACTGGCGCGCCTGCTGAAGACCGTTTTGTCCAGTCGTGGCATCCATGACCAGCAGCACCTCATGGGGAGAGCCGGGAATGATGCGCTGCGCCGTGCGCTTCATCTTTTCCAGTTCCGCCATGAGGTTAGACTTGGTGTGCAGGCGTCCGGCAGTGTCGACGATTACGGTGTCGCTGTGCCGCGCTTTGGCGGCATTGAGCGTGTCAAACAGGACGGCTGCAGGGTCGCCGCCGGGTTTGGTCTTGATCACTTCAACACCGGTACGCGATCCCCAGATTTCAAGCTGCTCGATGGCGGCGGCGCGGAATGTATCTGCCGCGCACAGAAGAACCGTTTTGCCTTCACTGCGCAGCGCGTGAGCCAGCTTGCCGATGGTGGTGGTTTTGCCGGTGCCGTTCACGCCAACCACCATCACAACTTCCGGTTCACCGGCTCGGGGCTTGCCTGCGCGCACGGGAGTGGATTTCAAAATTTCCTCAATTTGCTCTTTGATCAGCCGCTTCAACTCGGCAACATTTTTAATCTGTTTGCGATCGGCGCGCTCGCGCAGATTGCGCAGGATCTCGTCCGTTGTTTTTGTCCCAAGGTCGGCGCTGATCAGAATGGATTCCAGGTCGTCCAGCGTCTGGCGATCGATCTCTTTGGTGAAAGCGGCAATCTCATCAATTTTGTCGCTGAGGTTTTCACGCGTGCGGGTGACCGCCTCCTTCATCTTTTCCAGGAAGGTCGGTTCCGGCGGTCCAAAGAGGGTCTGAATCATGATCGAGGACTTAAATACCGATTATAGAAGAATAGCTGCCAGCTCCTGGCTTCCAGCTGCCAGCTAAACCCAGGCCACAGGCAACAGCGAAATCCAAATCCACAGTGCCTGGGCACTTGGCCTTTAGCCTTTGGCCAGAACCAAAACCAAAGGCGACCTGGGAGCGGATGAGGCCTGCGTCAAACGGCAGATCCCTTCCGTTCGCAGCCTGATTTTTAAAGTTTTCGCGCAACAAGTATTTGCGCCTTGAAG
>DATDNH010000138.1:0-4837 GCA_036518395.1 Candidatus Angelobacter sp. | reverse complement strand
ACGTTGTCCTGAGTGACAGGAAACGCGGTTTCGCAGTAGACGTCGTCGCCAACACGCGCATTCTTGGTGTTGATCGGGCTGCGCAGGTGAAGCAGCACCTTGGTTCCCGCGGGAATCGTGATCTGTTTGGATCCAGTCTGGGTGGAAACAGCGTTTTGGCTGTTGTCAGTTTGCGCGGTGGCAACTGCGGCGATCATCACAACAAAAAGAATTAGACGCTTCATGGTCTCTCTCCACTCAGACGCTATTCACAGGTCCCGTGCTGATTTTAGGACTGCCGGCGTGAATAGTCACGCGACACTTTTTGACCATTCATGCCGGCTTGAAAGAACAAGTTTTCCGAGGAACGCTGCGCGGCTCACATTCTTGCGTCAGCAGCACTGGTTTTACCGCGCTCTTACAAATGACCCCATCTAGTCTAAGTTTAATCTGGCTTCTGTGAACTCAGTCCAAGCGTGATGAAATGGCAGTCAAAGGGCCCGCGAGACGTCCGCCATCGCTTTGCCATGTCCGGGAAGCGCTCCTCAATACTGTCAATCACCTGATTCGCTTGTCCGGGATCAACGTAGGGCAAAACGCACGAACTGCCACAACGCAAGACGGCGTACAGCCCTTCCGGATGGTCTGGAGCGTCCCCGCCACCGGAGGAGTCCTGGTGCTCCAGCCATAGTATGTCGGCGCTGGGCATAGCGCGCACGTTTCTAAACTCATTCCCAAAGCCTCCGTAAGTCTGGAACTCCAGATTGGTTACCTTTAGCTGGATTCTCCGCTCAATCACCGTTCCAAGAAATGCCAGAATAGCCGCGATTAGAATCAAAACAATGAGCATCAGGGTTTTGAGAAAAGAGAAACCAGCGAAACCCACGATTGCGGCTGCGGCAATAGCCGATAAGGTACCGTGCAAGTGGGAGTGCTTGGTTCGGAGTCTGATCAGGACGCCATCATCGGTTGCGCGGATTTCCAGATGATTAATTGGTCCTAAAAAGTCTCGCAGAGCCACCTCCGAAGAAAACGCGAGATTTATCGAACAGTAGCCGCTGATGCCATCTCATCAAGGATCGCGGCGGCGGCATTTGCGGGATTTGCCGCCTGGGTGATCGGTCTGCCAACCACGATATGGCTTGCGCCGGACGAAATTGCCTGTGCCGGTGTAGCAATTCTCTGCTGATCGTTGCGATCGCTTCCCTGCGGACGCACTCCCGGCACTACGATGCCGAACCCTTCCCCCAGCATTTTGCGCAGGGCTGAAACTTCTTTGGCGGATGTCACAACAGCGTCGCACCCCGTCGAGCGCGCCAGCGCCGCGATGCGCAACGCCTGGTCTACCGTCCCGCTGGAATACCCGATCTCCTGCAGGTCTTCGTCATTCAGGCTGGTCAGGACCGTAACTGCCAGGATGGAGAGCCGGTGGTTGGCAGCCTGCACTGCGGCGTTCAGCATGGCAATGCCTCCGCTGCCGTGAACCGTCAGCATGGTCGCGCCCAGTTCGACTGCCGACTTTACGGCATGGCTGACCGTGTTAGGAATATCGTGAAGCTTGAGGTCAAGAAAGACCTTTCGGCCGGAAGCGACCAGATCGCGCACCACCTCCGGGCCTTCAGCGGTGAAGAGTTGCAGCCCGACCTTATAAATGGAGGCTGAATCGCCGATCTGGAGGACGAGCCGCTGCGCGGCGCTCGCACTAGACACGTCGAGCGCGACAATCAGGCGTTCGCGGAGACCTTGTAGCGTTGCGGAAGGCATAGCTACAAGAATAATAGGCTATTCGGTCAAGTTCTGGTTGGAAGCCACGGTTTCCGGCTCAACTATGTCCAGCCGGACCCTCTCGACTCCGGCGTGGAAGTCGAGCATGCGGGCGGCGCCATAGCTCAGGTCCATGATCCGGCCCTTTACGTAGGGCCCGCGGTCGTTGATCCTGACAACCACCCATTTGCCATTCCGCAGGTCGGTAACCTTGACGTAAGTGCCGAGCGGAAGCTGGCGGTGAGCCGCGGTGAGCTCGAACATGTCGAAATCCTCGCCGCTGGCGGTAGCTTTGCCGTAGAACTTCTTGCCATACCAGGAGGCTTTGCCCACCTGGTACGGTCTGCTGGTGCTGTGTGGCTTAACTCGGGGTACGGGGTGATTTGGAACTGGAGCCGCCCCCACGCTGGCAACCAACAGAAAGGCTGCCACCAGAATGGACAGTACACGGTTCATTCACACTCCTTATACGAAACAAATTCTGACCTCCCCCACCACAGAAACTGTTCTCGGTAATTGTATGTATCTTAAGGACAAAAGTGCAACTTTTCGAGCCTGGCTCAGAAATAAATTTGTTGCATTTTTGCCACGCTTGTGTTACCCAGGGGCCTGACGACTTGGCGTGTTCTACAGGGTCTTTTGGGCGATTGGCCTATTGCCCCTATTTCCAGTAACCCTTCCTTCGATGTCTACCGCATGACTTCAGTTGTAAGCCGATTTCCAAATTTATGCACAAAAATGATGCATATACACGGTGGTTCTGTAGTTTACATCGATCCTGCCGTTTCTTAGGCCTATATAATCCAGCAAATGAGTTCAGCGGTTGAGACTGAAATCAAGTTCAGCATCGGCAATGTCCGGTCTCTGACCGCCAGGCTGCGGGCTTCCGGATTTCACCTGATCACCCCGCGTACTCATGAGATGAACACCCTATATGACCTGCCGGGCCAGCCTTTGCGCAGCCGAGGCGCCCTGCTGCGCGTAAGGAAATACGGCCAGCGCTGGATCATTACCTTCAAAGGCAGGGCTAGGTTCGGGCGTTATAAATCGCGCCCGGAAATTGAAACCCCCGTAGAAGATGGCCAGGCTCTGATGGCCATTCTGGAGTGCGCCGGATTCAGCAGCATTTTTCGTTACGAAAAATTTCGCAGCGAATGGACTGACGATCGCGGCCACCTGCTGATCGACGAAACGCCCATCGGCAACTTCTGCGAACTCGAAGGCCCAGGAGATTGGATTGACTCGATCGCCGCTCGCCTCCAGATCACGCCGGCCGAATACATCACCGATTCCTATGCGACTCTGTTCTTGAAGTGGAAGCGGCGCGCACACAGCAAAGCCAAATACATGTGTTTTGCTGAGGTACGCGAAGCTTAATCAGAAATGTCGTAAACAGGCATCAACCCCGTCTGGTTTTTCCTCTGCCCATTCAAAATCAATATCGTCGCCGTGTTCGGTGGTAAGCTTTTCCTGCTGAGGTCATTGGAGAATGTACGACTACATCATCGTCGGCGCCGGTTCGGCGGGCTGCGTGCTGGCGAACCGCCTTACTGAAGATGCTTCCGTAAGGGTCTTGCTGCTGGAAGCTGGCGGGCCGGACAAAAAACGCGAAATCCACATTCCCGTCGCGTTCTCCAAGCTGTTTCAGACAGCCTGCGATTGGTCTTACTACACTGAGGCGGAGCCGTACCTGGAGAATCGGAAACTGTACTGGCCGCGAGGCAAGGTCCTGGGCGGCAGCAGCTCCATCAACGCGATGCTTTACATTCGCGGCAATCGCAAAGATTACGATGGCTGGCAGGAACTGGGAAATCCGGGCTGGAGCTATTCTGACGTTCTACCCTACTTCAAGAAATCTCAGAACCAGGAACGCGGCGCTTCCGAATATCACGGCATTGGCGGGCCGCTGAATGTAAGCAATCTCCGTTTTGTGAATCCTTTGAGTGAAGCATTTGTCGAAGCGGCTGAACAAACTGGATTTGCCCGCAATCCCGATTTCAATGCCGCGTCGCAGGAGGGTTTTGGGCTTTATCAGGTCACGCAACGGAACGGTCGACGTCACAGCACCGCGGATGCCTTCCTCCGTCCCGCCATGAGCAGGCCCAACCTGAAGGTCCTGACCAATGTGCACGTCAGCGGGATTTTGTTCGATCGCAAGCGCGCCGTGGGCGTCAGCTTTCATCAGGGTGAGGGCAGCCGGCAGGAGCGCGCGGAGCGCGAAATCATTTTGGCTGCAGGGGCCATCGGCTCGCCGCAGGTGCTTCTGCTTTCCGGCGTCGGTCCAGCAAACCAATTGCGGCAATTCGATATTCCGATAGTCTGCGACCTGCCGGGGGTCGGAGAAAATTTGCAGGACCACCCTTCGGTCGGGCTGAGCTACGAATGCCTGCAACCCATTACATTGCTCAATGCGGAAAAGCTGCCCAGCCTGGTTCGCTATTTGTGTTTCAAGAATGGTCTGCTCACCTCCCCCGTGGCTGAGGCTGGCGGGTTTGTGAAGACGTCTTCCGTCTCTTCCGTTCCTGAAATTCAATTTCATTTTGCCCCCGCTTATTACAAGAACCACGGCCAGGAAAGCCTGAAAAAACACGCTTACACTTTCGGTCCCACTCTGGTTCATCCGCGCAGCACGGGAACTCTGACCCTGCGCTCCAGCAATCCCCTGGATTCACCGCGCATCCGCGCCAATTATTTTGCCGATGCACGCGATCTCGATTTGATAGTTGAGGGCATCAAGCTCACGCGGGAAATTGGACGCGCAGCCGTATTGGCCAAATATCGCGGGCACGAACTTTTCCCCGGCGACGCGGTTCAGGGTGATAGCGCCCTGCGGAGTTATGCCCGCGCTGTCACGGAAACCCTCTACCATCCGGTAGGAACGTGCAAGATGGGCAACGATCCCCTCGCGGTCGTTGATGCTGAATTGCGCGTGCATGGAGTGACCGGCTTGCGCGTGGTGGATGCTTCCATCATGCCTACGGTTCCCGGCGGAAACACCAATGCGCCCACCATCATGGTGGCGGAAAAGGCCGCGGATTTAATCAAAGGCAAGCCTGCCGCACGCAAGCAGGAACAGGAAGTCCTGACTGCAAGA
>DATDNH010000137.1:0-3781 GCA_036518395.1 Candidatus Angelobacter sp. | reverse complement strand
GTTACGGCTTGGCGTGCCTTCTTCCAGCATGCGCTGTTCAAAGCTGGCCGTGCCGGGCGCAGTCGAAGGATCGGCAGAGTATCCGCTATCCACCAGCAGCGTGAAGTTCACTACCGGAGCAGTATGGCGCTCGGCCAGAACAACTTTCAGACCGTTGGAGAGCGTTGCCTTCTGCATGGGCGGAAGCTGAAGTGATGGGGCGCTTCCCAGAGCCGGTTCTTTAGAACGATCCAGTTTTGTGTTCACGGCCTTGAGAGCGGCTGGATAGGGCTCCACATCCAGGATGTAATCTCCATCGCTGAGCCAGTCGTTGGCCGCCTTCTTGACTGAGGCAGGCGTAGCGGCGCGTACCCATTTCAAGTAGTCCTTATAGCAATCGGGATTTCCTGTGTAAGTCTGACAGCGCGCCAATAAATCACTCTTGCCGCCAAAGCCGCCGATTCGTTCGACGATCCGCGCATAATTGCCGAAAATCTGCGTCTTTGCCAGATCCAATTCGGCCTGCATGGGGCCGTTCTTCAGGAAGTTTTGTAGCTCTTCGTCGGCCGCTTTCTCTACTTTGCTCAGCTCCGCATCGGGTTTGGCGGTAATCGTGAAGTCAAACTGCCCGCCAATTTCGTTATTGTCATCCGTGGCTACCGCACTGGTGGCAGTCTGGTCTTTATAGACAAGACGTTTGTAGAGGCGAGAAGTTTTGCCGCGACCCAGGATCTGGGCTACCAGGTCCAGTTGTGCTTCTTCCGGTGAGCCGAACTGGGGCACATTCCATATGCGATAAAGCCGTGCTTGCGGTACGCGGTCCTGTACCCAGCCGCGATGCGTGCCGGTTCCCTTGGCCACCCAGACTTCCTGCTTGGCGATGGGCGGTCCGGGAGGAATATCACCGTAATACCTCTCAACTTTTTCCCGTGCCTGCTGCGGGGTAATGTCGCCGGCAATGACGACCGTGACGTTGTTGGGCCCATAGTAGGTTTTGAACCATTCCTGCACATCGCTCATGGAAGCAGCGTCCAGGTCCTTCATCGAGCCGATCACGGTCCAGGAATACGGATGGCCTGCGGGATACGTATTGTCAACTACCAGTTGCTCGACGACGCCATAAGGCTGGTTTTCGCCCTGCCGTTTTTCGTTCTGCACCACGCCGCGCTGAAGGTCAAGTTTCTTCTGGTCGAGGACGCCGAGCAGATGTCCCAAGCGATCGCTCTCGGCAAAGAGCACGTAATCGAACATGGAGACAGGCACATTTTCAAAATAGTTGGTGCGGTCATTGTTGGTTGTGCCATTCAGGGTCGTGGCCCCGATGCGTTCCATCGCGTTGATATAGGTGTAGTTGAAGTTCTCGCTGCCGCTGAACATCAAGTGTTCAAAAAGGTGGGCAAAACCTGTCTTGCCGAGTTTCTCGTTTTTGGAACCTACGTGATACCAGGTATTCACCGCAACAATCGGGGCTTTGTGATCTTCATGGACCAAAACGGTCAAGCCGTTATTCAGCACGAATTTGGTGTACGGAATATCGGGGATGGGAATGTTTACGGCAGCATGGGGAGCCGCCGCTTTTGGTTTCTGGACAGGCTTTGCCTGCGCTGCCGCAATCGAAGCGGCCATGAAAATCGCAACCAGCACGCTGGCAGTAGAATGCGTCAACCTGGTTTTCAAGTTATGCCTCCAAATCAAAAAACATAAAAATTGGTTTGAAACCGCTGCACCTGGATTACGGGAATCTGGGATGAGTGGCTGGACCCGCTGCTCGTCCGCCAGTTGGCGGGTACAAAACTGGAGTTTGCTGAGTTTTGGGTTCTGCTGATGTTAACAATCTTCAGGCGGTTTTGTCAGTCCCCCAACCTGAAAACATTGGACGGACTCGCTCCCGTTCGGTTAGCAATAGAACGATTTACCGGCCGCTGAAGGTGGCTTTGCGTCGTTCCACGAACGCCTTAACTCCTTCAGCGAAATCCGGGTTAGAGGCGCACTCGGCAAAACTGGCGACCTCAGCGTCCATTTGCTCCCTGAGACCTCGATTGAATGAGGCATGCAGCAAGGCTTTGGTGTTGCCGTAAGCGCGGGTCGGACCGGAAGCCAGCCGGGCAGCCAGGTTTGCGGCTTCGGTTTCAAGTGATGCCGCAGGCACGGACTTGTATGCCAGTCCCAAACGTACGGCTTCTGCTGCTGGTATGCGATCGCCGAGCATGGCAATTTCTTTGGCGCGTCGCAGGCCGACAAGGCGCGGCAAAAACCAGGTTGAGGAACCGTCCGGCGTGGTGCCCAGATGAATGTAGGCAAGCGTGAAGTAAGCATCGTCGGCGACCACAACAAAGTCGCACAGCATGGTCAGGCTGACGCCGAAACCCGCAACTGCACCCTGAACGGCGGCTACCAGCGGCACGCGCAGGTTGGCCAGTTTTTCAATCAGCGGATGAAGCGCGCCCACAAATTCCTGAAAGCGGCCATGCAGTTCGGCAGACGATTTTCCTAATTCACGGTGGAACATTTTGACGTCGCCGCCGGCCATGAAGCTTGGTCCCGCGCCTTTGAGAAGTATGCAGCGCACGGAAGCATCGGCTGCCGCGGTGTCCAGCGTGCTGGAGAGGTCCTGCATCATTTCGTCATTCAACGCATTGAGGCTTTGGGGGCGGTTCAGTGTGATCTCAAAAACAGCGCCTTGCGATTTGGTCAGAACGGTGTTCATAGGTGACAGGGAACAGGTTACAGGTTACAGGGAAGAATGGCCAGTGGTCGGCGGTGTGAGGTGGCGTTAAAAAAATGTTGCATTGCTTGCGGGTAAGTACTAAATAGTAGGTGCTAAACACTGGAGGTGCGCCATGAAGCATCTGCTTCTAGCCGTTCTGCTGGCCACCATGCCCGCCGGCGCCCAAATCGAAAAGATCATCATTCCTGCGGGAACGCCTGAAGAAAAAGCGATTCAGGCCGCGAGCGCAGAAACCGATGCGCAAAAACGCGTGGCCATGTGGCAGGATTTCCTGAAACAGTTTGCTTCCAATCCACAGGCCGTCGCCTACGGTAACTGGCAGCTTTCGCAGCAGTCTCTTGACCAGGGCGACAACGCAAAAGCGCTGGACTACGGAGAGAAAGCCGTGGCGGCGCAAGCGAACAATATGGAGATCCTGCTCTCCGTGACCACGGCTGCGCAAAGGATGAAAGACAACGGCAAGATCGTGGAGTACGCCTCGCGCGGCGGCGCGGCCTTCAATGGCATTGCGCGACAGGCGAAGCCGGCAGGCATGGAAGACGATGCCTTCGCATTGAAAATCAAGCAGGACCAGGACCCGTGGCGTTCCAGTTACGAATACCTGGAGGCGGCCGGGTTGAATGCGATCGTGGCCGAAGAAGATGCGAAGAAACGCATGGGCTACGTGGAGCAATACATGGCTGCATTCCCCAACTCGCGTCTGCAGGAACAGGTGATGCAGATGGCCGTGTACACGCTGGCGCAACTCCAGGATTCGAAGCGGCTCTCCAGTTTTTCTGAGAAAGCGCTGGCTGCGGATCCTAACGGCATGAGCACACTGGTGGTGCTTGCCGTGGCTTTTGCCGAGTTTCAGGACCCGGCACTCGCCACCCGGTCTGAAACCTATGCACGCAAAGCTTTGGGTCTTCCTCAGACGCAGACCAAGCTGGATGATGACCAGTACCGCCTATATTCCGGGCTTGCTCATTCCGCGCTCGGCTATGCGCTCATGCGACAAGACAAAACGCTGCCTGCAATTACGGAACTGAAGACAGCTTCAACAGAATTGAAGGGGCATACTGACTCGTATGCGAC
>DATDNH010000136.1:0-16634 GCA_036518395.1 Candidatus Angelobacter sp. | reverse complement strand
TGCGATTGGCCGTGGATGGCTGCCGGATCCACTCCCGCAACCGTGATCGATCAGCTGCTTGAGGGGCGCTCAATGGGCGAGGTCAGGGACCACAACGGGACTCTCTTCTATCCGCCGCCTTTCACCATCCTGCTCGATGATTGCCAACACACCTTCGGTCCTTCAGAGCGCCAGCAGCTCGTGGCCATTCTGAATTCCGGTACCAGCAGGGACGCAACCTATGTGCTCGGCGATCGAGAGTATTGCCTCTTCGGTCCCAAAGCTTTTTCCGGCAATGCTCCGCTGCCGCCTTCTCTGGCCGCGCGATGTATTCCGATCCAGCTCAGCCGAAAGAAGCCTTCGCAGGTCATCAGCCGCTTCGATCCTGAAACTGCCCGCGGCGCCGCTGTCAACATCCTTCAATGGCTGGACAGCCTCGTCACCGAGCCGGAATGGATCATCGCCAGGGTGAAGCAGGGCCCACCGGCGCTGCCCGCCAGGATCTTGACCGCCCGCGAGCACGACTGCTTCGAACCGCTGCTCCAGATCGCAAATGCCATCGGCGGATCGTGGCCACAGAAAGTTGCCACCGCAATCGTCGCTTGTTCCAAAAGGATCCATCGAAGTCCTTCGGTTCAGGTCCTCGCCGATGTCCGGCTCTGGTTCTTCATAAGAAAAGATCCTGACTACCTGTTGAGTCGCGATCTTCTTCCTCTACTCGGCAGCATGGAAAACCGCCCCTGGGCGGGCTGGAAGACGAGTTCAGGCAAGAGCCTGGGACACCTTCTTGATCGCTTCGGAATTTTCAGCCGCAATTTCGACGACGGCTCTAAAAAGAACATCAAAGGATACGTCTTCAAGGACTTTCAGGATGCCTGGGAACGCTATGTCCAGCCTTATACTGCGGAGGAGATTGCCGATCGTGATCGTAGCGCGGCCGAGGGCAGGACCCTCTGAGAGAAACCCAGCCAGGAGAGGAATAATTCGAAAAAACGCAGTTTTTCAGTTTTTGCCTCCGCTAACTTATTGAAGCTTAATAAGTTAGCGGAATAGAGGAATAAAAATCGCACTTTCAATATTCCGCTCCCAAATAAAATACATGTTTTCAATAACATGCAAGACTTGGGAGCGGAATAGAGGAATAATCGGCAAAAGCGAGTAATGCAGAATAGGTTCTTATTTCCAAAAACCAATGCAGGAACGCTGATCCATCGTTCCCGCCTACTCCGCCGTCTCCAGCACCTGGGCCAGTTCTTCCCATTCGGCCATACAGCTTGCCAGATCGGCTCGATGTTGGGCCAGGGCGTCGGTTTGGCGTTTGGTTTCTTCGGCGCTGACGAAACTCTGCAAGGCCGCTTCGGTGTGGGCTATGCCTGCTTCCAGGCGAGCGATCTCTTCCTCCAGATCGTGGCAGCGCTCTTTCATCTGCCGCAGCTTGATCGGGTTCAGGCGGCGTGGCTTTGCGGCTACCTCTTGCGAGTGAGTCTTGGGACCGGTGAGAACCAGGATCGGCTCAGGCTTCGCGACGTGAGCGGAATTGGATGACACTGCTTCCAATTCGCTCCGCTCACCCCCGACTGAAGTCGAGGGCTTCCACCCGGAACCCTGACCCTGTTTGCGCCAGAGATAATCTTCGTAATTGCCGGGGAACACCTCAATCTTCCCATCGCCGATTTCGAAGACCCGCGTTGCCAGCTTGTCGATGAAATAGCGATCATGGGAGACGAACACGACTGTCCCAGTGAACTTCTGCAGGGATTCGAGCAGCACGTCTTTGGCGCGGAGGTCGAGATGGTTGGTGGGCTCATCCAGCAGCAGAAAATTCGATGGATGCAGAAGCATGCGCGCCAGCGCGTAGCGATTGCGCTCGCCGCCGGAGAGCACGCTTACGGTCTTGAAGACGTCGTCTTCCGAAAAGAGGAAACAGCCCAGCAGGCTGCGCAGCTCCGTCTGGGTGGAGCGCGGCGCTACTTCAAACAGATCGTCGAGCAGGCGCACATTGGGATCGAGCGCCTTGTACTGGTCCTGGGCAAAGTAGTCCACCTGGACGTTGTGGCCGAGTTTGACCTCGCCCGACGTAGGCGCTTCCGACCCGGCCAGCAGCTTGATCAGAGTTGATTTGCCTGCGCCATTTACGCCGACGAGCGCAATGCGGTCGCCGCGCTCGATCACAAAATTCACTCCGGCAAAAACCTGTTTTTCGCCGTAGCTCTTGGCCAGATCTTTGGCTCCGGCGACGAGGCGTCCGCTGGCCGGAGGCTGGGGAAAAGAAAAATGAATGGTCTTTTCGTCCGGCGGAATTTCGATTTTCGGCATGCGCTCCAGCTCTTTGATCCGGCTCTGCACCTGTTTGGCCTTGCTGGCCTTGTAGCGGAAGCGGTTGATGAAGGCCTCGAGCTGATCAACTTTTTCCTGCTGGTTGCGGTGCGCGGCCTCAAGCTGCGCGCGGCGCTCCGCTTTCTGCGCCAGGAATTTCTCGTAGTTTCCAGGATAGAAATGGACTTTCCGGTTCCAGATTTCCGCGATCTTGTCCACGGTGACGTCGAGGAAATAGCGGTCGTGCGAGACCAGCACGTAGGAATGCGGATAGTCCGCCAAATACTGCTCGAGCCAGTTGCGCGATTCGAGGTCAAGGTGGTTCGTAGGCTCGTCGAGCAGGAGCAGGTTGGGCTTGGCCAGCAGAAGTTTGGCCAGCGCGATGCGCATCTGCCATCCGCCGGAAAATTCTTCGGTGCGCCGCTCCCAGTCTTCTTTCTTGAACCCCAAACCGTTCAGCACCACCCCGACTTCCGCTTCGATTCCGTAGCCGTCGCGGGCATGCAGCTCTGCCTGAATCTGGTGGAAGCGCTCGGCAATCTGCGAATACTCCGCGCTCTCCGGCGGGACTTCCGCCATGCGTTGCGCCAGGTCCTCCTGCTCGCGCTGGATTTCGTGGATGTGGCTGAAGACCGAGAGACACTCGGCAAAGACGGAGCGGCCGGAGAGCGTGAGCCCATCCTGCGGCAGGTAGCCGTAGGCGATTCCCTTTTGCCGGCTGGTGGTGCCGTAATCGAGTGAATCTGTGCCCGCAAGAATTCGCAGCAGCGTGGTTTTGCCGGTGCCGTTCGCGCCCACCAGGCCCACGCGATCGTGCGAGGTGATCAGCCAGTCGAGGTCCTGAAAGAGCACTTTCGGGCCAAAACGTTTGCCGGCTTGGCTAAGTTGGAGCACCTAATCAAAATCTACCACGGACGAAATCAAAGGATCACCACGGAGGCACGAGGGAGAGGGAGCCACAACCAAAAGCAAAATTGCACCACGGAGGCACAGAGACACGGAGAAAACCCTTTTGGGGGGGGAAGAGCAAAGGCAACCGCAAGAGCAAAAACAAAAACCACGGAGGCAAGACGGAGGACCAGCAGAAAACACACAGGGAATAGGGAATAGAAAATTTCAGATTTCAGATTTTTGATTGTTGATTGAAAAGCAGAAGCAAACCCGTTTAGGCGCGAATTTGCCCGACTGAACGCGAATTAAGAAAGGCAGAAAAGCAAAACGCGGCTTGGTTCAACGTGAGAAAATAGCCCCTTCCAATAAACCCTCTTCAAAACCAGATGCGCGAAAGGGGCAGGAGCATGATGAAGCGTTGGTTGTGGCTCATCGCCATTCTGTATCCGCTCATAGTTCCTGGTCAGCAGCCCAGGCAGACCACGGAACAGCTCGTCAAAACGAGCATTGATGATGATGAAACCTATGCGCCGAAGCTGGACCATCCGGCGTATCTGGAATCAGGACCGGTGGTCCTACTCGACGAAGGGCATGGCAATTCCCATTTTGACAAAGCGTTTGTGAAACTCGTCTCCATGGATGGCTACCGCGTGGTGGTTTTGAGCGAGCCATTCAGGTACGAGGAGTTGAGTAAAGCTAAAGTCCTGGTGATCATGAACCCAGGAATGTTCATGCCGCTCTCCTGGCATGAGAATCCGCAGCCGCTCTTTACTGATGTGGAGGCGGCAGCAGTGAAAGATTGGCTGGCGGCCGGGGGTTCGCTTCTTTTCGCCGCAGGTTCCCTCGAGGCGGAGTCAGGGGACATGCTGCTCAATCGTCTGGGCATAGCGTTCAGCCAGGATATGATTCTCGACCGCGACCTGCGCCCGGCCAACGGGCCTGCACAGCCTTCTGGACCCCAGCTTCTGACTTTTACCCGAGAGAAGGAAATGCTCGCAAGTCACACCATTCTGGCTGGCCGCGTGGAATCGGAACGCGTGGACACGATTACTCTGGACCATGCCAGCTCCATCGTGAAGGCACCCGACAATGTGATTGCTCTGGTGCACTGCTCGGAAAAGGCGGTCATGATTTCCCGGGATTGGCTGGTAAGGAAACAGGAAGCCGAAGCGCATAAGGAAGTAAAGAGCAATGGCGCGACGGAATCACAACCAATTACCGTGCCGTCCTTCAGCACGCCTGCGCCCAAAGCGCGGGTTGCCGTGGCTTTCACGTTGGGGAAGGGCCGCGTCGTAGTGATTGGCAATGGCTCATTTTTATCATCTGTGCTGCGCCAAGCCATGTTCAAAGACCATCCACTATCGCAGAAGGTCGGGCTGGGTGATGGAGACAATCAGAACTTCACACTCAACATCATGCACTGGCTGAGCGGATTGCTGGAGTAGGGTCGGGGTACCTGTCAGCTGAATGATTTCGAAACAAGATCCAACGCTATCCAGCCGCCGAATCCACGCCGCTCCACACCCAGCCGGGGCGGAGACGTGTTGACACGTATCAGGCAGGCCACGCCGCTCTTTCATCGCATCTATTAATAGAGAATCCTGCTGCGTGGTTCTGCCCCTGTTGCAGCATCCTTCTTCTGAGGTGGGATCGAAATGAAAACAAATCTGCGTTGGTTGAAGAGTGGCTTGCTCGTACTGGCCCTCGCGGCCATATCCGCGGCGGCACAAGATGCACAATATGAGCCGAATCCGAGTCATCAGAATGACGCGCTGGTACAGTCCTATAACCTGGACAGGAGCATCAGCGCAATGCAACACAGCGGTCCGGCGCGCCAGAACACGGCCGAAGAGGCGCTGCAAAAGCTACGCCAGCAAACAAGTCCCCAGCATGAATACGGATGGGATTGGGCCTCCACGATTTCCGCCGTCATAGTGATCGGCCTGGTGATCGCGGTCGTAACTTTGTTCCGGCCAGAGCGGAGACGGGTTGGACCGGGCGAGATTCGGCGGGCGGCATGAAAAGAGCAGGCAACAGGCAATAGCGGGAAGTCAAAAACCGATTCCTCGACTGGGGCGGAATGACAAGATGTGATTTTGCCGCAAATTCAGGCGGCTGGACGCGCAAACAAAACGTGGCTCAGTGGTATTGATGAAATTCGATATCCATGTCCATTTTGATTTTTACGGGCTTACCGTCCTTGGTTCCAGGCTTAAAGAGCCACGTCCGCACCGTGTCTGCCGAGGATTCCTCCAACCCCAGGCCTAAAGGCCGCACGAGGCGAACGCCGGTTATTCTGCCAGTTTCGTCCACCGTCGTTGTCAGTAAAAGGATGCCAAACAACTCCTGTTCGGTGGCGGCTTTCGTACGCTGCGGGTCGGGAGTGTTTTTGGGCTGAGGCGGCGTGATTCCGCGTCGAGGCTTGAGTGTTTCCACCCCGGGAGGTGCTTCCTCCAGGGGTTCTTTACGATACTCTTGCCTGACCTCACCCGGTGTTTTGAACTCAATCATTTCACCATCGTCGGAATAAGACTTCAGATAAACTTGCGCGTAGGCGCGCCAGAATTCGGGTAAGGAGGCAAGAAAATCTTCCTTTGTAAAAGCAAAGATGTGTTCCAAAATGGAATTAAATTGCCCTGCTGATTGAAGTGTTCCATTGACAGAAATTTGCAACGTGACCTGATCTTTCAACTTGACCGGCACAACCGCCGAGGCAGATCCAAACTTCGTTCCTATCCTCTGGCCTTCGATAATCACACCGGTGCGCTCCACCTTGATTTTTCTGATTTGCATGCGCCCGTAGACGGTCCAGGGGCCGAGCGCGCTCGCGGTGGGAGAGTTGCCCTGCGCATCGTACTGCTGGACTGGCGCGGTCATGGGCTGGCGGAACGTATAGATGCGATCTTTGTATTGGTGGTTGAGCGTGGTTTCGAGTTGATCGGCAGCCGCGAAAACTCTCGTAGCAATGAAAACTAGACAAAGAACAATAGCAGGCTTCATACGTGACAATGCCCTAGTACAAATTGAAAGTAACCTCGACGCTGACCTCCACGGTCACGGGCTGCCCGTTGTGCATGGCAGGGTTAAATTTCCAGATCTTCAACTTCTCCACCGCTTGCTCGTCGAGGCCCAAGCCGAGCGGCCTTGCAATGCTGATCCTGGAGACATTGCCGGCTTCATCAACAACCACATTCATCACCACCGTGCCTTGGTATTTGCGCCTCCTGGCCTCATCCGAGTAGTCGGGATCAGGTGTGTAGACGGCCCTGGGGGCACTGATTCCATTGTTCGGAGCAACACGATAAATTTCGGCGGGCAGGAAAGTCCTCGGGCGCCGGTATTCAGGCAGTTGATAGTCGGAAGTCTGAGGATCAAGGAAGAAAACGCGGTTCAGAATTTCCGACGCATCGTCGGCGGAGTTCAATGGATGGTCCAGACGGATTTTGAATTCGACCGGCTTGCTCAACTCCACTGCGGAAGTGATCTTGTGATTTGCATCTAACACTACTGCCACACGTGGGCCTTCCAGGCGCAGCTTGTCCTTATCCAGACTGATTTTCCTGATCAGGACAGGTCCATACACCTTCCATTTGTTTGCCGGTGGATCTTGAAGGGGTTTACCGGCTGAGTCGAAATCCTGCTCATGTCCCTGAAATGGAAAGCGCGGCACGAGCACGCGCTTTTGATACTGTTTTTGGAGCGCATCCTTGAGATTGCTTTGATCAGATGCGACGGCCAGTGCAGCAGCGGCAAACAGGAACAGCAATGTGATGACGAACCTCTTCATGGCGAACGGTAGTGTACAACCGAAATGAAACACGGAGTGCGGGAAAGTTTCTGGGCTGGGCTGCGGGAGGCCTTGTCGTCCTTGAGTGCAGCGGAGCAGATTCCTCGGCCCTACGAACGCGCTAAAGAGCACCCCACCACGCGCAAAACAAAGAACCGCGCGCGTTGGGGACCCCGCGTCAAAAACGCGCGTTCGCTTTACGGGCGCTTCGGAATGACTCAGGTTAAACGGTATTCGATAGCCGAGACCGCTTACTGAATGCTACGGAGAGTGAGGTATCACTCAAGTGACCCGTTGCCTGCGATGAACGTTGACATCTTCGGCGTGCATTCAGTATGCTTAAACCTTACTGCTCATGCAGTTGCCCGCCCTTGTGTCTTCCCATCGGAAGTAGGTACGCGGTGTCATCGAGCGGTCTTTCTTAGCGTTTTTATTCTCAGGAGTTTGGAAGAATGTCAACCCGTTTTCCAAGCGGGCAGGAAATTGCGCGCAAGTGGTATGTGGTGGATGCCTCAGGGCAGACGCTGGGCCGGCTGGCCACGCGTGTGGCCAGGATCCTTTCCGGGAAGGACAATCCCAAATACACGCCATTTCTCGATCTGGGCGACCACGTGATTGTGATCAATGCGGAGAAGATCCGCGTCACCGGCATGAAGACCCAGCAGAAGGTCTACCGGCACTACACCGGATATCCCGGCGGGCTGCGCGAGGAAGAGTTCCGCAAACGCTTAGGACGGCGTCCGGAGCAGGTGGTGCAGGACGCGATCCTGGGCATGCTGCCGAAGACCAAGCTGGGCCGCAGCATGGGCAAGAAGCTGAAAGTTTATAAGGGCGATGTGCACGGGCATCAGGCACAAAAACCTGAGCAATTGGCCGTGAGCTAACGCTCGGAGAATTTGGTAATTGAGTCATTTCGTAATTGGGTAATTTTGAAATCAAAGGCTGATATCTAAGAATGGCTGAAACAGTTCAGTATTACGGTACGGGGCGGCGCAAGTCGAGCGTGGCCCGGGTTTTTCTGCGTCCGGGAAGCGGAAGCTTTCAAGTGAATGGACGCCCTTTTGAGCAGTACTTCGCCACGGACGCGCAGCGCGTGGAAGTGAAGCAGCCGCTGGTCACCACCGAAACCACCGCAACGTTTGACGTTGTGGCCAATGTTTCCGGCGGCGGAGTGAACGGGCAGGCAGGCGCGCTGAGAATGGGAATCGCGCGCGCGCTGCTCGAGTTCAACACGGAACTGCGCAAGAAGCTGAAGACGGAAGGATTCCTTTCGCGCGATGCCCGCGCTAAAGAGCGCAAAAAGTACGGACAAAAAGGCGCGCGCAAGAGATTCCAGTTCAGCAAGAGATAAGGAATTCCAGGAGGACGCTGATACCGTCCTCATATTTTTGGGTTTAAGGTTTTGGCCTCTCGCCTGTCGTCCCGCAGGTGAGCCGGGCAGCAGTGAACCGGGACAAAAATCTTCCCTCCCGCTCTGCCGGGAGCGGACAAGGGAATCAATCCCGAGCGAGCAATACAGTCGCGAAGGATGCAATTCACTAAGGAGGTAATTTGGCAACTATCACCATGAAGGAACTGCTCGAAGCGGGCGTCCACTTCGGGCACCAGACGAAGCGCTGGAACCCCAAGATGAAGGAATACATCTTCGGGGAGAGAAACGGAATTTACATCATCGACCTGCAAAAGACGCTCAAGATGTTCAAGGACGCGAGCAAGTTCGTGCAGGACGGCGCGGCGGAAGGCAAGACAGTCCTGTTCGTCGGTACCAAGCGGCAAGCCCAGGATGCGATCTCAGAAGAGGCCACCCGCTGCGGAATGTTCTTTGTGAACAACCGCTGGCTGGGCGGACTGCTGACCAACTGGGTCACCGTGCAGAAATCGGTAAAGCGGCTGAAGGAACTGGATGAGATGGCCACAGATGGCCGTTACGAGCTGCTGCCCAAAAAAGAAGTTATCAAGCTGGAACGCGAGCGCAAGCATCTTCAGGCCAATCTGGCAGGGATCAAGGAAATGAATCGTCTGCCGGACATTCTCTTCGTCATTGATTCCAACAAGGAAGCGATTGCCGTAAAGGAAGCGCGCAAACTGGGGATTCCGGTGGTCGCGGTGGTGGACACCAATTGCGATCCCACTGAGGTGGATTGGGTGATCCCCGGGAATGACGATGCGCTGCGGGCGATCCGGCTGTTTGCATCCAAGATTGCCGATTCAGTTTCTGAAGGCGTGCAGGCCGGCTCAGACAAGCAGGCTGCGGAGATTGCCGGCGCAATCGCCGCTCAGGGCGAAGGCGCTCCCGCTGCCGCCGAAGCTGCCACCGTGACTGAAGCTCCAGCACCCGCTCCCACTTCCGCCGATCTGGCCGAAGAGGAAGAGCTCGACATGGAAGAGGTGCTGGGCGGCAAGATTCGGAAGGCTCCGGCCGCAGCAGAGCCGCAGCCCGATGTGCCAGAGCTGCCCGAACTGGATGTGGCGCATAAAGGCAGTAGTTAAGACAGGCCACAGGCAACAGGCCACAGGTTACAGGAAAAGCGACACCCAAACGGCAAAAGCCAATTAACCGAAGCCATTAAATGACCCGCGCAGGCAAGCATGGCGCGGGTCGCATATTAATCAGGGTCATGCATTTTTAAGAACGGAATAACGGAATCATGAGTACAACGACAGTGAACATTTCAGCAGGGCAGGTCAAAAAACTGCGCGAGCTTACCGGCGCGCCCATGATGGATTGCAAGAACGCCCTCACGGAAGCCAAGGGTGACGTGGAGCAGGCGCAGATTCTGCTGCGCAAGAAAGGCATTGCCACTGCGGCAAAGAAAGCCGCGCGCATCACCAGTGAAGGCTCAGTGGGGAGCTATATCCATGCCGGAGGAAAAATCGGCGTGCTGGTGGAGGTCAACTGCGAGAGCGACTTTGTCGCCCGCACAGATGACTTCAAAGACCTGGTGAAAGATATTGCCATGCACATCGCCGCCGCCGATCCCAAGTTCGTGCGTAAGGAAGACGTGACTCCTGACGCGTACGAAAAGGAGAAGGAAATCTACCGCGCCCAGGCTGCATCCACCGGCAAGCCTGCGAATGTGGTCGAGAAGATCGTGGAAGGCAAGATGGTCAAATTCTATGAAGAGGTTTGCCTTTACGACCAGCCCTTTGTGAAGGAGCCGGGAATCACCGTGAGCCAGCTTATTGCCAGCAAGATTGGCAAGCTGGGCGAGAACATCTCTGTTCGCCGCTTTGCCCGGTTTAAGGTGGGCGATGTGGGCGAGACAGTGGCGATCGGTAAGCCACCAGCTACTAGCTCCTAGCTTCTTCCACCCCGCCACGCGAAAAAGCACTGCGCGTCGCGGGCCCCGGCCGCTGGCTGCTAGCTCAAAAACCAAAAGCAAAAACCAGGCGGCGACGCGAGTTGCCGCCTTTTCGCTTGTTCAGCCCAAAAGCGGCTAACTGCCAATTGCTAATTGCCAACTGCTTGCATTTATACTGAAACTCGACATGCAGCTTGCGTTTAAACGGATCCTGCTTAAGCTTTCCGGCGAGGCGCTGGCCGGAGATAAGGGATTTGGCGTCGACACCAGCCGAATCCATCAAATTGCCGCTGAAATCAAGGACGTTCATGACCTGGGTGTTGAAATTGCCCTGGTCGTGGGAGGCGGAAATTTCTTTCGCGGCGTAGCCGAGCAGGCCCGCGATATGGACCGCGTCTCCGCCGATCACATGGGCATGCTCGCCACTGTGATCAACTCGCTTGCGCTTCAGGACGCACTGGAAAAACAAGGCGTCTTTACCCGCGTGATGTCTGCGCTGGAGATGAACCAGGTCGCGGAACCCTTTATTCGTCGCCGGGCGCTGCGTCACCTGGAAAAAGGGCGGGTGGTGATCTTTGCGGGAGGCACCGGCAACCCGTATTTTTCTACCGATACTGCCGCATCTCTGCGCGCGATGGAGATCCACGCAGATGTGATCATGAAAGCGACGCGCGTCAACGGTGTTTACGACGCTGATCCCCGCCTCGTCAGCGATGCCAAGATGTTTGAGAGCATCAGCTACCTGGAGATACTCAAGCTAGGTCTGAAAGTGATGGACGCCACGGCGATCTCACTTTGCCGCGAAAACAATCTGCCGATTGTGGTCTTCAATCTCAATGTGCACGGAAACATCAAGCGCGTGGTGATGGGAGAGAAGGTGGGATCGTTGGTTTCAGCTTGATCCATCAATCGCGGTGATTCGAAATGCAGATCCTTCGCTTGGCTCAGGATATCGGCAGCAGGCTCCCGCTACGCTCACGCCTGCTAAACGCCTCTACTTTGGCTGTTCCAGCGGGACCCAGGTCTGGCCGTGGTCGGTGCTGACGAAGGTTTGGCCGTTGGAAGTTTTCACCTGCCAGCCTTCATCTATGGTGATTTGGGTGATGTCACCGGCGTCGGGAACTTTCATCGTGTCCCATTTGACGCCGCCATCCCAGGAATGAATTAGAGTGGCATTGCTTCCGCCCGCCCACACCTGACGACCTTCAGTGACAACAACGCGGAATTGAACATTCGGATTTTGTGTGTAAGCCTCATGCCACTGGCTTACTGCATCCGATTTCATCAGCAACTCCCCTTTCGATCCGATGGTCCACCGCGGCTGCTGCCGTAATTCGCGCCTGAATTCACTCTGCGTGTCGGCTTCCTCCCGGGGCGGTGCCATTGCGGGGCCGACGAATCCCTGGGCAGCCCCTGAAGGCGGCTTTACAGGATTTGCCGCTTCCATCACTTTCTTTGCAGCGTCGACCACTGCTGACTTCGTCGCCTCGAGTTTTGACTTGCCTTTCTTCTCACCAAGGTACCTCATCCTTGCCAGGCTGTTGTCTGCGGGGGATGGCGGCTGCGAAGGTGAGACATTGGGCGCAACGATCTCAGGAGCCATCGCATTCTGCGTGCCCGTGGAGGACAGTGGTGGAGTAAACTTGCGAACGCTTGACGTATCCTGTTTGGGCTGAGGTTGAGGTGCTAAGGGCAGCACACTATCTGCTGCGGCTGTAACCTCGACAGTCTCCTTCGACGCTGCGCCGTTCTGGCTGAATGTATCCCTCAATTCTCCATCCGTAGCCTTCGGTGGCGGCGGAGGCGTAGCAGCCGGACTTGCCATGAGCGTGGCTGGTGCGACTGCCTGGTGAACGGCTAATCCGCCGGTTCCTGCAGAGACGCCACCCACAGCACCGCCCACGATTCGTGGCCTGGCAGCCCGCGGCAACGGCGAACTCTCTGTCGTGTTTTGGCCGCGAAGCTCAGGCTGGCTTGTTGCCTGCAAAGCCTTGTCATCGGCAGTCACAGGCGTTGCCGGCGTTTTCGGCGCGGCGGTTGATGCCGCAGACCGTGTTGCGGGCGCGGTTTCGGTCGGTGAACCTGCAGGCTGATTCGGAGACAGGTTTGCTGATTCAGTCTTCCCGGAAGGCGCCGCGGCCTGTTCCTGGCGCGACGGCGTGGGCTGGGATGGTTTTTGCCAGGGCCTCTCCACAATCAAAGTAGTAGCAACGGCAACGGCAGCTGCCAAGGTCGCCCAGCGATAAGCTGGCGCCCACCAGCGCGAGCGCGGGGCTACCTGCAGGACGGGCTGTTGCGGCGCAAGTTGAGGCAGGCTCAGGGCAACCACTTCACGGCAATCCCGGCAGTCAGCCAGATGTTCGATGATCCGGACTCGCTCCGCCGGAGACAATACCTGCTCCACGTAAGCACTCAGAGTATCGGGATCAGGATGGGTCTGAGGCTGGGGCCTGGCGCCCAGTCTTTGCCGCAACGAATTGGAGATTTCCTGCATTTTCTTAATCGGAACCCTTATCTTCTTGGAACGTTCGAGATCGTGTTTCTTGCAGCCTGGTTCGCACGTCCACTGTCAAAAACCTTACGTCTACATCCAGAGCTTCTTCGGCCTGATCGCGATTCATGCCTCTGGCCTGAAGCCCGGAGACCACGTGTTTGCGGAGCAATTTCAGCAGCTTTTCCAGCCGGCGGCTGACGGTGGACTCATGTACACCCAGCATCCTGCCGATTTCGGTCAAGGTGCGATTATCGAGATAGTACCCCGCAAGGATGAGCCGGTCTTCGGCGGGAAGGCGGCCCAAAGCGTCGTCCGTTGCCTGGCCTAAACGACCATCCACAGAGAGCGTCGAAAACGACTCACTTGAAGCAAACTGTACTCCCTCTTCAGTCTCTTCTTCAAGACTTACCAGGCGTTTTTGTTTGCGATAGCGATTGACGAATTCCTGGGCCACTACGGTACGCAGCCAGCCCTCCAGGGAGCCGCGTCCCATGTAGAAGCTGAGGCGGGAGACGCGACGGCCTTCGCGCTCTGAAAGCCCGTAGAGATCGGCATAAAGCGAGTCGGCCAGCTCGCGACCGCTTGAATCTTCCTTGGTGATGCCACGACCGATGTCGTAGAGCTTTTCGCGAAAGCGGGTAAGGAATTCCTGCCAGGCGAGTTCATTTCCGGCGACGCAGCCGCGGCTGAGCGCCAGTTCTTCCACGCGCAGACTCTGCCAAAGCTCCAGTTTGGCAGGAAGGGCTGCGCCGGGTAGATACTTTTCCGCCACCTGCTCCAGAACGGCGATGAAGGCGGCCTCCGAGAGGCCGTAGCGGGTGGCGCGGCTTTTCTCAAACAGCGCGCGAATGGCTGGTTTTGCCGCCTCGACCGCCTTGGACCCGACAGTCATGCTTCCCCGAATGGTATCAATTTTCAGCGCAAGAAGTCTGCCTATTTACGTTCCCTGAGCGATGGGGAGGGACTTCCTATGAAACCGAAGTTGATCCTGGGCACATTGATGATAGTAGCACCTGTGCTGTTGCTCGTCGCGGCCGGCGCTCCCGGTAAGGGAGGCACAGCGCCTGACAATAGCGAGTTCAAGGTGCTGGCGCCGATCTCACATGGCAACCTGACCATTTTCCCGGTCGTGGCCGGCAAGACGCACGATACCAGCGATTTTATTACGCTCGATGAAGGTATCCACTCCGGAGAGGTAGTAGTTACGGAGGTGGGAAACATGCACACCATGGTGCGGCGTCCCCCGCAACAGTACCATCCGCCGAGCGGGGCGCAAGTGAATACGCTCGTGCTGGTGAACAACTCCAAACGTCCGCTGATCCTGCTCGCGGGGGAGATCGTAACCGGAGGGAAACAGGACCGGATCGTTGGTAAGGACCGCATTATTGCTCCTGAAAGTGATCCTGTGGACCTCTCAGTTTTCTGTGTGGAACACGGACGATGGACGGAGACGTCGAGCAAGTTCGAGTCGAGAAGTTATTTGATGGCGGCGCCTGCAGTGCGCGGTAAGGCCCTGGCAAAGAACCAACAGCAAGTTTGGGACGCGGTGCAGAACCAGAACGCAAATACAACCGCCAACCTGGCACTTACAGCTCCAGGCATCGCCGCTGGTTCCACAAATGGTGGTTCCACGAGCGGCACTCCTGGGATTGTTGACGGAGCTACGGAGACGGTCGAAGTTAACGGAGCGCCAGTGGAGGTCACACATTCGGGCGCTGATGCCCTTCGGCGATTGAATAGCACATCATCTCTAGCGAAAGTGCAGGAAGACTCAACGGTACAAAAGGAACTTAAGTCCATCACTGATCCAGTGGATAAATCGTTTGAGAGCGTGATCAAACAGTTGCGCGATCAAAATGCTGTGGGCGTTGTGGTGGCGGTGAAAGGCCGCATCGTCTGGGCCGATATTTTCGCCAGCAAAGAGCTGTTGAGCAAATACTGGCCAAAGCTGTTGCAGTCTTATGCGGCTGAAGCTTTCGGCGCAAAAGGTAGTTCCGGCAATGCTGATGTGAAAGAAGCCCAGGAATTCGTAGATAACTGGAAATCCACGCATGAAGTGGTGGACAGCGAGCCGGGCCTGTATCGGCAAACTGAAATGACGGGCGACAGATTTCGCGCCTTTGAACTCACGTCTTTGTTGCCGAAACAGATTTTCGATCTGCACCTGAGCAAGATGGCAGAGTAACGATATTGGGCCAGTTTTGAAGAAACTGACCCATTCGCAGTCATCGGCGTCTGGCGGTTTGCTTGTCCGCGCCGGCGGGCGGCCCTGGGGCTTCCCGCCACGCGCTGGTTTTTTGTCTTTGCGCGTGGTGGGGCGTCGACAGACGTTCCTCGCGCTGCGATGAATCTATGCGTCCGTTGCATAAGTAAAGGACTGTTAAAAAATATGTGGAAAATCCGGGTACTCAGGCAACCTAATTACTTTTGTGCCAGTTACTTCGGTCAGGTGATGTTACTTTTTTCTGCAACAAAGTTGCTCGAATATGTGTCTAAATGTGTAGCGAAGTAAAAATGGGTCGGAGGTGACCTATGACAGAAAAATTCTCGGTAGCTGAAGTGGCGGCGCTTCGGAACGAGTTGCTCCAGGGAGGACTGGACTCCTTTCAGACAGCAGAATTACTAAAGATGTTTCTTACTGGACGTGGGTACGGAATTTCGCCGGAATCGGCACTGGATGCAGCGGGACGGATCGAAAGCAATTGCGATGTGGAAGCTCTGCACAAGGAACTTGAGAGTCTAGCTTTGGTGATGTAACCGCATCATTGAACAAAGCAGCGGGAGCCGGGCGAACCAGCCCGGCTTTTGTGTTTTTGGAGCAAATAGCAAGTGGCAGTTAGCAATTGGCAAACCTTACCACTGACGCCACTGATTTGGCTAATTGCTATTTGCTAATTGCTTATTCGTAGTGCAGCGCCTCTACCGGGTCCAATTGCGCTGCGCGGGTGGCGGGGACGGTGCCGAAGATTACGCCTACAAGTGATGCCACGAAGATGGCGATTACGGCAGACAAGCCCGAGATGGGAATTCGATATTCAGTAAAGAACCTGACCGAGAACGGTACTGCCAGGCCCAGCACAGTTCCGACCAGACCACCAGTAACCGAAATGAGGATTGCCTCAGTAAGGAATTGCAGCTTGATTTCACGGTTGGTAGCACCGATGGCCTTGCGGATACCGATCTCGCGGATGCGCGTGCGCACGCTGGCCAGCATGATGTTCATGATGCCTACCCCGCTGACAATGAGCGTTATCAGCGAAATGGCCAGCAACACCACAGTCAGCCCATTGGCGATGCGCGCCGCTACGGTCAGCAACTGCGTGAGATTGTCTACGCGATAGACCGACTCGGGACGGTGGCGCGATTGGATGATCTTCTGAATCATGGCCGTGGCGCGAGGCACATCTCCGGCGTCAGAGACGGAAAAGAAAAGCTGCTTCACCGGCAGGTCGCCGCTTAGAGCGTGGCCGGTTTTGTAGGGGATCAGAATGGTGTTGCCGGCGATCTCCGATTGTCCAAACGTTTCTACCCGTTCGCGGAAAACACCAATGATGACGAAGGGTACGCTTTTGATCTTGATTTCCTTGCCGACTGCGGCGCGCTCGACGGAATAGACCTGGCGGGCGAACATCTGCGTGACTACGGCCACATGGGCTCGCGACATGGAATCCTCTGAATCAAGGAAGCGTCCAGCAAGAATATCCAGATTGCGAATGATGGCATAATCGGGATCAACGGCCAGAATGAGCGTGTCACGTTCTCTGCCATCGCCCACGGGGATGCGCTCGTGAAGCTCAATCATGGGCGAGGCGGCCTGAACCCCGGGAACTTCCTGTTGCACCGCGTGCATGTCCTCCACAGTGAC